>DASZPP010000269.1:0-10118 GCA_035549975.1 Opitutus sp.
ATCAGCCACAGTCGCGGACTGCGAAAAAGCTGCTTCCACGGCACCGCCGCCGGCGCCGTAGCGCAGGCGTCCCCGCCTGCATTGTGCCCCGAAACCGGCGGGCCGCCTGCGCTACTCGCTCCGCCGATTTCCTCGAGTTCCTCCCACGTGATGCCCGGCTGCTGCGCGGGCTCGTCCCGATACCACACGAGCCACCCGATCGCCCAGAGGATCCCGAGCGCGCCGAACAGATAAAACGTGTTTCGCCAGCCGGCCGCCCCCATCAGCGGGACAACGATCCATGGCGAAAGCGCGCCGCCGATCCGGCTCGCGCCCCAGATCACGCCCTGTGCGCGCCCGCGCTCGGCCGCCGGAAACCATCGGCCGACGCTGCCCGCGATGTTCGGAAACGCACCCGCCTCGCCCGCGCCGAACAGGAGCCGGATCACCAGCAGCGCCCCGTAATTCCACGCCGCGCCCGTGAGGCTGGTGAACACCGACCACCACACCACGATTCGCGTCAGCACCCGCCGGTGGCCGCGCCGGTCGCCGAGCGCGCCGCTCGGAATCTCGAACACGCCATACGACAGAATGAACACGCTCAGCACCCAACCCCACTGCGTCGGCGACAACTTCAGCTCGTCCTGCATCCGCGGCCCCGCCACGCCGATGCACACGCGGTCCAGATACGTGATGACCGACAGCAGCGCGAGCAGCCCGAGGACGATGTGGCGTTTTCTCATGCGCCGTCGTCGAAAATCAGCCCGGCCGCATCGAACCCGCCGTCCACGTTCAGCACGTGGCCGTTCACCCAGCTCGAATCGTCCGACGCGAGAAACAGCACGCCGCCCGCGATCTCCTCCGCCTGCCCGTAGCGCCGCATCGGAATCCGGTCGAGATACGACCGGCGCGTCGCCGGCGTGTGCGTGCCGCGGCTTTGCTCGGTGTCGATCGGCCCGGGCGAAATCGCATTCACCAGCACGCCGCGCCCCGCGAGCTCGACCGCCATCACTTTCGTGAGCAGGATCACGCCCGCCTTCGCGGCGCCATACGCGGCGCGTCCCACTCCGCCGCGCTGGCCGGAGATCGAGGCGACGTTGATGATGCGTCCGGCGCCCTGCGCCACCATCACCCGGCCGGCCGCCTGCGCGCAGAGGAACGTGCCGGTCAGGTTCACGCGCAAATTCCGCTCCCATTCGCCGAGGCTCATTTCGAGCACCGGCTGGTTCGAGCCGATGCCCGCGTTGTTCACCAGCACATCGATCCGCCCGGCGAGTTCCTGCGTTCGCGCAATCATCCGCGTCACGCTCGCGGGATCGGCGACGTCGACGGGCAACGCCTCCGCTGCCCCGCCCGCCGCCGTGATTTCGCGCGCCACGCCCTGCGCGTGCCCGAGGCTCAAGTCCGCCACCATCACGCGCGCGCCCTCCGCACCGAACCGCAGCGCGATCACCCGTCCGATCCCGCGCCCCGCTCCGGTGACGATCGCCACTTTGTTTTTCAGTCTCATCGAAAAAATCATTCGTTCACTTCGGCTCGCTCGTGATGAACGTCGCCCGCCGCACCGCAAAACTGTCGTTGCCAGAAAACAAAAGATACGCCGTCCGCCCGTCCCCGCTCATCCACTTCGTCGGGAACCGGCTGCTCTCCCCCGGACCAACGTCCCAAGCCGGCGCGTAGAACACCGTCGTCCACGGCCCCCACGGCTCGGGCGCATCGTAGATGCCGAACCCGCCCTGGAACCGCTGGCCCTGCGGATGCGTGCTGTGCGGCAGGATCTGGCACCACAGGTAGCGTTTCAGCCCCGCATCGTAGCTGATACCGCCGCGAAAACACGCTCCGGGGCTCGCAAACACGGCGCCGCGCCGCGCGACGTCGCGGCTCCACACCGGCCTGCCGGACGCATCGATCTTCACGAAAAACTCGTAGGCCGCGCGCTCCGCGATCCGGTCCTTCCGCACGCGCGCCAGCACCATCCGATCGGCCGGTTCGTAGGCGCTATCGCTGTCGAACGAGTAGACATAAACGAAATCGTCCCGCGCTCCGGCGTAGTTCCGCCCGAAGTTCAAGAATGTCGGGCAGCCGAGGCTCGTCTCGAACCGCCAGCCCGCCCAGGTCCACGTCGCGCCGTGATCGCGCGACCAGCCGAGCTGGGCGTTGTCCCGATTCCGCGCCAGCGTGTAGAGCACGCCGTCAACCATCACCAACCCGCTCGCCTTCCGTCCCGACCGGCCGTCACCGACGAATTCGCCGGTCGCGGTCCGCAGATTAACGCCGGTGAAATTTTCCGGACCGCCGGTCACCCTCGCGAAACCCATGCTCAATTTTTCCGGCACGAACGGCTCGAAGCCGTTGCCGTCGCCATACGCCGTGTATTGCGCGTCGTCGTCCGCCCAGGTGATCGGCCAGCAGTCGCCGCCCGGCGCGCGTCGCACGATTTCGGAAGCCGACGCCCAAATCACCTTCTTGATCACCGGGCTCGGTGGATAGGGAGGCTTGGCCGGATTTTTCTGCGCCGACCACGTGTCCGACGAAAGCCGCCCGAATTCCCGCACCGATGCCGCGATCGGCACGAAAAACGGCTTGAGCACGTCGTAGTGCTCATCCGACGTCCGCGCCCACGCCCGCCCCGCCCGCGCCGCGACGATGTCGAGGCTCGGGATCACGAGGATGAAACTGTCATGGAGCCCCCACGACCAAAACGCGTCGCGCGGCAGTCCCGGGATCGTGCCGTCGCCGTTGTCCCACCACAACAGGCTGTAGTGATCCGACCCGTTGCCGTGGCTTTGGTCGTATTCGGGCAGACCGATCGATTCCTTCGCCGGCCGGCCGGCCATCCGCACGAAATCCGCCGGGATGATTTGTCGATTTTTCCAGCGGCCGCCGCGCAGATAAAGATAACCGATGCGTGCCATCGCACCGACATTCGCGCTGAACCCCGAGCCGAACTCGCGGCGTTTCACGCCGCTGATCTCGTGCGGGCGGAACGCGTTTTCGCGCCAGGCGAGGTCGGCCGGCGTGATGCCGATCGGCCCGAACACCCGCTCGGACATCACGTCGTTGAGATCGCGCCCGTAAGCGAGCGTCAGGCATTCGGCGAGCCAGTTCGGCCCGGCGTCGCTGTAAAACCATTTCGTGCCCGGTGCGAACAACAGCTTCCCGTAGCCGCCGGGTTTCTCGAACCCCGCCGTCTGGTTCGCAAGCTGGTGCAGCGTGATCTCGTCGATCCAGCCGGTCGCGCGGTTGCTCTCGGGCGGAACGCCGAGCGCAGGTTGATAACGGATCGCCGGATCATCGAGCTGCACCTTGCCGTCGAGCAGTGCGACGCCGAGGAGCGTCACGCCGATCGCCTTCGAGGAGGATTTCAAATCGTAGCGCTCCGCCTGGTCGCCCCAGGTCAGCACCACTTTTCCATGACGCGTGATCATCCCCGAACCGCCGCCGCTCATCGCATAGTCGCGCGCCTCCAGCAGGCGGCTCGCGACCATCCCTTCCTCGGCCGGCGTCGCCGCCGGCCATTTCTCGCCGGGCCACGCCGGTGCACCGGCGGCTGCGATGCTTCCGGCCGCCAGCCAGCCCAAGAGTGTGATCGCAAGCGGCCGCCTCATTTTCGCTGCTTCGCCGGCGCCTTTTCGATCGCCGCCATCAACGGCGTGAAAAACCAGCGGTCCGCCGCGTCGTCATTCTGCAAGTCGGGCCCGAGGGAGCCGCCGTAGCGCACTGCGATCAATTTCCGGCTGGGAATCACCAGCGCGAGCTGGTCCTCCGCACCCGCGCCCCAATACGCGTCGCGCGGCATCGCCGCGACAAACCCGTCGCGGTTGTTCCACCAGCCGATCCCGCCCGGCCCCGGCGTGCCGGCATCCTGTGTCACCGCCCGCACCGCCGCGGCGGCGATCAACCGGCGTCCGTCCCACTCGCCTCCGTGCAACATCAGCCGCGCCAGCCGCGCCGTCGCGCGCGCCGTGTAGCCGCCGCCGCCCCACGCCGCGACGAGCGGCAGCCCGTCGACCGCGAAGGTCTGCCCGTAACCGGCGTCCCAATCGCTGTCCGCCACGCCGATCGGCCGCATCACCCGGTCACGGAGCAGCGTGCGCAGGTCCTTTTGCGGCGCATCCTTCAACGCCGCCGTCGTGGCATACGCGAGCATCGCGATGCCGGGATTGCTGTAGAGCCGTTTCGTGCCCGGCGGGAAAACCACCGGCGCGACGTCGCGCGACAGCGTGAACGGATCGCGCGGCGGCGGGAGCCGCTTCCAGAAATCGCCCTTCCAGCCGGTCAGCTTCGCGTGCAGAAGATCGTGCGACTCGGCATCGTCGACGCCCGATGTGTGCGAGCCGAGCTCGCGCAGCGTGATGCGGGACTTCACCGGATCGCCGCGCCATTGCGGAATGTATTTCGCCGCCGGGTCGTCGAGCGACATCCGGCCGTCGCTGATCGCAACCGCCGCCGCGACGCCGCCGACGACGGCCTTCGCCATCGACGCCGTGTAGTGAAGTTTTTTCGCCGAAAAATCCGCCGAATACCATTCGCCGATGATGTGGTCGTCGTCGATCAGCAGGAAGGCCTGCGTGCCGTGCGCCGCGAGCAAATGCTCGAACGCATCGATCTTCGCCGACGAAAAGCCGCGGCTCTCGGGCGTCGCCGTCTGCCACTCGAACGCCCGGCCCGGGATTGTCGTCACGGCCAGCGCGACGCTCGCGAGCGAAAATCCGCGAAGAAGAGTTCGTATCGTCATGGTTTTTTGCCCTCGGTTCGCTTACCAGGTGTCCGTGCGGAACGGCGACGCCGGCAGGCCCGCCGCGTTGTAGAGATTCGCCGCGGGCGCGCTGCTCCACGCGTAGCGCACCGCCACCGGCGACGGAACGTCCGCCGCCGAAACCACCAGCTCGCCGCCCTCGATCCGCCCGGCGGCCGCGTGAAACACGCGATCCTCGCCGGCGATCTCCAGCGAGGTGACGGCGCCGCCGCGCACCGTGAGTCCGCCGTCGGCGTGGGTGAAACGCACGCGGATCGCCCCGTCCTCGCGTGTGCTCGCCGCGAGCATCGGACCCGAATATTCCTCGTGCCCGCCGTAGAGTTTCGCGTTCGCGATCAGGAGCAGCCGGCGCGCGACCTCCTGCTTGTTGCGCGGATGAATGTCGCCCGGCTCGCCGATGTCGATCGCCACCGCCTGGCCGGTGTTCGGCAGCGCAAGCGCCTGCGTCTGCGCCTCCCGCAGCCAGGACCAATCGTGCTTGTCCGCGAAATTCGCGAGCTGCACCCAGAAGAACGGCAGATCCTCGCGGCCGAAATGCGCGCGCCACGACGTGATCAGCGCCGGGAAAAGCCGCCGGTAATCGCCGGCGTTCCAGACATTCGACTCGCCCTGATACCAGAGGATCGCGCGCACCGCGTAGGGCACGATCGGGTTGATCATGCCGTTGAAAAGGGCCGACGGCGCCTGCTGTGGTCCCATCGGCGCGGAGGGACGTCGATGCTCCCGCCGATAGCGCGCCGCGGCTTCCCCGCCCGCCGCCCTCGCCCGGTCGTCACCCGCCTGCCACTCCGCGAGCGCCGCGTCGTAGTCCGCTCTCCGCTTCGCGTAGGGCACCCCGTTGTCCGCCTTCCAGGCCGGCACGATGCCGGCGAACGCCGGGTCGCCCCCGATCGCCGCCTCGCTCAGCCACGCCTCGATCCGCGTCCCGCCGTAGGAGCTGTGCAGGACCCCGATCGGGATGCCGAGCTCGCGCTGCAGGTCGCGCGCAAAAAAATATCCCACCGCCGTGAAACCGCCCGCCGTCTCCGGCGAGGCGATTCGCCAGCCGGTCGTCACGACGGTCGTCGCCGGCTTCTCCGCGACCGTGTTGCGCACGGAGAGCACGCGCACGAGCGGAAAATTCGCCGCCGCGATCTCCTCCTGCGCGTTCTGCGAGCGCGCCACCGTCATCCCCATGTTCGACTGGCCCGAGCAAAGGAACACATCCCCCACAACGACATCGTGCGCGATTGCCGTCGTCCGCCCCGCGACCACGAGATCCGCTCCCTCGCGGCTCGCCGGCAGCGGGCCGAGCATCACGGACCAGCGGCCGTCGGGGCCGGTGACCGCGTGCACCTCCGCGCCGTGAAACCTGACCGCGACTTCCTCGCCCGCATCGGCAAAACCCCACACCGGCACCGCGCGGTCGCGCTGCAGCACCGCATGGTCGCAGAACGGCGGGGCCAGCTCGACGTTCGCGCGCGCCACCAGCGCGAGCGTTGCCAGGGTGAAAACCAGCGCGCTCCCGCGGGCCACGGCTCCACGCCGGACCGGGGCGGCACACGAAACGCTCATCGGGGCGGATGACACGCGGGGGCGATTCAACACGGGGTTCACCTTACGGGATGGGGTTGCGGCTCGATAGAACGATTGCCTGTTTTTTCCGGACGATTCTCTCAGCCGCCGGTCCCCCGCGCCGGAACTGCAGCGGCGTCCGCCCGTAGCGCCGGCGAAACCGCCGGTCGAAATAACTCTGGTCCGCGAAGCCCACCGCATTGGCGATCTCCACGACCGGCTGCGCGGTCTCCTGCAGCAGCCGCGCGGCGCGGGTCAGCCGCACCTGGTTGACATAGTCCACCAGCGTCATGCCCGCCGCGCGCTTGAAGACGGCGTGAAACTGCGGCCGGCTCAGCCCGGCGCGCGCCGCCACCTCCGGCAGCATGATCCGCTCGGCGTGGCGTTCCTCGATGAACTCGAAGACCTCGCGCAACCGCCCGTGCTTCGTCTGCATCCGCGCATACAACTCGTTCAACCGCTCCGCCGCCCGAAAATGCCGCGCCAGCAGGTGCAGCACGACGAGGAAATACGCGCGCGCTCCCGTCTGTTCGTAAGCCCCCGCTGCGGTTCCCGCAAAGCTGGCGAACAACTCCGCCAGCGCCGCCTGCACCGCGGCGGCTCCTCTTTCACCCGCGCGCCAGACGTGCGGCTGTTCGGCCACCTGGCAGTAAAACGGCAGCAGCATCAGGTGATCCGCCGCCGCCGAGCCCGCTCCGCGCACGATCTCCGGCAGGAAACGGATGACCACCGCCTCCGCCTGCGGGCCGGGAAAATCGAGGACCGCGTGCAGTTTCTGATGATCCATCACCAGCACGTCGCCGCACCCGAGCTCGACCACGCCCCCGCCCATGCGCACGCGGCACGGGCCCGAGAGCGGCATGAACAACTCGAGATAGGTGTGCCACGTGAGCGGCGGCGCCTGCCGCGCCGAAAACGACAGCCGTTTCACCGTGAGCGGAAAATCCGCGGGCAGCTCGAGCCGGTATTGTCCGCAGCGATCCACCGGCGGATCGACCGCATAGTCCTCCCGCGGCAGTCTCCCGGCGGCGGCTTGAAGCGCGGCGGACGAGTTCATCGGGCCATCGGGGTGAAATTTTGGGGCGATCGGCGGCGGTCTCTCGTCGCCTCAGGGTCGCCGGGCCGCGTCCGCCGCCGGCAGCGACGCATAATCGAAGGGCTCCGGTCGCGCCGCCGTGCTGCCCAGAACGACGTGCCGGCCCGCGGCCGACGAGTCGTGCACCGCGAGCATCGTGTCCAGCACGTGAAACATCAGCGCTCCGCTCGCGCGCGGCGCGCGTTGCCCGCGAATTGCCACGGCCATCTCGGCCACGCCGAGCCCGCGCCCGAGTTCGCCAAAACCTGGCGCCTCCTCGAACCACTCCTCGCCGCCCGCGCGGCGGTGAACGACCGTGCCGGTGTAACGGTTGTTGTCGGGCACGACGAGCGAACCCTCCGTGCCGAAAATCTCGAAATGCCGGAGATTGCTCTGCGTGTCGCAACTCGCGACCAGCGACGCCACCGAACCGTCCGCGAGATCGAGCGCGGCGCTCACGCTGGTCGGGATGTCGACCTTGAACGTCGTGCCCGCCCCGGGCGTGCCGGCGGCGTGCGGCTTTTCGCGAAACCGGATCTCCGCCGCGCCGCCCACGCGCCGCACCGGCCCCAGCAGGGCCACGAGCGCCGTCAGGTAATACGGCCCGAGGTCGAGGAGCGCGCCGCGAAACACCTCGTGATAGCGCTCCGAGTGAAACAGCCGCGCGCCGATCATGATCTGCGCCGCGACCGGCGTGCCGATCCGCCCCGCGTCGATCATCGTCCGGCAAAGTTTCGTCGCCGCGCCCAAAAAAGTGTCCGCCGCGCCGCCGACCTGCAGCCCGCGCGCCGCGGCCAGCGCGAGGATCTCGCGTCCCTGCTCGCGGGTCAGCGCCAGCGGTTTTTCCGAAAACAAATGCTTGCCCGCCCGCAGCACCGACAGGCTCGTCGCGTGGTGCGCCGGCGCGGGCGTGAGGTTGACGACGAGCTCCACCTGCGGATCGGCCAGAAGCACGTCGGGCGCGACCGTGCGCGACCCGCCGAACTCGCCGGCGCATTTCGCCGCGTTGGCCGCGACCGTGTCGGCGCAGGCCACGACCTCCACCGTTCCCGCCAGAGGGCCGCGCAAGTTCTTCAGATAGGCCGGGGCGATCGCACCGCAGCCCAGGATGCCGACGGAAACTTTTTTCATGTGATCCGACCGAACAAAAGGGGCACTCACCCTGCCCGTCGCCGGGTCGCTCCCGACACGCAAAAGTTGTGATCGGCGGGACGCAAAAAGTGATTCCCACCGGTGAACTGCTCGGCTTCCTCCATGCAACGAAGAGTCGGCTCCGAAAGTAGGGCAGGTCTTTGACCCGCCCTTCGCGCCTTTGAGAGCGGGTCAGGGACCCGCCCTACTCTCAAACGTCCCGTCAGATTTTTGAGCAAGTCTCAATCGTTTCCCGCCGACCACATCACCGGGTTCAGCGGGCTGGCGATCACCTCGCCGACCTTCACGCCCGGGCACCACCGGGCCCAGTCGTTTTCATGCGCCTTGCGCTGCGGCTGGATCAATCGCGCATCCTGGTCGATGAAGATGACGGTCATCACCTCGCGCGGCCGTTCCGAACGGTTCGGGCCGGCGCGGTGGAACGTCCAGCCGAGATGGAAGCTCACCTCGCCCGGATCGAACGGCGTTTCGTCGATGTCGGCCTGGGCTTCCTTGAGCGACTTCTGGATGCGCAGCTCGCTTTCGTCGCTGATCTCCAGATCGCGGCCGAACGCCATGCGGTGCGTCTTCCGCGCAAAAGCCAGCGGGCCCATCTCGAGCGGCGTCGCCTGCAGCGGAATCCACGCGGTGATCGAGTGGTCGTTGGACAGCGGCCAGTAGTATTGGTCCGCATGCCAGGGCGTGAAGCCGCCGCCGGCCTCCTTGTACAGCGCCTGGTCGTGATACATCCGGACGCCGCGCACGCCCATCAGCTCGGCCGCGAGGCGCGCCAGCTTGCGCGCGAAGACGAACTCCTTCACCGCGGGACTTTTCTCCCAGATGTTGCCGACCTGGAGGAACGCCTTCTGGTAAGTGTCCCGCTGCTCGAGCGGGAGATGCTGCGTGTTGAGCCGCTTCACCTGCGCGGCGATCTCGCGGCGATAATGCTCGATCGTCTCCGGCTGGAACACCTGCTTCAGCTTGATGTAGCCGTTTTCCTTCAGGTGGGCGCGCTGCGCGGACGTCAGCGGATAAGTGGAATCGAGATCGGCCCGGATCGATGCGGCCGGGGAGGTTTCGGTTGGGTTCATGGTGGGGAAAGTTTGCCAGCATAGCCGCGGCGAGCCCGGTTCGCCACGTCGCGATTGACCGGTGCAGGTATTATTTTAACCATCTTCATCGTCCGCTTGGCCGCGCACCGGCCAAGAAAACAGTGATGAAACCGCTTTACGAAAAAATCGGCCCCGACTCCGGGCGTTCCTTCTTCTGCCGGGAGTTTGCGGGCCGGGCCTTCGACTGCCCCTTTCATTTTCATCCCGAATGCGAGCTCACGCACATTGTCGGCAGCCGCGGGTTGCGGTTCACCGGCGATCACGTCGGCGGGTTTGGTCCCGGCGACCTGGTGCTGTTCGGGCCGGATCTGCCGCACAGTTATCACAACGACCCGGCCGGCGCCCGCGGCCGGGCGGCGGCGCACTCGCAGGTGATCCAGTTTTCGCCCGGCTGCCTCGGCGGCATCCTGCAAAATGCGCCGGAGTTTCTGCCGGTGCGGCGGCTGCTGGCGCGCGCGAGCCGCGGCCTTCAATTCACCGGCGCGGCCCGCACGGAGGCCGTGGCGCG
>DASZPP010000270.1:0-3588 GCA_035549975.1 Opitutus sp.
GCCAGGTCGTCGAGCGCGAGCTCGCCGAACTGCGTGCGATGCAGCCCGAGGACCGTGGCGCCGCAGGCGGCGAACATCCGGCGCACCTGGTGGTAGCGCCCCTCCGTGAGAATGACCTCGGCCTCGCGCGGCGCGGGCAGCTTCAGTTCGGCCGGTGCGCACGGCGTGGCTTCGCCGTCGAGTTGGAGCGTGCCGGCGGCGAAAAGCGGGATGAGGCCGGGCGAAACCTCGCGGTCGAGGGTGGCGCGGTAGGTTTTTGGCACCTTGTGTTTCGGCGAGGTGAGGCGATGCACGAGCGCGGACTGATCGGTGAGGAGGAGCAGGCCGCTCGTGTCCTTGTCGAGCCGGCCGATGCTGGTGACGGGTGGATTGCGGGCGCGCCAGCGCGGCGGGAGCAACGAGTAGACATTCGGGCCCTCGCGTTCGTCGTGCGAGCAGACGAGTCCGACCGGTTTGTTGAGCACGAGCAACAGGCCATCGGGGTGATCGAGCGGCTCGCCGTCGACCCGGATGTCGGCGGCCGCGGACTTTTGCGCGGGGTTAGTCGCGGGTGCGCCACGGACGGTCACGCGCCCGGCGTCGAGCCAGGCGCGGGCTTCGCGGCGGGAGCAGTAGCCGAGATTGGCGAGGAGTTGGTCGATCCGCCGCATGGATTCGGGACGATGGCCGCAAAAAACCGCGGCAGGGGCAAAGGTGAAAGTGCCGGGGGCTCCGTCCGCCTCGGAGCCGGGTTGTGCAGGCGGTGATGCCTGCGGCACTTCGGCGACCGGGATCGGAAGGGCGGCCCCGGCAAAACCGACCGCTGTAGATTAGGCTCGGCATGGGGCGGCGCATCTGGGATGCGTGGGATTCGCACACCTCAATTTATGGCAGTTTGGGAATACAAGGTCATCAGCAGCGGCAAGGGCGGATTCGCCACGCCGGCGTTGCTGGAAAAATTTTTAAACGATCTGGGCCGCGAAGAGTGGGAGATTCTCGAGTTTCGCACGGCCCCGGACAATGCGCTCGCCTTCAGCGGGCTCGCGCGCCGGCTGACGCAGCGGGACTGGACGCTCGAGGACGCGGCCGCGGCCGCGGCGAAGGCCGAGGCGGAGAAGCTCCGCGCGGAATTTGCGGAGAAATTCCGCGCGGCGACGAGCGGGGCGGCGGCGGAAAAGCCGGAGCCGAGTTTTCTCGAGGAGAAGCTGGCGCCCGACGATGGCTACCGGAAACCGATCGACACCTCGCGCGACGACGAGCCGGACGCGCCGGAGGAGGAAAAAGCGGAGAAGGACGAATGGGAGCGGATCGAGGAGGAGGAGGCGCTGCCGACCTTTTTCGATGCGTTGAAGCCGCACATGCGGCGCAACCAGCGCGGGGCGGGGATGTCCGTCGGCGTCGACTACCTCGCGAAGAAATGGTCCCTCGACGAGAGCGACATCAAATCGGCGCTGGTGGAGTGCGGGCTGCAGATTCCCGCGGATGAAAATGCGAAGCCGGTATACGTGGAATACGACGGCGATCTCTACTGGGTGAACATCAACCGGCGCGGCGAAACCTGGATCAACACCCGCGAAAAACCGGAGCCGCGTTTCCGGATCGTGCAGGCGCAACGCGTCCGCGAGGAGTCGGCGGAACAGCGGCAGGAGACGGCTGCGGGCGAGCCAACGGCGGAAGCCGGGCGGGCCGCGCACGACCCAACCGCGGTGGAACCGCCGGAGATGCCGGAGCCGGCGCCGGCCGCGGCGCAGCCGGCGGCGCTCCCGCCGGGCCCGGAGCTGCTGGAAAAGATCCGGCCGAAGATGCGGCGCAACCGGCGCGGCGGCGGCGGGTCGGGCAGCGTGAGCTTCCTCGCCCGCGCGCTGAGGTGCAGCGAGGCGGAATTGGTGACGGGGTTTCAATCACTCGGGCTCGTCGTGCCGGAAAAACCGTCGGATCCGCCGGTGCGCGTCGAGATCGATCACGACGAGTGGTGGCTGAACAAGGACTCGCGCGGCGCGATCTGGATCAACGGGCGCGAGAAGCGCGAGCGCGGCGAAACGAAGCCGGCGGACGCGGCATCGTCCGCGGAGCAGTCCGACACGACCGCGATCGTCCCGACCATCACGGATGCAGCAACGGCGGCGGCGGAGTCGCCGACGCCGGTGGTGACGACCGGGCCGGCCGCGGCGGACGCGACGCCATTTGCGGCGATCCGGCCGCTGCTGAAGGAAACGCGAACGGGCGGATTCGCCGGCCTGGCCGACCGCCTGGCGGACGAACTGGCGAAAAAGCCGGATGACTTGGTGGCATCGCTGGTCAGCGCCGGCCTGAAGGTGCCGGAGAAGCCGCGCGAGAAGCCGGTTTTCGTCGAGCACGCAGGCGAGATTTACTGGTTCAACCGAAACGCGAAGGGCGAGCTGTGGGTGAATGCGAAGGCATCGAAGTTCGCCGACAAGCGCGGGGATGCGGACGACTACGCGGACAAAAAGCGGACGCGTTCGCGGCGGGGCCGGACGAAGAAGGAAGAGGATGCGGCCCGGTCCGAAGAGCCGGACGCGCCGACGGATTCTTGAACGGCCGGCGGGACTGGAGCGCGACAGCCTGCGGGTGGTTGGTTTTGACCGATGGGGGCGCGACGCCCTCGTCGCGCAGCGGCGGCGAGCGCTGGAACGGCGCGGTGAGGGCACCGCGCCCCCAAAAAGGCGTCGCTGCTGACCGCATGGCAGCATTGCGACCGGCCGCCGGCGGGACTTCGGTCGTGCGGTTCCGGCGAACCCCTTTCCGCCGGGTTTCGTCAAGCCTCCGCCATGAAAACCCCTGTTTCCCTCTCGCGTCGTGAATTCATTGGTCAGGCTTCGCTCGCCGCTGCGGCGGCGCTCGCGTTGCCGCGCAGATTGCGCGGTGCCGCTTCGGAAAAAAAGCTCGGTGTGGCTGTGCTCGGACTCGGCAACTACGCGACCCATGAAGTCGCGCCGGCGCTCGAGGTGGCGAAGTATTGCCGGCTCGCGGGCGTGATCACCGGCACGCCGTCGAAGGGCGCGGCCTGGCGGAAACGCTACGACTTGCCGGAGGCGAGTGTCTACAGCTACGAGACGATGGCGCGGGTCGCGGACAACCCGGACATCGACATCGTTTATATTGTGACGCCGCCGGGCACGCACCGCGACTTCGTCGTGGCAATGGCGAAGGCGGGGAAGCACGTGATCTCAGAAAAACCGCTGGCGCCGACGGTGGCCGAGTGCGACGAGATGATCGCGGCGTGCAAGGCGGCGGGGAAAAAGTTTTCCGTGGGCTACCGGCTCGAGTTCGAGCCGCATCACATCGAAATGGTGCGGCTGGCGCGCGACCCGAGTTTCGGTCCGTTCACGAAGATGCGCGGCGGGTTCGGTTTTCACATGAGCGGCCGGCAGTGGCGGATCGACAAGAAGCTCGCGGGCGGCGGACCGCTGCCGGACGTGGGCATCTATGTGTTGCAGGCGGCGCGACGCGCGGCGGGTGCGTGGCCGGTGGCGGTGACGGCGCACGAACTGCCGAAGACGCGCCCGGATTTCTTCAACGAGGTCGAGGAGGCGATCGAGTGGACCGCGGAATATCCCGGCGGGAAAATCTGCAAGGGCTGGGCAAGCT
>DASZPP010000271.1:0-14527 GCA_035549975.1 Opitutus sp.
CTCGTAGCGCTCGTGGGCGGCGGCGATCGGTTCAATCGTGATGCCGCGCCAGGCCTGGCTGCGCCCTGCGTTGAGCATCACCGTGCGTTCCGGCGGGATGCCGATCCGATGCAGCAACTCGACCGTCGCACGCGGCCCCCCAAACTCGCAGCCGGGTGCCGCCGCCGCGATGCCCAGCAACGTCTCCGGATCCGCGTGATCCAGGTGATCGTGCGTGCAGAGCACGAGGTTCGCGTCCCGCAAGCCGGCCGGCGTCACCGGCGGCGGATAAGCCCGCGTCCAGAAGCCTGCGGGAAAACCGGGAAGCCGGTCGACCGAGTCGGAAAGATACGGATCGAGCACGAGCATCCGCGAGGCGTCGTGAAACGAAAAACCTGCCTGGCCGAGGTATTGGATCTTCATCGCCATGCCCATCGCATCTGGAAACGTGATCCACCCGACGCGAGGCCGCGAGCAGCATGTTGGCCGATATCTTGATCTGCGGCGCGTTCAACCTCATGACTGCGGAAACCGTTTTTCACGTTCAGGCCATTGCAGGTTCGCGGCCGCCACCGTTCACCTGTCGCTCGACTTCTCGAACACCGCTCCATTCCACCCATGCCCCACCCGTCGTTTCTCCGTCGTCTCGTGCTGGCCAACTGCCTGCTCGCCGCCGTCCCGCTCGGCGCGGCCCTCGGCAACGGTGCTGACGGCGTCGACGTCATGCCGTTGCCGGCCACACGGCAAACGCGCGACGGCCGTCTCGCGGTAACAGCCCGGTTTTCCATTGCAGTCACCGGCAAGGACGAGCCGCGGCTCGACCAGATGATCGCGACGTTCCGCCGGCGCTGGGAGCGCCGGACCGGCCTCACTTTCTCCCGCAACGCCGATGGCACCTACGCCGCGCCCGCCGGCGCCGCGGGCGCGACCCTCGTCATCGATTGCGCCGCCACCAGCCCGCAAATTCCGCGGTTGGGCGACGACGAGAGCTACACGCTGCAAGTCGGATCGAAGCAGGCCCTGCTTCGCGCACCGACGACCCTGGGCGCGCGCGACGGGCTCGAAACGCTCCTGCAACTGCTCCAGTCCGACGCCGCCGGCTGGTTCATTCCCGGCCTCGCGATCGAGGACCGCCCGCGTTTTCCGTGGCGCGGCCTGCTCATCGATGTCGGCCGGCATTGGGAACCAGTCGAAGTCATCAAACGCAGCCTCGATGGCATGGCCCTCGTGAAGCTCAACGTCCTGCACCTGCACCTGACCGAGGACCAGGGGTTCCGCATCGAGAGCAAAACCCATCCGGAACTGCAGCAGCAGGGCTCCGACGGCCACTTTTTCACGCAGGCGCAGATGCGCGACATCATCGCCTACGCCGCCGCCCGCGGCATCCGCGTCGTGCCCGAGTTCGACATGCCGGGCCACACGGCATCCTGGTTTGTCTCGCATCCCGAGCTCGCGAGCGCGCCCGGCCCCTACGCCATCGTGCGCCGCTGGGGCGTTTTCGATCCGGTCATGGACCCGACCAACGAAAAACTCTACGCGCTGCTCGACGATTTCCTCGGTGAAATGGCCGCGTTGTTCCCCGATCCTTTCGTCCACATCGGCGGCGACGAGAACAACGGCGTGCAATGGTCCGCGAATCCGCAGATCCAGGCTTTCATCCAGCAGCACCATCTCCGCGACAACGCCGGCCTGCAGACGTGGTTCAGCCGTCGCGTGCAGGCCATCCTCGCCAAACATGGCAAGCGCGTCATCGGCTGGGACGAGATCCTGCAACCCGGCCTGCCGACGGATGCCGTCATCCAGTCCTGGCGCGGCCCCGCCTCGCTCGCCGTCGCCGCGAAGCAGGGCTACGCCGGCATTCTTTCGAGCGGCTACTACATCGACCTGATGCATCCGGCATCGTCTCACTACATCGTCGACCCGCTGCCCGCCGGCCTCGGCCTCACCCCGGCGCAGGCGAAACTCGTCCTCGGCGGCGAGGCCACGATGTGGGGCGAATGGGTCGGACCGGAGACGATCGATTCGCGCATCTGGCCGCGCACCGCCGCGATTGCCGAGCGGCTTTGGTCGCCGCGCGATGTCACCGACATTGCCGACATGTATCGCCGCCTCGCCCTGGTGAACGAGCGTCTCTCCGAGGCCGGCACGCGCCAGATTGCCAATCACGAACCGATGCTCCGCCGCTACGCCGGCGACCGGGCGACGCCCGCGGACCGGCAGGCCTTGCGCGAATTCGTCGCGCTCGTCGAACCAGTGAAGGCCTACCGTCGCGGCGGCGAGCAGCCGGACGCCACGCAATTCATGCCGCTCACCGGGCTCGCCGACTGCGCCGCCGCCGACAGCGCGCCGTCGCGCGCCTTCGCCCGCGCGATCGATCAAGTCGCCTTCGCGGGCGCCGATCCCGCCACGCTCGATTCCTTTGTCGCGGATTGGCGCAGCCTCGATGTCCGCGTGCAATCCTCTGCTCCCGATTTTGGACCGCGCGGACCCGAGCTCAGCGCGCTCGCGCATCAGCTCGGCGACCTCGCCGCGCTCACCGCCGAAGCCGCCTCCCGGTTCGCCGCGCCGTTGGCGGACGACTCCGCATGGGCCAAAGCCGTGCTGGCGCGAATCGAACAGGACGCCCAGCCCCACGCGGCGGTCGAACTTCCCGTCGCCGGTTCGCTCCGATTGCTGGTCGTTGCCATCGCGGAACGCGACCAGCGCGCCGCCCTCCCGCCGGCCGCATGGCGCAAGCACGTCGAGGAACTCGCCTTCCCGCACGGTTCCGCCGAGTAGCGGCATTCTGCTTCCGGCGGCGCCGCCGCCACCCGCCGCCGCGAAATTACTTCGCCGCCGCCGTCTCTTCGCGATGCGCGAGGCAACCGGCGCGGCGCAGGTGCTCCCGCGCCTCATCGACATACTTCGCCGGTTCCTCGTGCAGGTAGGAATCGTGAAATGTTTTTTCCGAAAGCATCTCGAGGCACACCCAGCCGCGGTAGTCGGCGTCGCCCAGCATCGCGCCCCACGTTTCCCACGAGATGATGCCGCGCCCCGGCACCATCCGGTCGTTCAGCCGGCGCGGGCCGCCTTTGTGCCAGTCGCTCGCGTGCACGACGGCGACGTGGGCAATTTCGTTGCGCACGCGTTCGATGATGTCGGTCTGGTCCCAGACGTTCCAGATGTCGCACACGAGCTTGAAGGAATCGTGCGCCACGATGTTCGCGATCCGCACCGCCTCCTCCCACGACGACAAAAACGTGTTCTCGTTCATCATCACGCGATGCAGCGGCTCGAACGCGATCCGCCCGCCGTGCGCCTGCGCCTCGTCGGCCAGCCGCCCGCCGTTGGCGAGCAAAGTCTCGCGCGCGCGAGAAAAATCATGGTCCGGCGCCCGGCCGCCGATCAGCACGTAGCTCGGGTGTTCGTCCGGCAATGCCGTCGCAAACAATTCCATCGTCCGGCGCATCGCATCCATTCGCGCCTGCGGGTCCGCCGGCTCCGGCGCCATGCCGTCGGGAAACAGCGCATGAACCCGCGCCTGCACGCTCACCAAATGCAGGCCGGCATCGCGCACTTCCATCAGCAGGTCGCGGGCTTCGCGCTCGTTTTCGGGCAGCTTGCTTTCGCACACCTCGATGCCCGCGATGCCGAGTTCGTTGCACAGCCGCACGTCGTCGGCCAAGGAGTGTTCGCCCGTCGTGAATTCACTCAGCGCGAAGTTGTCGTGTCGGATTTGAGAGGCCATCGGCCAATATGCCACGGGCTTTCGCCGCGCGCCATCGGGGCAATGCCGCAATCTCCGCGGCCGTTTTATTTTCGCCGCCGTCAGGTTTGCGCTTAGCCCCGATGCGCGTCGCGTGACATGCTCCCATGGCGGCTCCGTGAATCCGGCGCTAGGATGCTGGATGGAGTCGTTGCTTGCAATCGTGTCGGGGCGCTGCCGCCCGCCGGTGCCGCGCGCTTCCCCTCCGTGAGATATTTTCGTCGCCTCGTTTTTCTCGCCACCGGCGCCGGTTTCATTGTGGCCGGCTCCCTCGTTGCGCAGTCGCCCGCTTCGCTCGCGTCGGCGCCTCTTCACCGTCACGACCCCAATCAGATCATCCTTGCGAAGATCCACGCCGCCGACCTCGCGGAAATGCACGCCGGCGCGCTGGCCGCATCGAAGGGCCGCCGTCCGGAGGTTCGCGCCTACGGCCGCCGCCTCTACGACGACGATCAGTTCGCCGAGTGCAGGGTCACCGCCGTGGCGCGCGAAAAGGGCCTGAGCCTCGATCCGCCCGCCCCCGCCCCCGCGCCCGACGAGGCCGCGATGCAGCAGAGTCGCCGCCGCGCCGCCGAGCGACTGCGAAACCTGTCGGGTTCCGCCTTCGACCGGGCCTTCCTCGATGCCACGCTGCATGGCCACGACGAGACCATCGCGACATTGCAGCAGGAGGAACCGCTTTTGACCGACCTGCAAACCCGCAGCCTCGTCGATCAGCTCATTCCGATTCTTCGCCAGCACGAAGCGCTGGCCTACGACCTCCGGCTATATGAGGGCCCGGCAGTGAGGCACTGAGATCCATCACGCATGCCATCCATCATCCATCCGCCCGTTTATCCCGGCGCTCGCTTTGCCGCCGGCGCGATTTCCGGATGCATCGGCGGAATCGCCATGGCCTTGTTTGCCATGATCCGCTCCAGCCACGCCGGCCTCGGCTTCTGGCTGCCGATGCAGCAGATCGCCGCGACATTCTACGGCGTCGAGGCGCTGCTCGGCGGGCCGGTATCGACGTTCATCGGCAGCGTCGCGCATCTCATCGTCGCCTCGCTGATCGGCGCGCTTTCCGCCTCTATCCTCGTCCGCGCCCGCGGCGCCGCTGCGATCTGGCTCGGATTGAGCGTCGGCGTGATCGCCTGGTTTGTGATGACGTTCCTCGTCCTGCCGTGGGCCGACCAGGCCATGCGCGAGCGCATCACGCTGATCGCCGGCTGGTGGTTCGCCGATCACCTCGTCTTCGGCGCAATGCTTTTCCTCACGCCCTTCCTTGATCGGGCCATCGAGTCCCCGGCCACGCCGCATCCGGCGCGGCCCGGCCATGCGTGATCGTTCGTAATTCCTGCGCACCAATCACGCTCGCGCGCGTCTATTGGCGCATGGAACCGAAACCCGACGAGAAATTCATCAAGGCCACCTTTCCCGGTCCGCGCGTGCCGACCGCCGCCGTCCCGCCCCTGCTGCGCGGACAAAAGGCGCTCGTGACCGGCGCCAGCTCCGGCATCGGCCAGGCCGTCGCGATCGCGCTCGCGCAAGCCGGCGCCGACGTCGCCATCAACTACGGTCACGACGAGGCGGGCGCCGACGAAACCGAAAAGGCCGCGCGCGCCGCCGGCGTGCAGGCGCTGGTTCACCAAGCGGACGTCAGCCAGGAACCGGAAGTGCTGGCGATGTTTCGCCGGGTCATCGACACCTTCGGCACGGTCGACATCGTCGTCACCAACGCCGGCCTCCAGCGCGACGCGGCGCTCGTCGACATGACGCTCGCGCAGTGGCAGCGCGTGATCGATGTCAACCTCACCGGGCAGTTCCTCTGCGCCCGCGAGGCGGTGCGCGAGTTTCTCCGCCGGGGCGTGCGCAAGGAGGTCTCGATCGCCGCCGGCAAGATCATCTGCATGAGTTCCGTGCACGACCGGATTCCATGGGCCGGCCATGTGAACTACGCCACGTCGAAGGGCGGAATTTCACTGATGATGCGCAGCATCGCGCAGGAGGTCGCCCCGCATTTCGTCCGCGTCAACGCGATCTCCCCCGGCGCCATCCGCACGCCCATCAACACCTCGGCGTGGGCCACGCCCGCGGCCTACGACGACCTGCTGCAGCTCATTCCCTACAAACGCATCGGCGAACCCGAGGAGATCGGCCGCGCCGCCGTCTGGCTGGCGTCGGACCAGTCGGACTACGTCACCGGCGCGACGCTCTACGTGGACGGCGGCATGACCCTGTTCCCCGGCTTTTCGCACGGCGGCTGACGCGCCGGGCACCGCGGGCGGGGCTGGATTGAATTTGAAAGTTCACCCGTTCGGGTTCGGCGAAATCATCCTCGCAAAGGCGCTGTGATTGCCCGCAATCTCGCCGCGCCGTGACATCCGGCGGACGGTGAAACCGAAGCTCGATCATTGCGTAATCACGATCTCGGATTGGGAGCGCTCCAATCGATTCTACCGCGATGTCCTCGGCGCCGAGCTGGTTCGCCTGACCAGCGGCTGGGCCTATCGTTTCGGCCGCGAACAACTGAACGTGCACGGCCCGGACAATCCGGGCGATCCGAATGCGCGCATTCCGGTGCCGGCCGGCGGCAGCGATCTATGTTTCGAATGGCCCGGGCCGATCGACGGAGTCGCCAGCCACCTTGCGGCCCATCGCGTTCCCATCGAAGCCGGCCCGGTCGTGCGGACCGGCGCGAAGGGCAAGGGAGTCAGCGTTTACTTCCGGGACCCGGACGGCTCGTTGATGGAATTCATCTCGTATGAGAGTTACTCCACAACCGCGGAAGCCGGTCGGCGGTGAGGGACACCCGGTTCCCGGGGTTTCCCAAATTTAGTCACCATGAATCTGCTTTCGATTTTCCTCAACGCCGGCCGGGCCAGCCGACGAATCGCGGCCGTCGCGATTCTTCCCGCGGTCGCCGCGATCGCGCTGGCGCCGCTTCAGGCCCGCGCCGCGACCGAGGTCACACTGCGGCGAGCGGCGCCGGCTTCGCTGCTGATCGGATGCGCCGCGTCGTCCGGCGACGTGCGCGATCCGGTGACTTCCGCGATGATCGCGCGGCAGTTCAACTGCCTCACGGCCGACAATGAAATGATGCCGTCGATGCTGGTGGACGACGCCGGGCACTACGACTTCACGCGCGGCGATCTCATTGCGCATTTCGCCCGGGACCACGGCTTGCCGTTTTTCGGCCAGATGCTCGTGTGGAACCACATCACGCGGGACTGGTTCTTCAAGGACGCGGCCGGCAAACCGCTTCCGCGCGAGCAGGCGCTGAAGAACCTGCATGACTACATCCGGACCGTGGTCGGCCACTACCGCGGCCTGGTCAAGGCGTGGGACGTCGTGAATGAGGCGATCAGCGACAACGACGGCGAATACCTCCGCGAAACGCCGGCGCTGCGCGCGATCGGCGATGACTACATCGCGAAGGCATTCGCCTTCGCTCACGAAGCGGACCCGGACGCGAAACTTTACTACAATGACTACAGCATCGAACTGCCCGCCAAGCGGGCCAAGGCGCTCCGCCTGCTTCGTTCGCTGCGCACGGCCGGTGTGCAAGTCGACGCGATCGGCATCCAGGGTCACTGGCATCTCGAATGGCCGGAGACTGCGGTGATCTCGGACGCGATCCGCGAATTTCGCGATGCGGGTTTTCCGGTCATGATCACCGAACTCGACGTCGATGTGCTGCCGCGGACGACGAGCGGCGCCGACCTGGTGTCGGTCGAGGAAGGACCGAACCCCTACCCGCGCGGCCTGCCGGACGACATGCAGCGGCGGCTCGCGGCCCGCTACCGCGAAATCTTCGAAGCGATCCTCCGGCAGCCGGGGGTGACCATGATCACCTTCTGGGGGCCGGACGATGCGCACTCGTGGCTCAACGATTTCCCGGTGAAACGGCGCACGAATTATCCGCTGCTGTTCGACCGCAAGGCGGAGCCGAAACCGGCGTTCTATGCCGTCGCCGAAGTGCTGCAGGCGGCCCGCCGCCGCGCGCCACCGGCGCGGTGACTCAGCCGGCCTGCTGCAGCGGCGGAACGCCGGCGGCCGCGGTCGCCTTGTTCTCCTCCACCCAGCGGACGCAGAACTGCACGAGCTGCGTCGCGTTCGCGAGGTTCAGCTTGCGCTTGATGTGCACGCGGTGGGTCTCGACGGTCTTGATGCTCAGGAAAAGCCGGGAAGCGATCTCGCGGGTCGGCAGTCCGTCGCCGATCAGGTTGACGATCTCCAGTTCGCGATCGCTCAGGCTGCTGACCGGCGAGTCGCCGGTGCCGTCGTCGGTGCCGTCGACAAACCGGTTCAACATCTGGCTCGCCACGCGCTCGCTCACGTAGATCTGGCCGTTGCGGGCGCGACGAATCGCGTCGAGCACGCGGGTCGTCACATCCTGCTTCATCACGTAGGCCCGCGCGCCGGCCTTGAGCACGCGCAACGCGTAGATCGACTCGTCATACATGGAGACCACGACCACATCGATGCCCGGGTCGAAGGCCTTGATGTTCTTGATGAGCTCGATGCCCGAGTTGCCCTTGAGCGAGATGTCGACGACCACGAGGTCGGGCCGCAGCTTCATCACCTCGGCGGTGGCGGTCGCGGAGTCGGCGGCTTCGCCGCAGACTTCCATGTCCGCCTCGGCGCTGATCATGACCCGCAACCCCATCCGCATGAGCGGATGGTCGTCGACGATGTAAATGCGGGTTTTCGCGGCGGGTGCCACCGCGTCGGCGGGGGCGGTGGAGTAAACGCGCGCCGCCGGGCCGGGCTTTCCGTTCTTGAGGTTTGAATTGTTGGCAGCTTTCACAGCATGAAGGGTGTTTGAAATTTCCGGCGGGTTGGACCGGCTGTTCCCTGACTGGTTCGCCAAAAAGATGCGCAGCATGCCTCACGGATTCTCCCCGTCGGTGAAATTCCGATCACAACTGTTTCGTGCCCACGCGCTCGGCGCCGGGCCCGCAACCTCCGGCAAAAAAAGAAAATCGCGTGACGCTGCTTTGCCCGTGCCGTGCGCCCATCATCGGGGAGGACGCGCATCGCGTTCTCCGGTCCAGCGCGGTCGACGCACCCGTGAGCCGCGTCGAGTCCTCCACCGTTCCCTCGCGCTCCGCTCAATAAGCCGTGCGCGGCGGGATGAACACCTGCCGGATCGTCTCGAACAGAATCCTGATATCGAGGAGCAAACTCCAGCGGCGAATGTAGAGCATGTCGTAGCCTATCCGCTGATGGAGCATGGAAACTTCGGAGATTTCCCCACGGTAACCCTTGCTCTGCGCGAGGCCCGTGATGCCCGGTTTCACGAAATGGCGCGTGTAGTAGGTGTTCACGATCTTCGCGAACTGCTCGTCGTGCTCGATCAGGTGCGGCCGCGGCCCGCTCACGCTCATGTCGCCCATCAGCACATTCAGAAACTGGGGAATCTCATCCAGGCTGCTGCGCCGCAGGAACCGGCCGAACGCATACACCCGCGAGTCCGCGCGCTGCGCCTGGCGGCCGAGGGCGTGCTCGTCGCCGGCGACATGCATCGTGCGGAACTTGTAGATGAGAAACTTTCTCCGGTTGAGCCCCGACCGATATTGGCGATGGAACACCGGCCCCCGCGACTGCAGCCGTTGCATCAGCGCGACGAGCGCGACGAGCGGCGGGAGGACCAACAGCACCACGGGCAATGAGACGACGATGTCCAACGCGCGCTTCAGCGCCCGGTTCGCCGGGTTCTCCAGCGGCTCCGCCGTCAGCATCACAAACGTGTAGTCGCCGTCGTGTTCGACGCTGATCGGCAGCGTGCCGAAGGCCCGGCGGGCGTTCGTGTAGAATTTCACGCGGCAACCCGCCTCCTGCACGCAGCGGGCGATCTCGTTCGCCTGGTGCGGATCGAACGCGCCCTGCGACACCACGAACTGGCTGACGTCGTGCTCGATCACGATGCGGCGCAACTCGGCCAGCGACCCGAGCAGCGGCAACCCGGAGGCTTCACGCTCCGCGGCGTCGCTCACCCACCCGACCAGCTCGATGCCGAGGTGCTGGCGCCCGCGAATCCAGCCCGAGAGCTCCCCGATTTCCCCCGCGGGCGCGATGAGCGCCGTGCGCATGACCGCATTGCGAAAAAAGAATCGGGTGATCAGCCGCGGGAAAATCCGGTTCGCGAGCACGAGCATCACCGCCATGAGCGCGATGTAGCCGGTGAGAAAAAGCCGCGACACGCTCGTGTCCTTCGTCACGAACGCGATCGTGAACAGCACCGCGACGAACCGCACGATCTGCTGCCGCGCGATGCGCGCCGCCTCGAGCCAGCCCATCTCGCCCAGCCGCCCCTGGTAGCCGCGCGCGCTGTGCATCACCCAGAGCGCCGCCGCGACCACGCCCACGAAATACAGCGGCACGTTCACCGGCTCGGCGAGCCGGATCCATTCGGTCAGGTTCAGGATTCCCGCCCAGGCGAGAAACACGAACATCGCGGTCAACATGATCGCGATCCCGAACAAGCAGTGCAGTCCTTCCTGACGATCCTTTAGCATGGTCCGATGTGAGCGCCGTCCACCAACCGATGTGCGGCACCACCATAGTAACGTGATCGCGGCCGTCGGGTACTCGGTGCGGGCCTGTTCGCGGTCTCCGCATCGGTGCGGTCGGGTTCATCGGGAATTCCCTGATTTGCGGCGCGCGCCCTCGATGGGGCTTGCCTGCGGCACGACGAACCGGAGCCTGCGCGACGTGACAAAACGGAACGCTCACGCGCGTTGATGAATTCAGCGGAAACAACAGCCCGATCCGGATGGTTCTGCCTGCGCACGCAGCCGCGCCGCGAACACACGGCCGCGCAAAACCTGCGGCAGCGCGTGGGCGTCGATGTCTTTGCGCCGCGCATTCTCGTGCGCCATCGCACCCGCGGCGGCTTGATGGCTTTGGCAGAGGCTTTGTTTCCCGGTTACGTCTTCGCCCGCTTCAATTATGCGGAGCAGGTGCGGCACGTCGTCAGCACCCAGGGCATCACCGGGGTCGTGCGTTTCGGCGGCTGCGCGCCGGCGGTCGCGGACGGCGTGATCGAATTTTTGCGCGCACAAGTCTCGCTCGCGAGCCAGGCGGGCCCCGCTCCGGTGTTCGAAGCCGGCGCGTGGGTGCGGATCGTGTCGGGCTGTTTCCGGGACATCGAGGGCCGCGTGCTCTCGTTCGATTCGAAAACCGAGCGCGTGCGGCTGTTGCTGAGCCTGCTCGGGCAGGAGATTCAGGTGAGCGTCCCGGTGCGGGAACTGGCGGAGGCCGGCGAGTCCCGCCCGCGTTTGCCGGAAGGATTGCTGGCGGATGAAGCTCACTCGGCACCACTTGCCTGAGTCGCGGTCCATGGCGCCGTGAAACTCCCGGCCGGGGGAGAAGAATCGAAGGCCCGATCCGCTTCCCCTCGAAGCGGACAAGGGCGGCAGCTTGGCGGAATTCCCCGATCGAGCAGGTTCCCGCTCCGGGCCGACCGGACATACCGATGAACATCCGACACCTATCCATCCTGGCGGGAGCCGTTCTGCTCGCGCCGCGCTTCGCCTTCGGCTTCGCGGAAATCGCCCGCGGCGAACTCGACCTCAACACCACGGCCAAGGCCGCCTACGACTCGCGCATCTTCGGCGGCGTCAACGCGGACGACGACTACATCTTCACCCTTTATCCGGAGCTCACCTTCCGCCGCGAAGCCGGCCAGGTGAAGCTCGATTCGTTCGCCGGCGTGCGCATCAACCGCTACGACAAGTACACCCAGTTCAACTCCGAGGACGCCCGCGCCTCGGTCAAGCTCGACCTTCCGCCGGACGTCGGCGCGCCCGCCTCCGGCTCGTTCGAATCGAGCTACCTCGAGCGCACCGACATCAACTACGACGTCAACCAGCGCCTGCGCGAAAAGACCTTCTTCACGCGCGGCGACGCCGACGTCCCGCTCAGCCTCAAGATGGCCTTCCTCGTCGGCGGCTCCTACGCGCATGAGCTCCGCAACCTGTACAGCGACCGCGACACGTGGACGGGCAGCGGCGCGTTTCGCTACACGGATTTTCTCGGCGGCACGTCGCTCGAGCTGCGTTATCGCCGGCTCGAAGTCGATTCCACGCGCAACAACATCGATCCCGCCATCCCCGATGTCGCGATCAATCAGCAGACGGACATCTACACGCTCACGCTGATGCGGCCGATCTATCACGACGTGCACGGCTCGCTCACCTACGGCTGGCGCGAACTGCGGCGCTCCGCCGCCGAAGTGCCCGGCGGCGACGCGAACTCCGGCGGCTCGATCGTCGCGCTGACCATCGACGGGCCGTTCCTGCCGCGCACGATGTTCCCGAAGCTCGTCAGCTCGTTCACGATCGCCTACCAGAAGGCCGAAACCCCCGGCATCAACGATGTCGGCGGCCGGCAGATCATCGGGAACGCGCGCCTTTCCTGGCTCGCCCGCGAGGAAACGACCTTGTTCATCGAGGCGCGGCGCAGCGTCCAGCTTTCGATCAGCAACCTCACGGTGACGGCGACGGGCGTCGACGCCGGCATCCACGAGGACATCGGCCACTTCTGGACGACCAGCCTGACGGCCGGCTACAGCCACCGGCACTTCGACCTGATCAACCGCACGGATGATGTCGCCCTCCTGGACGCCAGTGCCGTGTATCGCATCACCCATGCCTGGTCCGCCCGCTTCGATTACGGCTACCGGCAGACCAATTCCAACTACGCCAATGCCGACTATTCGCGGCATGTCGTGGGCGTCTCCGCCACCTACACGTTCTGAGTTTCATGTCCGATGAATCCCTGGTTTCGATCAATTTTCCTCGCGGCTTTTTTTCCGGCGATCGCCGCGACCGCCGCCGATGACTCGGCGTCGAGCCTGCCGCCGGCCGGCGCGCAGGCGCCCGTGGCACCGTTGCCGGATGCATCCGGCGCCGACACGGATCCCTCCTACCGGCTCGCGCCGGGGGACTCGGTCACCATCAACGTCTACCAGGAACCCGAGATGTCCGCGGCGCAGCGCCTCGACTTCGAGGGCAAGCTGCGCCTGCCGCTCGTCGGCGAGATCAAAATCGGCGGCCAGTCGGTGCGCGAGGCCGAGGACACCCTCGAGAAACTCTACGTCAGCCGCGAACTGCTGAAGGCGCCGCTCGTCAGCATCTCCGTCACGAACTACGCGGTCCGTGAGGTTTCCGTGCTCGGCGCCGTCCGCGCGCCGGGCAATTTCACCTTTCCGAAGGAGCACGACAGCCTCGACATCGTGGATGTCATTACGCGGCTGGGCGGGTTTACCCCGACGGCAAAATCCGATGCCGTCAGCGTGATTCGCCGCAAACCCGATGGCACGGAACAGGTCACCACCGTTGACGTTGAGGCGATGATTTCCGGCCGTCGCCGCGGCGATTCGTCCCGAAATTCGTTCGCCGTTTATCCCGGCGACCGGATCTGGGTGCCGGAGCGCCTCTTCTGATTTTCGCACCACTTTCCCGTCCTCCCATGGCCACTTCCAAGAATGCCTCCAGCACCGGCGCCGGAGGCGCCGCGGCCGCCGGCTCGTTTCACATCACTCCGCGCGACATCCTCCAGATGTTCCAGGAGCGCTGGCTGCTCGGGCTCCTCGCGGGCGCGACCGCCGCCGTCGCCTTCATCGCGCTGCAACCGCCCAACATTCCCGAGTATTACAGCGAGGTCAGCCTGCTGTTCGAACAGCGCGGCGACCGCGTCCTGAACATCCAGGACGTCGTCGACACCGGCGTGCACAACGAGGTGGATCTCAACGTCCACGCCGAGCAACTCCGCAGCCAGACGTTTTTCGACTACGTCATGTCCTCGTTCAGCCGCGAGGAAGCCGCCCGCATCCAGCGCGCGTATCGCGATCCGGAACATCCCGAGCGGCCGCTGCCCAGCCTCGCGGAGATCATCCGCCCCAACCTCAACATTTATGCGCGCCGGAACACCACGATCATCTGTGTCGGCGTGACGAACCGGAACCCCGAATGCGCCGCCCTCATCGCCAATCGCTTCGCGCGGCGCTACATCGATTTCAACCTCGATCGCGAAAACAGCGGCACGAATTCCGCCATCATCTTCCTGCGCAACCAGGCCGAGGAAATGCGCGCGCAGGTCGAGTCCGTCGACAAGTCGCTCCAGGACTTTCGCGCCAAGAACAATATCGCCGCGCTCGGCCAGAACCAGAACATCGTCCTCCAGAAGGTCTCCACCGTCGGCACCGAGCTCGTCAAGGCCCAGATGGAACAGGTCGAGCTGCGCTCCACGCTCGACAAGATCGACGAGTATCGCCGCGACAAGCGCGACCTCTTTGAGATTCCGGCCATCGCGAGCTCCGGCAAGGTGGCGGATTTGCGCAACCACGCCATCGACCTCCAGGCCGACCGGCTGCTCCTCGAGGAGAAATATCTCCGGAAGCACCCGAAGATGGTGAACAACGAGCTCGAGTTGAAGGAGACCAACCGCCTCCTCCAGGAGGCCATCAACCTCGCGATCGCCAACCTGGAGACGCGCTTCAACATCGCGCAGCAGCACGAGAAGCGCCTGCGCACCGAGCTCGAGTCCGCCGAGCAGAAGGCCCACGAACTCGACAAGACCTCGATCGACTACCAGTTCATCGAGCAGGACGCGAAGACCAAGAGCGCTGCCTATTCCAAGATCATCGACCGGCTCAACGACGCCGGCATCTCCAGCCAGATGGAGAGCACGAACATCAAGGTGTTCGATCCCGCCTATGTGCCCTCGCAGCCCGTCACCGACGGGATGCTCCTGCTCGTGCTGAAGTCGAGCTTCCTCGGCGTCGGCCTCTTCATGATGGTGCCGCTGGCCTTCGGC
>DASZPP010000272.1:0-15154 GCA_035549975.1 Opitutus sp.
GACGCCCTCGTCGCGCAATGGCGAAGAAGCGCGACGAGGGCGTCGCGCCCCCAGCGAAGGCGAGGGCGGGCGGGGCCGGGCAAAAGTTCGTCGAACCGATGAAGGCGCTGCTCGTGGACGCGCCGCCGGCGGGCGAGTGGATCTACGAGATCAAGTTCGACGGGTTTCGCGCGCTGGCGTTTTGCGAGGGCGAACGCACGCGGCTGGTGTCGCGGAACAACAAGGATTTTTCGGCGAAGTTTCCCGAGGTGTGCGAGGCGGTCGCGGCGCTCGGCGCGCGGGATGCGGTCATCGACGGCGAGATCGTGGCGCTCGATGAAAAGGGGCGGTCGTCGTTCCAGTTGCTGCAGGCGTTCGAGCTCGGCGAGGAGCGGCCGCCGATCTATTTCTATGTCTTCGACCTGTTGCGGCGGGGCGGCGAGGATTTGATGAAATGCCCGCTGACGGAGCGAAAGGCGGAGCTGGAGCGGCTGGTGCAGGAGGCGCCGGACACGATCCGTTTTTCGACCTCGATGAGCAACGACCCCGAAAAACTGCTGGCGCAGGCACAGCGGCTCGGGCTGGAAGGGCTGATCGGGAAGAAGCCGGAGTCATTTTATGAAGCGGGCCGGCGGAGCGGCGCGTGGATCAAGCTGAAGCTGCATCGCGAACAGGAGTTCGTGATCGGCGGCTACACGCCGCCGGGCGGGGCACGCGAGCATTTCGGCGCGCTGCTGGTGGGGTATTACGAGGCGGCGCCCTACGACCGCCCGATTCTGAAATTCGCGGGCAAGGTCGGCACGGGATTCGACGCGAGGCGGCTGCGGGACTTGCACGACCGGCTTCGGAAAATCGCGACGGAGACGTGCCCGTTCGCCGACCTGCCGGAGAAGCGCGGCGCGCGATATGGCACGAGCATTACCGCGGCGGAGATGAGGCGGTGTCATTGGGTGAAACCGGTGCTCGTGGGCCAGATCAGGTTTGCGGAGTGGACGCGCGACGGGCGGCTGCGGCAGCCGGTGTTTCTCGGATTGCGCGAGGACAAGCCGGCGCGGGAGGTCGTGCGCGAGCGCGAAACGTGAGATGGCGAGCAAGACCGAGATCGAAGTCGGCGGGAAGCGCCTCGCGGTGACGAACCTCGAGAAGGTGCTTTACCCGGAAACGGGTTTCACGAAAGGCGGGGTGATCGACTACTATGCGCATGTCGCGCGCGACCTGCTGCCGCACCTGAAAGGCCGGCCGATCACGCTGAAACGTTACCCGGACGGCGTGGATGGGTTCTTTTTCTACGAAAAGGAGTGTCCGCCGCACCGGCCGGGATGGGTGAAGACCGCGGCGGTCGCGCGGGCGAAAGGCGGCGAGATCAACTACTGCGTGATCCAGGATCTCCGCGCGCTCGTGTGGGCGGCGAACCTCGCGGACCTCGAACTGCATACTTTCCTGCACCGGGCGCCGGCGGTCGGGCGGCCGACGGCGATCGCGTTCGACCTCGATCCAGGCGCGCCGGCGGACATCGTGCAATGCTGCCAGGTCGGGCTGTGGCTGAAGGGATTGTTCGACGGGCTCGGGCTGAAAAGTTTCGCGAAGACGTCGGGATCAAAAGGGTTGCAGGTGTATGTGCCGCTGAACACCCCGGTGACCTACGAAAAAACGAAACTCTTTGCGCGCACCGCGGCGCAGGTGCTGGAAGCGCAGTTTCCCGACGCCGTGGTGTCGAACATGCAGAAGGCGCGGCGGCGCGGGAAGGTGCTCGTGGACTGGAGCCAGAACGACGATCACAAGACGACGGTGTGCGTCTACTCGCTGCGCGCGAAGGCGCGGCCGACGGTCTCGACGCCGGTCACCTGGACGGAAGTCGAGACGGCGCTGAAGAAGAAAAGCGCGAAGCTGCTGACGTTCGAATCGGACGCGGTGCTCCAGCGCGTGGCCAGGCTCGGCGATTTGTTCGCGCCGGTGCTGCAATTGAAGCAGAAGCTGCCGCCGGTGAGGGCGCTGGGCTGAGGACGGGAAATCGGGAAAACCGAGAATCGGGAATCGCGAATCGGAAATCGGAAAAACCCGACGACGAAAGTGGGGCGCGGACGCCTCGGAGAGACGTCCCTACCGAATTGGCGGCCCGGCTATTCCGGGGTGATCCGCGCGACCCAGCCGCCGCCGGGGGCGAGGTGGACGGGGAGTTTGGTGTTGCGCGTGACGTGCTCGGTGGAGCGGGCGTAGTCCTCGGCGTTGCGGTCGGCATTGAGGCCGTCGCGCCACGCGTCGAGGCGGAAGCGGCCGGCGGGCAGGAAGGAGAGGTTGACCGCGAGATCGCGCGGGGTCGCGTCGGTGATCGCGCCGACGAACCAGTCGGACCCGTGACGGCGGGCGATGAGAACGTAGTCGGAGATGCGCGCGTCGAGCACATGCGACTCGTCCCATTCCGTCGGCACGCTGCGGAGGAAATCCATCGCGTCGGGCTCGCGTTCGTAATTGCTCGGCGAGTCGCACAGCATCTGGAGCGGGCTTTCGAACACGACGTAGAGCGCGAGCTGCTGGCAGCGCGTGTCCTGGCTCATCGGGCGGGTGAAGCGCGGCGTGAAATTTTTTCCCATCGCGTTGCCCATCGCGCCGGGCGTGAAATCCATCGGGCCGATGAACTGGCGGGTGAACGGCAGCGAGACGATGTGCTCGGGCGTGATGAACGTGCTCCACTTGTTCCACTCCATGCCGCGCACGCCCTCGGTCGAGATGAGGTTGGGCCACGTGCGCGTGAGCATCGCGGCGCGGATGCCGCCGTGGAAGTCGACGAGCAGGTGGCGCTGCGCCGCGGCGGCGCAGGTGCGGTAGTAAAACTCCATCAGCTTCTGGTCGTCGCGCTGCATGAAATCGACCTTGACGCCGCGCACGCCCCATGACGCGAACCGGTCGAGCGCGGGCTCGAGCTGGTCGTCGAGCGTTTTCCAGACGCACCAGAGGATCACGCCGACGTTTTTCTTTTTGCCGTAGGCGACGAGGGCGGGAACGTCGACCTCGGGCACGGGCGAGAGCAGGTCGCCGAGTTTATACCAGCCTTCGTCGAGGATGATGTAGGAGAGGCCGTTGGCGGCGGCGAAATCGATGTAGGCCTGGTAGGTGGCGGTGTTGATGCCGGCCTTGAAGTTTACGTGGGTGAGATTGTTCGCGTTCCACCAGTCCCACGCGACCTTGCCGGGTTTGATCCATGACGTGTCGGCGAGACGCGACGGCGCGGCGAGGAGATAGAGCAGCGGGTTTTCGACGAGGTCGCCGTCATGCATCGCGAGGCCGAGCGCGCGCCACGGATAGACGCGCGTGCCCTTCGTGACGGCGATGTAGGCGGCGGCCTGGGTGACCTTGAAATCACGGTCGCCGGTGAGCTCCTCCTTGAGCGGGTAAGGCGGGAACGCGGCGGTGAGGCCGTGGCCGCCCGTGCCGCGGAACCAGAGGCCGGGGTATTCCTCGACCGCGGCGTCGCTGATCGCGACCTTGACGCCGTCGGCGTCGACGACGACGGGGATGCTGGCGAGGTTTTTCGTGGCGAGCTGGGCGAGCTCGCGCGGCTCGAAGAGGCGCTCGTTGTGCGAATAGAAGCCGTCCTCCTCGGGGTAATAGACGGTGTAGTCGCCGGTGAAATTGAAGGCGGCTTCCTCGGCATCGACCTTCACCTCGGGTTGCGGCAGGGAGGTTTCCCAGCGGTAGGCGACGCCCTCGTCGTAGGCGCGGAAGACGACGGCGGCGTTGCCGGCGAGATCGAGGCGAAGCTCGTTGTAGTGGTCGCGGAACCGGGCGGCCTTCTGGCGGACGACGGGCTCGAGCGTGGCGTCATGCGCGGCGGGCGTGACGGCGGTGAGGATGGCGTCGCGGCCGAACGTTCGGCCGTCGATCGTGAGCGAGAGCGTGGCGTCGTGAAGGACGGCGCGGTCGTTCACCGCGACGTCATAGGCGATCGTTTTGCCGACGCGGATGTCGACGGTGATGTGGCCGTTCGGCGACGTGACGCGCGGGATGGCGGGCGCGGCGGAAAGGGCGAGGGCGAGAAGCGGCGCGGCGAGCGCAAAGACGAGGGCGCGCAGGAAGCGAGGGCGGGGTAGCGGGATCATGGAACAGCCCTTCAACAAAACGGCGGTCATAGATCGCCGCTACAACAAAAACGGGCGGCGAGACTACGGGGCGGGATTCACCACGATCTCGTTCGTAACATCGTTGCCGTCCTGGTCGAAGAACGCGGCGCCCGGCTGTGCGGGATGAAGATCGCCGTTCGCGTCGGATCCCGCGGTGAACTTGAGCTGGGAGATGCCGCGCACCTGGACGGCTTCGAAATTTGCCTGGGCGAGATTGCCGCCGGTGATGCGCGTGTCGGCCGCGGAGCCGAGGATGATGACCGGCGTGGCATCGCCGCTGGCGGAGATGTCGCCGATGAAGACGGGGCCGAGGAATTCGACGCCCGGCGCGTAGACCCCGGTGGCCCCGTGGCTGGCGGTGAAGCGGGCGTTGGCGGCGCGCACGCCGCCGAATTTCCCGTTCGCGCTCGCGATCGCGACGAAGGCGAGGTCGGCGATACCATCGTAATCGGTGGCTTCGTGGCCGACGAAGAGCGGGCTGCCGTTCGTGGCGGGATCGTTCGTCGCGCTCGGCGGCAGGAGAATATTGTAGTGGCCGGTGCCATCGAAGGCGGTGGCGCGGCCGACGGTGAAGACGGAGACGTTCGTACGCTCGTCGGCGCCGGTGATGACAATGCCGGCGCGCCCGCTCATGTAGGTGACGTTTTGGTTGTACTTCGCGGGCAGCGTGGGTCCGGAGGGACTGTCGAGCACGAGCGACAGCGAGCCGGGGCCGACGAATTCGACCTGCACGATGTCGCCGTCGGGATCGAGGAACGAGGTGCGCGTGATCTGGTTTTGCGCGTAGTCGGCGGTGATGGTTTCGGCGGGGCCGGTCACGAGGACCTGGTCGAAGATGTTGCCGTTGGGGTGGGGGATGTCGGTGGGCTGGAGCTCGGTGCCGTCGCCGACGACCTTGACGGCGGACTGGACGCCGAGCAGCGCCCAATCGCTGCGCACGCTGGTGGAACCGTCGTCGATGATCACGGCGTAGAGGCCGGTGTCGGCGGGCTGGACGGCGGCAATGCCGAGCGTGGCGGAATTGCCGCCGGCGACATCGACGCCGTTGCGCTGCCAGCGGTAGGTGACGGCGGCATTGGCGGTGACGGTGAACGTCGCGGCGCCGCCGGTGACGGCCGCTTGCGAGGCCGGTTGCTGTGCGAAGGGGGAGGCGTGGACGATGACGTTGGTGATGGAGGTGGCAGTGTCGCCGACCGAGTTCGTGACGACGCAGTCGTAATCGCCGGCGTCGGCGAGCGTGACCGCGGAGATCGCGAAGGAAGAGGATGTGGCGCCGGCGATGGGGACACCATTTTTCCGCCAATGGTAAGTCAGGTCCGTGCCGGCGGCGGCGGTCGAGAGCGAGAGCGGCCGGCCGGTGTCGAGCGTGCGGACGGCGGGCGGCTGCATGGAGATCGCGGGCAGCGCCTCGAGGAGGAAGTGCGCGGCGGTGAGGGCGGGCAGCGTGTAGGTGAACTGGTTGTTCGCGACCGCGTCGACGGCGGTGCGCTCGGTGATGGTGGCGCTCGCGGAATCGAAGGCGAAGACACGGGCGCGCTTGAAGGCGATGCCGCCGCCGACGGAGAGATTGAAGGTCGTCGGCGCGTCGTAGCTCTTGTTGAGCACGATCAGGTGCAGGCGGGTGGGATCGCCGTTTTCGGCGGCGGCGTAGACCGAGGCGGTGGCGGCGTCGGAATTGGTGGCGTGGACGGAGGTGTCGCCGAACCGGCCGCCGGCGCCGTCGTAGTCGAGGTAGAGCCTGAACGCCGCGGCGGCGTAGGTGTGGGTGTCGCTGAGCGGCCAGAGGGCGGCGAGGTAAACGCCGTATTTGCCGAAGATCCCGAGCGTGTCGGCCTCGGCGATGCCGCCGGAGATGTGGTCCTCGCCGCCGAAATTATATTCGGTGAGCGCGAGTTTCGTGCCCGGGTAGAAGGTGGCGATCGACTGCTGGATGGTCGGCAACAGCGGCAGGAACGAGCTGTTGTATTGGGCGATCCAGCTATTCTCCCGATACGTCGGATCCCAGTAGGTGCGCGGCGCCTGCAGGCGGGCCTTGTTCCAGTCGAGGTTGGTGTAGTCGGTGTAGCTGGAGTCGTTGATGCGGTGGCCGCCGCCGATGGCTTCGGAATAATTGTGCAGGTCGAGCACGTCGAGCAGGCGCTCGCCGGCGGCGGCGGAAGCCTGTTTCATCCGGTCGAGATAGTAATCGACGAACCAGTGGTAATTGCCCTTCGTGCGCTCGGAGCTCCAGTCGCTCGCGTCCTGGAACGACAGATAGCCCTCGAAGCCGTAGCTGACGAAGCCGAGCGTCTCGGCGGACGGGTCCATGCGTTTGACCGTCTTCGCCATGTCGATGCTGCGCGCAAGGAACTCGACGCAGGTCGGCTGGGCGGGATGGAGCCGCGGATGGGTGTTGCTCCAGAGGTCGGGCTCGTTGTCGAGGTCGTAGCCCTTGATGCCGGTGGGGCTGGACGCGGGGCCGTAGCGGTGGACGAGGAAGTTCAGCAGCTCGTCGGTGTAAACTTTTCCGTCGGTCGTGTCGGGCGTGAGGCTGAGCGCGGTGGGCTTGGTGTTTTCGACGGACACCCAGCGTGACGACGGCGCGGCCTGGGTGGCGGAGACGGGACCGGATTTGTCGGCGGCGACGTAGCCGGCCATCGGGAGCGTGGCGATGGTGTAGGCGGTGCCGGCGGCGAGAGCGTCGTCCTGGAAATGGGTGACGACGAGGCCGGGGACGTTGGCGGGCGCACCGGTGATGCCGAAGATCCACGTGAGGTAGTCGTCGCTCTGCTGGAGATAGTCGCTGCCGGCATTGGAGGCGTTGTTCTCCCAGTTGTAGCCGGTCATGCGGTTGCCGCCCTGACGAAGCAGCGTCACGGAAACGCCGGGCAGGATCGCGTTCGATCCGTAGATGAAGGGGCTGATCGGGGCGCGATCCGCGGCGGGATCGACGGAGATCGCGACGTCGGCGTGCAGCGAGGCGGCGGCGGCGAAAACGAAGACGGAGCGCGGCAAAAATGCCGGGAGGGAACGGCGGGGCATGGGAGGCAGTCGCGAAGACCGTCTCAAGCCTGATAGCGGCGGTCCAGCTCGAGGCGAAAATAATCGCGGGCGTTGGCGAAGCAGATGTTGCGGACCATGCCGCCGACAAGGGGGAGGTCGCGGGGAAGTTCGCCGCGGTCGATCTCGGCGCCGAGGAGGTTGCAGAGCACGCGGCGGAAATACTCGTGGCGCGTGTAGCTGAGGAAGCTGCGCGAGTCGGTGAGCATGCCGACGAAGCGGCTGAGGAGGCCGTTGTTCGAGAGGGCGTTGAGCTGCCACTCCATCGCCTCCTTCTGGTCGAGGAACCACCAGCCGCTGCCGAACTGGAGCTTGCCGGGCACGGAGCCGTCCTGGAAGTTGCCGATCATCGTGGCGAAAACGTAATTGTCGGCGGGGTTGAGATTGTAGAGGACGGTGCGCGGGAGCTCGTTGGTGGCATCGAGGGCGTCGAGGTAGCGGGCGAGTGCGCGCGCCTGCGGGTAGTCGGCGGTCGAGTCGAAGCCGGTGTCGGGGCCGAGCTGTTTCAGCAGGCGGGTGTTGGTGCTGCGGAGCGCGCCGAAGTGAAACTGCTTCGCCCAGCCGCGACGCGCGTCCCAGCGGCCGAATTCGAGCAGGAGAAAGGACGCGAATTTCGCGTGATCGGCCGGCGAGGCGGCGCGGCCGGCGCGGGCCGCGGTGAAGATGCCGGCGGCCTCGGCGGGCGTGCACGGTTCCGCGACGGCGAAATCGAGGCCGTGATCGGAGAGCCGGCCGCCGATCGCGTGGAAGGCGTCGTGGCGCGACTTCAGCGCGGCGAGGAAGTCGTCGAAGGAGTTGATGTGCGACGAGGGCGTCGCGCCCCCAGTGGCACCGGCGAGCTTTTCGACCCAGGCGTTGAACGCGGCGGGCTGGTGCACGATCAGCGCCTTGTCGGGACGGAACGTCGGGTAGACCCGGGTGGAGAGGCCGAGCTTCGCGATCTTCTCGTGCGTGGCGAGCGAGTCGGCGGGGTCGTCGCTGGTGCAGATGATCGCGACCTTGTTCGCGGCGAGGATGTCGTGGACGCGCATCGTCGCGAGCCGGGCGTTGGCCTGGTCCCAGATCGCGCCGGCGGTGGACGGGTTGATGAGCGTGTCGATGCCGAAGTAGCGCTTCAACTCGAGGTGGGACCAGTGATAGAGCGGATTGCGCAGCGTGTGCGGCACGGTGGCGCACCAGGCGTCGAATTTTTCGCGCGGCGACGCGTCGCCGGTGATGAAGCGCTCGGCCACGCCGTCGGCGCGGAGCGCGCGCCATTTGTAGTGGTCGCCGCCGAGCCAGATTTCCGCGAGGTCGGCGAAGCGATGGTTGTCGAGGATCTGCTGCGCCGGGAGGTGGCAGTGATAATCGTAGATGGGCTCACCCTCGGCGAATCCGTGGTAGAGGTCGCGCGCGGCGGCGGTGTGGAGAAGAAAATCTTCGTGGATGAAGGACACGAGGAGGGTTGCGCGTTGAGGGTTGAGAGTCGTGCGGCGGGCGGCCGGGCGGGGCGGGTCTGAGACCCGCGCTACTTCGAGATGGCGTTGAACAATTCGTCGTAGCTGCCGTAACGGGCGAGCAGCGCTCGCGCGGCGGCGCAGCGGTCGGCGGAGGCGAGCGCGGTGGTTTCGGCGAGGAAGATCAGATAGCTCGCGACGCCGCGGGCGTAGCGCAGGCGGGCCTCGGGGCTGATCGCGTAAAAGCGGGCGCGCTGCGCGTAACCGGCGGGCGAGTGATCGCCGAGCGCGGACTTGTCGGTGCGGCCGCCGGCGGCGAGCACGAAGAGAAAATTGTACTCGAAGAAGAACATATGGTCCGGGCTGGGCGGCAGTGCCTCGAGGGCGGCGCGGCAGGCGGCGGGCGAGGAGAAGGGATCGGCGGACGGAGCCGCGGCGGCGCCGCCGCGGAGGGCGTTGCGCGACGAGGGCGTCGCGCCTCCATCAGCGGTTGATGCGGCCAGCGACGTCGTGATGAAGGTGCGCGCGGCTTTTTGCTCGGTCGGGTCGGAACTGAACGCGCCGGCGAGCGCCATCTCGAGCGTGAAGCGATACCAGTCGCGCCAGAGCGCCTGGTCGGCGGCGTTCTGCGACGCGGCGAGCGCGACGCCCATCTCGTAGGTGTAGCGGCCGCTGGTCTTGATCTCGAGGCGGCTGCCGGTGACCTCGCCGAGCACGCGGTAATTTTCGGCGGATTTGCCGGAGCCGGAGTGAAAGCCGATGCTGACACCGAATTTCCCGCACACGGTCCACTGCTGCGCGACGAGCGAGCGGAGCGCGGCGTTGTCGGGATAGGGCGTGTTTTTCTGGAAGCCGAACGCAGGCGCGATGAAGTTGACGGGCATGTCGAGCGCCTCGCACAGCGCGAGCATGACGGCGGTGGTTTCCGGCGTGGTGAGGCCGGGCAGCTCGTCGATCGAGAGTTCGCGCAGGTAGCGGCGGCCGGCGTCGGTCGTGAAAGCCTGCGTGCGCGCGATGCGATATTTCTCGTCGCGGCGCTTCATTTTCTGGAGCGCGGGCCAGACGGAGCAGAGAAGTTTTTCGAACGCGGCGTCGGCGAGGGCGGCGGGCTGGTGCGACGGGGGCGTCGCGCCCCCAGCGGCGGCGGGGACGAGCGTGGATTGCAGGCGGTCGCGGACGCGCGCGACGATCGCGGCGGGGATGTCGGCGAAATTCGCCGGTTCGTTTTTCGCGAGTTCGGGCGAAAGGTCGAAGGTGATGTAGCTCGCGAGCAGGCAGCCGCGGACGAGCGCGTCCTCACGCGAATCGAACTTGCCGCCGATCGGCTGGTGGTCGGCGTTGAAGCTCCACGCGATCTTGCGATGGTGAAAACCGGATTTCAGTTTCGCGAGCACGCAGCCGTGGCTCATGCCCTCGACGCTCTGGCCCTGGTGGCCTTCGGGGACGCTCGTGCCGATGAACGGGACCGGCACGGTGTCGAGCTGGCCGCCGAGCATCGCGTCGACGTCGTAGACGAGCTCGCGCGGGATGCTGTTCTGGTTGGCGGTCATGCCGAGCTCGAGCGCGCTCATGGCCCATTCGACGGCGGGCCAGTGCAGCGTGGTGAAACGCGCGCCGACGCCGAGCGTGCTCCGGCCGAGCTTCGCGCCGGTGGTCGGGAAAATGGTCGAGGCGGAATCGAATTCCTGGACAAGGTTCTTGAGCCGGAGGAGATTTGCCCACGACGCGGGGAACGCGGCGAGCGAGCCGTCGAGCGCGAGCCCCTGATCGAGCAGGCCGACGACGGCGCCGGTGACGCGGGTCTCGAGCCGCCAGGCGCAGTCGCCGGTGGCCTCGTCCTCGAGGAGCGTCCACGCGCCGTGCGCGGTTTCGAAGCGGCTTTTCGCCCACACCTTCAGCGCGGCACCGCCGACGATTTTGCCGCTGAGGGCGGGCCAATCGAGGCAGAAGTCGGGGCTGACGCAGGGATTGCGGGCGATGCGGAGATCGTGGCGGAGAAGGAATTGGTTGATGGAATTCAATGGATGTATCTCGGTCGATTTGCGGCCGCGCATAAACGGTGGCGCGGACTGATTCTGATAAGTGAGGTGTGGTGCTGGCGCGGGCGCAGCGGGGGGATCAAATGGTCATGGCGTGGAAGCCGCCGTCGACGACGAGCTCGTCGCCGGTGATGAACGAGCCGGCGGCGTCGCTGGCGAGGAGGAGCGTGGCGCCGACGAGCTCGCGGGCCTCGCCGAAGCGTTTGGCGGGCGTGTGGCCCATGATGCTGCCGACGCGCTCGGGCGTGAGGACCTTGCGGTTCTGCTCGGCGGGGAAGAAGCCGGGCACGAGCGTGTTGACGCGCACGCGCTGCGGCGCCCATTCGCGGGCGAGGTTCTTGGTGAGATTGTGGACGGCGGCCTTGCTGGCGGAGTAGGTGATGACGCGCGAGAGCGGCACGAGGCCGGACATCGAGCCGACATTGATGATCGAGCCGCCCTCGCCGCGCTCGACGAGGTAGCGGCCGAAGACCTGGCAGCTCAGGAAAATGCCCTTCACGTTGACGCGCAGGATCCGGTCGAACTCGTCCTCGGAGATGTCGAAGTAAGGCGTGGCGGAGTTGACGCCCGCGCCGTTGACGACGATGTCGACGCGGCCGGATTTTTTCAGGACGGCGGCGAGGAGCGCTTCGAGGTCGGATTTCGACGCGGCTTCGGCGGCGTGAAACCAGGCGCGGCCGCCGGCGGCGGAGATTTTGGCGAGGCGGGCGTTGGCCTTTTCGACACTGCGACCGACGAGCACGACCTCGGCGCCGGCGGCGGCCAGGCCCTCGGCCATGGCGCCGCAAAGTTCGCCCGTGCCACCGATGACGACGGCGACGCGACCGGTGAGACCGAAGAGCTCGTTGAGATATTGGGAGGAATTCATGGTGCTGAACGGGTCAGCTTGGCCGCTGCATCCCGGAGAACGAGCGGAAAGCGTGTCCAGCAGGGTTTCGACGCAGGCGCGCGGCGCGGGGTGCGCGCGAAGATCGGACGCCAAGTTTTTGCCGCAGCCAGGCGACGAGGCGTTCGGGATAATCGGGCCGGAAGTCGGACCAGTGGAGCAGGCCGTGGGGCGCGCCGGGAATCGTGATCAGATCGCAGGTGACGCCGGCGGCGCGGAGTCTTTTTTGAAACGCGAGCGATTGCGCGTAGGGAACGGATTTGTCGGCGGTGCCGTGAAGGAGCAGGAACGGCGGCAATCCGGCATGCACGTGATTGATGGCGGAGTTTTCGCGCAGGATCGGGATCAGGTCGGGCGTGGGCTCCTTCGGCCGGCCGAAGAGCTGCTGGAGCGAAGAGCTGAGTCCGCCGCGCGCGGCGGTGTCGGCTTCGAGATCGGTGACGGCGGCGAAGCCGACGACGGCCTGCACGCGCGTGTCGGCGCCGGCGAGCGTGGCGGCGAGGCAGACGACATGGCCGCCGGACGAGTGGCCGATGAGGGCAATGCGGTCGGGATCGCCCTTGTAGTCGCGGGCGTGGGCCTTCACCCAGCGGATCGCGGTTTGCACGTCCTCGAGGCCGGCGGGCCAGCGGTGCTGCGGCGCGAGGCGATAGTTGATCGAAAACCAGGTGAAGCCGGCGGCGGACAACGGGGCGAACCACGGCGTGATGTCGGCGCCGTTGCCGGGCTGGTCGCTGCCGGCCTTGTCGCCGCTGCTCCAGCCGCCGCCGTGAACGAGAATGGCGACGGGAAACGGCCCGTCACCGTCGGGCACGTGCGCGTCGAGCAGCAGGCGTTCGCCGCCGGCGCGGCCGTATGCGATGTCCCGCTGAAGTTCGCCGGCGCGCGCGGAAGCGAGCGAGAGCGACAGGGCGGGGACGAGCATCGCAGCGGGAAGATTCATGGTCCGGCAGGGCGGCGGATTTTGCGCCGGTGAATTTGGCGGAACGAGGACGGGCGAGTCGCACCAAGCTTGTGGGGCCGGTGCGATTTGCCAACCGGCCAAAGCGCTCATCGTTGACGCGCAGCGGATCGATCTAGCTTCCGCAGGCGACCGCGGCAGGATCAATCCATGGCGGAAAAAAACCTCAGGATGATGCGGGCGTGGGCCACGGCGGTGCTGCTGGCGGTGACGGTCATTGCGACGGACCCGGCCGCCGCGAAAGACGGGTCAGCGGTGGACATGAGCGCGGTTGAGCGGGTCTTGCCGAAGCGGCCGACAATCCCGGCGCGGGTGTTTCGGCTGAGTGATTTCGGGGCGGTGGGCGACGGGCGGGCGATGGACACGGAGGCGTTTGCGAAGGCGATCGCGGCGGTGCGGCGCGCCGGCGGCGGGCGCCTCGTGGTGCCGGCCGGGCGGTATCGGGTGCGCAGCGTGCAGTTGTGTTCGAATTTGGATCTGCACCTGGAGGCGGGCGCGGTGATCGCGGCGCCGGACAATTTTGCGGATTTCGGCATGCCCGACCCGGCGACGCTGCACTCGCAGGATGAGGTGAAGGCGAAGGTCCGGTTTCCGCTGGCGATCGTGAGCGGGCGGCATCTGCACGACGTGGCGATCACGGGCGACGGTGTTTTCGACGGGAAAGGCGCGCTGTGGTGGGCGTGGTCGGAGCGCGCGGCGCGGGCGCGGCCCGGGCGGCTGGTTTACCGGCGGCCGAACCTGCTGGTGATCGACGGATGCGAGCGGCTGCTCGTGGCCGATATCACGCTGCGGAATTCGCCGAAGTTCCACCTCGTGCCGCGGCACGTGCGCGACCTGACGATCGAGCGGGTGAAGGTGCGCGCGCCGGACGATGCGCCGAACACGGACGCGATCGATCCGGGGCCGGTGACGAATGCGTTGATCCGCGGCTGCGACCTCGACACGGGCGACGACGATATCGTGATCAAGTCGGGCGGCCGCAATGTCCTGATCGAGGATTGCACGATCAGGCACGGGCACGGCATTTCGATCGGGTCGGAAACGACCGAGGGCGTCGACGGCATGCTCGTGCGGCGTTGCACGTTCGACGGGACGGACAACGGAATCCGGATCAAGTCGATGCGCGGCGCCGGCGGGCTCGTGCGGAACGTGCGCTACACGGATATCCGGATGAAGAACGTCGGGGACGCGATGGTGCTCGATTTGACTTACACCGATAACAACCGGCCGAATTTCAAGGGGGAGCCGGGAAGGGTTCCGGCGATTCGCGACGTGTTGATCGATCACGTGACGGTCGAGGGGGCGAAACACGCGGGGCGGATCGTCGGGCTGCCGGAGAGCCGGATCACGGGCATCACGCTGCGCGACGTGTCGATCACGGCGGCGGATGATTTCGTGGTGCGCGATGCGGACGCGCCGGTGTTCGAAAACGTGACGCGAACGATCAAAGCGCCGGCCGCGGCGAAGTGACGACAACGCGGCGCCGTCACGGCGCGGGCTGGAGGCGGCGCGCTTCGAGCGCGTGTTGCTGCGCCTCGTCGATCCGGCCGAGCTGGCGCAGGGCCTGGGCGAACGCAAGCTGGGTTTCGGCGGATTTCGGGTTGAGCGCGAGCGCGCGTGCGAAATGCGGGAGCGCGTCGGCGGCATGGCCGGTTTGGAGGAGGGCCATGGCCCAGTCGAGCTGGGCCTCGGCGTCGCCGGAATCGAGTTGCGCGGCGAGCTCGAAGTGCGGAAGGGCGGCGGCGACGCGATCCGTCATCGCGAGCGCCATGCCGAGGTTGCGATGGGCGACGGCGTAGTCGGGCTGGAGGCGAATGGCGCGTTCGAAATCGGGGATAGCTTCGCCGGTGCGGCCGAGGCGCATCAGGTCGTCGCCGAGGTTGTTTTCGGCCGGCGCATAGTCCGGATGAAGCTGGAGCACCTTTTGCTCGAGCGAAATCGCCTCGGGCACGCGACCGGAGCCGGCGCGAAGGATCGCGAGATTGTGGGCGGCGAGCCAGCAATCCGGGTTTTGACGGAGGGTCGTTTCGTAGAGCGTCGTGGCGTCGCGATACATGCGGCACTGGCTACGGCTCAATCCGCCGAGGACGGCGAGCAATCCCACCGCGGCGCCGCCGCGCACCAGCGCGGGCGCACGGGCGCCAGCGAGACCCGCCGAGACCAGCGCGAACACCGGCAGGCTAGCAAGGTATTGAAAGTGATCGGCCACGTAGGAGAAAACGAACGGATAGACATTGAGGAATCCGAGCACGGGAAAAAGGGCGCCGGCGAAGAGCAGGCCGGCGGCGAGCGGGGCGCGGAAACGGCGGTCACGGACCGCCGCTACAACGGCAGCGGTGAGCGACGCGAGCGCGGCCAACAGGAACAACCATGAGGAGGACGCCGAAGGATCGATCGTCCAGTGCGGATAGATGAACATGAGGTCGGCCGGCCACGCGAGCTTGCCGAGGTAGAACCAGAAAACCCGGCCGGCGAGGAGGAGGCGCTGGACGGCCCCGAGCACGAAATCCCCGCCCTGCGCGCCGATGAGCGCGCGCTCGAAGTGCGCGGTGAACAGGCCGGCGATGGCGCCGAGCGCGAACCACGGCAGCAACGGCCGGACGTCGCGGCGCCATTCGAGCCGGCCGCGTTTCCACCAAAAGACGACGAGGAGCGCGGCGGGCAGCGTGGCGGTGACGGTTTTGGTGAGGAGCGCG
>DASZPP010000273.1:0-3464 GCA_035549975.1 Opitutus sp.
CAGAACGCCGCCGCCAGGTTCAGCCCGATGTTCGTCAGGCCGGCCCCGATCAGGAACGGATGCGGGGCAAACAGCGCGAGCGCCACCACCTCGACAAAGCCCTTGGCCAGCCACGCCCGGCGCGGGACCGGCGCGTCCGTCAGCAGCCAGCGCAGCCGCAGCAGCAGCACGAGGTCCGCAAAAAAAAGAAACTCCGTGGTCATTTTTCGCGCAGCGCTCCATTCAACGCGCGCGCAATCTCCTCGCAGATTCCCGCGATCTCGTCGAGCGCCGCCGCATTGATGTTCTTGTAGACCGCCACCCGCGAAATGCCCAGCGCCCGCTCCACGTCGCGCGCCGCCTCGCCGCGCAACAGCCCCGTCAGCACCCGCAGCCGGTTCCCGCTCCAGCGGCCGAGATGATGCGACACCAGCGCCAGCGCCCGGTTCGCGAGCGCCCAGTCCTCCGCCGGCTCGCCGCCGATCCGCAGCCGCCCGCCCGATTCCTTCAACGTGGTCATCGCCGCCCGCGCCCGGTGAAACGCGGGCCCGTCCATTCCCAGCGCCTGCTTCGGGTTCAGCCGCGTCGCGAGTTCGCCCACCCCGATCGCGAACCTCGCCTCCACCGGATGGATCGCCGTCAGAATCTGCCACACGTCCGCCCAGATCGAATCCGCCGTGCGATACACCGCCTGAAATTCGTCGCCGAGCGTGATCGTGTACGGCGACGCCACGCCCTCCGCCGCCGCGGTGGCCTTCGCCAGCGCCCTCGCCAGCGTTTTCTGGAACGCGTCGCGTTTGCGGCCGAGCCGCTTCGATTCCACGATGTCACCGATGATCGCAATGGCTTTCATTTCCTCCGATTTAACCGTTTCAGTTAACTTCTCAAGAATTAAACCATTTTGGTTACTTTTCTTGATTTTTAACCATTTTGGTTATCTTCACCGACCGGTTGCTGGACCACACTTTGAGTTCGGCCCGGACATCCTTCCTCCTACGCTATCGTCATGACCGCCGCCTACCGTTCCCACCTCCAGCGCCTCCTGGCCGACATCGAAGCCGCCGGCCTTTTCAAGCGCGAGCGCACCATCACCACGCCGCAGGACGCCCATATCGAGGTCGCCGGCGGGAAGCGCGTGCTGAATTTCTGCGCCAACAACTACCTCGGCCTCTCGGATCATCCCGCGCTCGTCGCCGCCGCGCATGCCGCGCTCGATCGCTGGGGTTACGGCCTCTCCTCCGTCCGTTTCATCTGCGGCACACAAGAAATCCATCGGAAGCTCGAAGCGGAGCTCAGCACCTTCCTCGGCACGGACGACACCATTCTTTACTCCTCCTGCTTCGACGCCAACGGCGGTGTTTTCGAGACGCTTCTTTCCGCCGAGGACGCCGTGATCAGTGACGAACTCAACCATGCCTCGATCATCGACGGCATCCGGCTCTGCAAGGCCCAACGCCACCGCTACAGGAATTCCGACATGGCCGACCTCGAGGCGAAGCTCCGCGAGGCCGACGCCGCCGGAGCCCGCTTCAAATTGATCGTCACCGACGGCGTCTTCTCGATGGATGGCTTCATCGCCCCGCTGCGCGAAATCTGCGACCTCGCGGAAAAATACGGCGCCCTCGTCATGGTCGACGACAGCCACGCCGTGGGCTTCATGGGCGCCACCGGCCGCGGCACGCACGAACACTGCGGCGTGGTGGGCCGCGTCGATATCATCACCGGCACGCTCGGCAAGGCGCTCGGCGGCGCCAGCGGCGGCTACGTCAGCGCCCGCCGGGAAATCGTCGCGCTGCTTCGCCAGCGTTCCCGGCCATATCTTTTCTCGAACACGCTCGCCCCGACAATCGCCGCCGCCTCGATCGCCGCGCTCGACCTGATCACCCGCTCCACCGAACTGCGCGACAAACTCGAGGAGAACACGCGGTTCTTCCGCTCCGGACTCGCGGCCGCGGGGCTCACGATCAAGTCCGGCACGCATCCGATCGTGCCGGTGATGCTCGGCGACGCCGCGCTCTCGCAGAAATTCGCAGCACGCATGCTGGAAAAGGGCATTTACGTCATCGGCTTCTTTTATCCCGTGGTGCCGCAGGGCGCCGCGCGCATCCGCACGCAGGTCAGCGCCGCGCACTCGCGCGCCGATCTCGAAACCGCGATCGCCGCCTTTGCCGAAACCAAAAAGGAACTCTTGTAGGTCGGGCTTTACGCCCGCCGCCCCGGCGCGGCATAAACGTCCGCATGCCCCAGCCTTCGGACACCACCCTTCGCCAGCTCGAGGACGCCGCGCGCGCCGCTTCGCACGCGGCCTACGCTCCCTACTCGAAATTCCGGGTCGGCGCCGCCGTGCGCGCCACGTCCGGAAAGATCTATGCTGGCTGCAACGTCGAAAACGCTTCCTACGGTCTCTGCAATTGCGCCGAGCGCACCGCGATCTTCACCGCCATCGCCAGCGGCGAACGCTCCCTCGACGCCGTCGCCGTTTTCACCCCCACCCAGACGCCCACCGCGCCGTGTGGCGCGTGCCGGCAGGTCATCAACGAATTCGGCCCGGATGCCTTCGTGATCAGTTTCTGCGAATCCGCCGACCGGATCGAGGCGGCCATGACCGTGCTGCTGCCCCGCGCCTTCGGCCCGGCGAACCTTTAGGATTGCGAAAAGAAATCGCGCACCGCCGCCGCGACCTGGTCGCGCGCGACTTCGACTTCCGTGCGCGCCGTCAGGTCGCGAATCTTCACCACCCCTTTCGCCACCTCGTCCGCGCCATAGATCAGCGCCAGTTTCGCACCTGACTCCGCGGCCAGCTTGAACTGCTTGCCGAAGCCCACGTCCTTCAGCGGATAGTCGACGCGAAATCCCGCCGCGCGCAGCGCTTGCACATCCGCAAACGCCACCCGCCGCTCCGTCTCGCCGCCGATCACGCAATAAACATCGCTCGCCTGCACGAACGCCGGCATCAGGCCGCGCGCTTCGAGCAGCAGCCCGAGCGTCACGTCGCCGATCGCGAAGCCCACCGCCGGCAGGTCCGGCCCGCCGAGTTTCTGCACGAGATCGTTGTAACGCCCGCCGCCGGCGATGGCCCGCAGCTCGCCTTTGCGGTCGAACGCCTCGAACACGAAGCCCGTGTAATAGGCGAGCCCGCGCACGACGCCGAGGTCGACCTCGACAAATCGCGACAGCCCCATCGCATCGAGCCCGCCCAGCACCTTCCGCCACTCCGCGAGCCGGCCGGCGAGCCGGTCGCTCGCGATTCCGGCCAGCGCTCGCTCCAGGGCGTCGAGGCGCTTGATCTGCAGAAACCCGTGAACCTTCTCCTTCAGCGTGGCGTCGAGCGGCCCGAACTTTTCCGCGTAAGGCTTGAACGCCTCCTCGCCCGCCCGTTCCAGTTTGTCGATCGCCGACAGCAGCGTGCGAATCCGCGGTTCATCGAGGCCGAGCGCCTCGAGATAAAACCACCACAGATTCCGATCGCTCAACCGAACGAAAAA
>DASZPP010000274.1:0-4110 GCA_035549975.1 Opitutus sp.
CGTGGTATATCGAGAAGATCACGGACGAGCTGGCGCGCAAGGCGTGGGCGTTGTTCCAGGAAATCGAGCGGCGCGGTGGATTCACGGCGGCGCTGCGCGAAGGATTTCCGCAGGAGATGGTGGCGAAGGCCGCGGCGGAAAAACGCGAGGCGGTCGCGAAGCGGCGGAGCGGCCTGGTCGGCACCAATGTGTTTCCGAATCTCAGGGAGAGGCCGCTCCCGTCGCCGGCCGCATGCGATGTCGGCGCGCGGGCGGCGGAGATTCGCGGACGCCGCGGCACGATGCCGGCGCGGCGGCGAATGGCGGATTGGAATGCGCTGTTCGCGGCGGCGCTGTCGCTGGCGCGCGAAGGCGCGACAGCCGGGCAGCTCAGCCGCTGGGCGCGGACGCGCGAGGCGACGGCCCCGGCGATCGTGCCGGTGAAGCCGCTGCGGCTGGCGGAAGAGTTCGAGCGGCTGCGCGCCGCGACGGCGAGTGGGGGCGACGGCGCGGGCGGGCCGGCGCCGGCGAATTCCGGGACGCGACCGAAGGTGTTTCTCGCGAAGATCGGGCCGGCCGCACAGCACAAGGCGCGCGCGGATTTTTCGGCGGGATTTTTTTCGGCCGGCGGATTCGAGACGATTGGCAAAATGAGTTTTGAAACGGCGGAGGCGGCGGCGGAGGCGGCGGTCGCGTCGGGCGCGGCGATCGCGGTGCTCTGCTCGACGGACGAGACTTACCCGGTGCTCGTGCCACGGTTCGCGCGGGCGCTGAAGGCGGCAAGCCCGGAGACCATCGTGGTCCTTGCCGGGCTCCCGGCGGACCCGGCGGTGGTGACGGAGTATCGCGCGGCGGGCGTGGACGAGTTCATCCACGTGCGGGCAAATGTCGTCGAAGTGCTCGGCGGACTCTTGAAACGGATCGGAGCGATGAAATGAAAAACATGACGGATTTTTCCCGGCTGGGCTACGACAGCTTTGCCTTCGGCGGCGATGGGCCCGCGGGGGGCGCGGCCGGCCCGGTCCAGGCGACGTATGAGCAGATTCCGATCAAAGCGCTTTTCACGGCCGAGGATCTGCCGGCGGCGCCGGAGCTCGACACGATGCCGGGACTGGCGCCGTTCACGCGCGGGCCGTATGCGACGATGTATGTGGTGAAGCCGTGGACGGTGCGGCAATACGCGGGATTCTCCACCGCGGAGGAGTCGAACGCGTTCTACAAACGGAACCTCGCGGCGGGGCAGGCGGGGCTGTCGGTGGCGTTCGACCTCGCCACGCATCGCGGCTACGACAGCGATCATCCGCGCGTGGTCGGCGACGTCGGCAAGGCGGGCGTCGCGATCGACTCGGTGCTCGACATGCGCACGCTGTTCGACGGCATCCCGCTCGACAAGGTGTCGGTGTCGATGACGATGAACGGCGCGGTGCTGCCGGTGATGGCGTTCTACATTTGCGCGGCGCTCGAGCAGGGGGCGAAGCTCGCGGATCTCTCGGGCACCATCCAGAACGACATCCTGAAGGAGTTCATGGTGCGGAACACCTACATTTATCCGCCCGCGCCCTCGATGAAGATCATCGCGGACATCTTCGCCTATACGTCGCGGCACATGCCGAAGTTCAACTCGATCTCGATCTCCGGCTATCACATGCAGGAAGCGGGCGCGACGGCGGACCTCGAGCTGGCCTACACGCTGGCGGACGGGCTGGAGTATCTGCGCACGGGCGTGAAGGCGGGGCTGGACATCGACGCGTTCGCGCCGCGGCTCTCGTTTTTCTGGGCGATCGGGAAGAATTTTTTCATGGAGATCGCCAAGATGCGCGCGGCGCGGGCGCTGTGGGCGGAGATCGTCGGGCAGTTCAATCCGCGGAACCCGAAATCGCTGGCGCTGCGGACGCACTCGCAGACCTCGGGCTGGTCGCTGACCGAGCAGGATCCGTTCAACAACGTGGCGCGCACGTGCCTCGAGGCGCTGGCGGCGGCGTGCGGTCACACGCAGTCGCTGCACACGAACGCGCTCGACGAGGCCATCGCATTGCCCACGGACTTTTCGGCGCGGATCGCGCGCAACACCCAGTTGCACCTCCAGCAGGAGACCGGCATCTGCAACGTCGTCGACCCGTGGGGCGGCAGCTACTATGTCGAACGCCTGACGCACGAGCTGGCGGAGAAGGCCCGCGCGCACCTGGCGGAGATCGAGAGACTCGGCGGGATGACGAAGGCGATCGAGGCGGGCGTGCCGAAATTGCGAATCGAGGAAGCGGCGGCGCGGCGGCAGGCCGCGATCGATTCCGGGCGCGAGACGGTGGTCGGATTGAACAAATACCGCCTCGGGCAGGAGGCGCCGCTCGACATTCTCGAAGTGGACAACACGGCGGTGCGCGAGGCGCAGATCAAGCGGCTGCAGGAGCTGCGCGCGACGCGGGATGAAGCGAAGTGCCGCGCGGCGCTCGCGGCGCTGACGAGCGGGGCGCGGAACGGCGAGGGCAATCTGCTCGAGCTCGCGGTGGCGGCGGCGCAGGCGCGGGCGACGCTCGGCGAAATTTCCGATGCGCTCGAGGAGGTGTTTGGCCGCTACCAGGCGCAGATTCGCTCGATCTCGGGCGTGTATCGCCAGGAATTTGGGGAGGACAAAACCGTGGAAAAACTGAAGAAGAAAATCGCGGAATTCGAGGCGCGCGAAGGCCGGCGGCCGCGCGTGCTGATCGCGAAGCTCGGGCAGGACGGCCACGATCGCGGCGCGAAAGTCGTGGCGACGGCGATGGCGGACCTCGGGTTCGACATCGACATCGGGCCGCTTTTCCAGACGCCGGCGGAGGCGGCCCGGCAGGCGGTGGAGAATGACGTGCACGCGGTGGCGATGAGTTCGCTGGCCGCCGGACACAAGACGCTGCTGCCGCAATTGCGCGACGAACTGCGCGCGCTCGGACGGGAGGACATCGTGCTCATCTGCGGCGGGGTGATCCCGGCGCAGGATTACGAGTTCCTGCTCGCGAACGGGGCGAGCGCGATCTTCGGGCCGGGCACGGTGATTCCGAAGTCGGCGTTGAAGATCGTGGAGCTGCTGTTGGAAAGATTGGAACCGGCGGCGACCTGATGCGTCGCCCGAGGGTTCGGGCAAGCCGCGCTCGTGCGACAATGGCAACGGCGAAGACACAACACGGAAGCGAAGCGGCGGCGGACGCGTTTGAGCAGCGGTCGTTGGCGAGGGGCGGCTCCGCAAACCGCCCGATGCATGACGGCTGTCCGCAGCCGCGGCCGGAGTGGGTGCCGGACGACGCCGGGCCGGATTTCGCAACGTGGATGGTGCAGGGAGCGCAGGGCGCGGGCGCGTCGTCCGCCGGAAAAACGGCGCCGCGGCGGCGGGTGCTGAAGCTGGAGGAATTTGTCGAAGGCGTGCTGGGACGCGATGCGAACGTGCTGGCGCGGGCGATCACCTTGATCGAGAGCAACGCGCCGCGGCACCAGGTGCAGGCGCAGGAATTGCTGGCGAAACTGCTGCCTTACACCGGCGGCGCGCGGCGGATCGGGATCACGGGAATTCCCGGAGCGGGAAAGAGCATTTTCATCGAGGCGCTGGGCTGCAGGCTGGTCGACCGGGGATTGCGCGTGGCGGTGCTGGCGGTGGATCCCTCGAGCACGATTTCAGGCGGAAGCATCCTGGCGGACAAGATCCGGATGGAAAAATTGAGCCGGCTGCCGGCCGCGTTCATCCGGCCGTCGCCGTCGGGTGGATCGCTGGGCGGGGTGGCGCGAAAGACGCGCGAGACGGTGCTGCTGTGCGAGGCGGCGGGCTTTGACGTGGTGATCGTCGAGACGGTGGGCGTCGGGCAGAACGAGGTCGCCGTCCGCTCGATGGTTGATTTTTTCCTCGTGTTGATGATCGCGGGAGCGGGCGACGAGATGCAGGGCATCAAGAAAGGCGTGATCGAGCTGGCGGACGCGCTCGTGATCAACAAGGCGGACGGGGACAATCGCGACCGGGCGACGGCGGCGCTCGCGGATATGCGGCGGGTGCTGCACTACCTTCATCCGGTGACGGCGGGCTGGACCACGCCGGCGCTGCTCGCGTCGGCGCTGACCGGCGACGGCATCGACGAGGTGTGGCGGGCGACGGAGGATTTTTTCAAAACC
>DASZPP010000275.1:0-42022 GCA_035549975.1 Opitutus sp.
AGTGCTATTGCTGGCGGCCGGTTGCAAACCGAAGCCGAAGGAGATTTCCAGCCTGCAGCGCAAGGAGGCGGCGAACCTCGTCAGCGAGGCGAATTTCGCGGTGACGCTGCACGACTACGCGCGCGCGGAACCGCTGCTGGAGCGGGCCGCAAAGCTCTGCCCCGACAACGGCGAATATTGGATGAACCTCGGCATCACGCGCCGGCGGCAGGGCAACAACGACGGGGCGAAGGAGGCCTACCGGGCCGCGCTCGCGGCAGCGCGCGACGCGATCGCGCTGAAACCGGAGCAGTCCGAGCCGCGATTGCAGGAGGTTTACCTGCTCGCACTGCTCGGGCGAGCCGACGATGCCCGCGCGGCGCTCGCGAAGTCGCGCAGGCAACTGCCGAACAGCGGCGAGTTGCGGGCATTCGAGGAAGCTCACCAACTCGACCGTACGCTCGCGGATCCGGGTTTCAAACAGATCGCGTTGTGACGCGGCGGTGACGCGCCCCCGCAGCGCGTCGGGGCGAGCGCGGCGGAGCGAACGCAGCGGAACCGCGGGGCAACGATGTCTGGAAATCGCGGCGATTCGCGTTCGCGCCATCGCAGGTCGAGCGAGCAAACGGGATGGACTTCCAAGGAGGCGCACGGCTCACTGCTCCCTTTTCAGACCCCATGAGCCTATTCCGAACCAAATCGGTCGAGCACCTCCAACAAGAAGCCGGCGGCGATCATGGTCTGCGCCGCACGCTCTCGGCCCTCAACCTCGTGAGTCTCGGCATCGGCGCGATCATCGGCGCCGGCATTTTCGTGCTGACGGGCCAGGCCGCGGCGCAATATGCGGGGCCGGCGATCGCGATTTCGTTCGCGATTTCCGGGATCGGCTGCCTCTTCGCCGGGCTTTGCTACGCGGAATTTGCCGCGATGATTCCGATGGCCGGCAGCGCCTACACGTATGCCTACGCGACGATGGGCGAGTTCGTGGCGTGGATCATCGGATGGGATTTGATTCTCGAGTATTTGTTTGCCGCGCCGACGGTGGCAGTCGGCTGGTCGGGGCATTTCCAGGCGATGCTCACGGAATTCGGGATCGCGCTGCCGGCATCGCTGGCGAGCGCGCCGCTCGCCTACGCCCAGGGCCACATCACGACGACCGGGGCACTGTTCAATCTGCCGGCCGTGGTGATCGTCCTCTTCGTCACCGGGCTGCTCTACATCGGCATCAAGGAAACGGCGACCTTCAACAACCTCATGGTGGTGGTTAAAGTCTCGGTGCTGATCGCGGTGATTGCCTTCGGCACGTGGTTTTGCACGACGCATCTCGCCCTCGCCAAGGCGAACTGGACGCCGTTCATCCCGCCGAACGCCGGTTCCTTCGGGCAATTCGGCTGGTCCGGCGTGTTCAAGGGCGCGGCCGTGATCTTCTTCGCCTACATCGGATTCGACGCGGTTTCGACCTCGGCGCAGGAAACGCACTCGCCGCAGCGCGACATGCCGATCGGCATCCTTGGCTCGCTCGCCGTGTGCACGGTGATCTTCATCTCGCTGTCGGTCGTGCTCACCGGGATGATGCACTACTCGCATCTCAACGTGGATGCGCCGGTCGTCATCGCGCTGCAGGAGGCCGGCGCGCCGTTCCTGCTGCGTTTTGTCGTCGAGATCGCCGCGCTCGCGGGGCTCACGTCGGTGATCCTCGTCATGCTCATGGGGCAGCCGCGCATCTTCTTTTCCATGGCGCGCGACGGGTTGCTGCCGCCGGCGTTTGCGAAAATCCACCCGTGCTTCCGCACGCCGTATATCACGACGCTGGTCACGGGCGTACTGGCGTCCATCCTGGCCGGCCTGCTGCCGCTCAGCCTGCTCGGCGAACTGGTTTCGATCGGGACGCTGTTCGCGTTCGTGCTCGTGTGCTGCGGCATCACGATCCTGCGGCGCACGCGGCCGGATGCGCCGCGGCCGTTCCGCACGCCCTGGGTGCCGCTCGTGCCGGCGCTGGGCGCGGTCATCTGCCTCGTGCAAATGGTGTCGCTGCCGGTGGACACCTGGCTGCGGCTTGTGATCTGGATGGCGATCGGGCTCGTCGTCTATTTCGGCTACAGCCGGCACCACAGCAAACTGCGGCAGCCGTAGGCGCGGGGCGCCGCGGGGAAAAGCCATGACTCCGGAAGAATTCCGCCGCGCCGGACACGAGCTGATCGACTGGGTCGCCGACTACCGTGCGCGGATCGCGGAGCGGCCGGTGCGCGCACGCCTCGCGCCGGGTGAAGTGCGGGCGCGGCTGCCGCACGCGCCTCCGGCGCGGGGCGAGGCGTTTGCGGAAATCTTTCGCGACCTCGATCGAATCGTGCTGCCGGGATTGTCGCACTGGCAGCACCCGAATTTCTTCGGCTATTTCCCGGCGAACAGCGAACTGTCCTCCGTGCTCGGCGACTATCTGAGCACCGGGCTGGGCGTGCTCGGCCTGTCGTGGCAGGCGAGCCCGGCGCTCACCGAACTGGAGGAGGTCGTGACGGACTGGGTGCGGCAGATGGTCGGATTGTCCGCGGTTTGGAACGGGGTGATTCAGGACACGGCTTCGACGAGCACCTTGGTGGCCCTGCTGTGTGCCCGGGAGCGGGCGTCGGACTACTCCCTCGCGCGCGGCGGGCTGCGGGAGACCAGGTCGCCGCTGGTCGTCTATTATTCGGCGCAGGCGCACAGCTCGGTGGAGAAGGCGGCGCAGCTGGCGGGTTTCGGCCGGGAGAATTTGCGCGCCATCGCGACCGACGAAAATCATGCGGTGAGCGTCGATGCGCTTCGTTCGGCGCTGGCCGCCGATCGAGCGGAAGGCCGGCGGCGCTGCGCCATCGTCGCGACGACCGGAACGACGACCACAACGGCGGTCGATCCGATCGCACCGATCGCCGAACTCGCGCGCGAACACGGGGCGTGGCTGCACGTGGATGCGGCGATGGCAGGCGCGGCGATGATCCTGCCGGAGTGCCGGTGGATGTGGGACGGCGTCGAGGCGGCCGATTCGCTCGTGTGGAACGCCCACAAATGGCTCGGCGCGGCGTTCGACTGCTCGCTCTATTTCCTCCGCGATCCGGAAACGCTGGTGCGCGTGATGAGCACGAACCCGAGCTATTTGCAGAGCACCGCAGACGGGCGGGTGAAGAACTTTCGCGACTGGGGCATCCCGCTGGGCCGGCGTTTTCGCGCGTTGAAACTATGGTGCCTGATCCGCGAGCAAGGCGTCGAGGGACTGGTGGCGCGGTTGCGTCGCGATCTCGCGAACGCGCAATGGCTCGCGGAGCAGGTGCGCGCCGAGCCGAACTGGCGGGTGCTCGCGCCGGTGACACTGCAGACCGTGTGCGTGCGGCACGAGCCGCCGGAAGTCGAGGGTGAGGCGCTCGATCGCCACACCCTCGCCTGGTGCGAGCGTATGAACGCCTCCGGTGCCGCCTACCTCACGCCCGCGCAGCTCGACGGCCGCTGGATGGTGCGTGTTTCGATCGGGGCGCTCGCCACCGAACGAGAGCATGTGAGGGCGTTGTGGGATCGGCTGCGGCGGGACGCGGCGACTCAGGAATAAATTCCTCCGCCGAGAAGGCGCTCGCCGTCGTAGAAGGCCAGGATCTGGCCGCTGGCGAGGCCGCGCTGGGGGTCGCGAAAGCGGATGAGCGCGGTGCGATGCAGGGCGGGGTCTCCTGACCCCGCCGCTGCCATCGCGGGGTCCGTGGGGCTCGGCGGGGTCGGGAGACCCCGCCCTGCATCAGGGATGAATTCGAGTGGGATGCGTGGATCACGGTAGCGCACGCGGCCTTCGAGCGGACGCGGCTCAAGGACGGGTTCGCCGATCCAGGAGAGCGAGTGGACGCGGACTTCGTGCTGGAACAGGCCGGGCGCATCGGGGTGGTCGAACGCGACCATGAGCGCGCGATCGGCGGCGCGTTTGCCGACGACAACGTAGTGCTCGTGGTCGGTGTTTGAAGGGATGCCGATGTTGCGGCGCTGGCCCAGCGTGTAGAAATGGAGGCCGCGATGCGTGCCGAGCTCGCAGCCATCGCTCGCCCGGACGATCGGGCCGGGCGCGTCGGGCACGTAGGCGCGGAGAAAATCGGCCATTTTCACTTCGCCGATGAAACAGATGCCCTGGCTGTCTTTCTTGCCGGCGGTCGCGAGGCCGGCGTCGCGGGCGATGGCGCGGAGCTCGGGCTTGGTGAGATCGCCGATCGGGAAGCGGGCGTCGGCGAGCTGTGCCTGCGAGAGGAGCGCGAGGAAGTAGGACTGGTCCTTGTTCTTGTCCGTCCCTTCAAGCAGTGAAAACCCGGTTTCGGGCCCCACGCCATTTTCACGTATTACGTGAAATTGGGGTTCGGCGCGTCGGGCGTAGTGGCCGGTGGCGACGGCGGCGAAGCCGTGGTCTTTCGCCCACGCGCGGAACACCCCGAATTTGATCTCGCGGTTGCACATGATGTCGGGGTTGGGGGTGAGACCGCGGGCGTAGCCGTCGAGCAGGTAGGCGACGACGCGTTCGCGATAATCGCGCATGAGATTCACGACCTGGAAATCGATGCCGATCTGTTCGGCGACCCGGCGGGCGTCCTCGATGTCGCGCTGCCAGGGGCAGTCGCCGATGACGTTGTCCTCGTTGATCCAGTTCTTCATGTAGGCGCCGGCGACGTCGTGGCCCTGCTGTTTGAGCAGGAGCGCGGCGACGGAGCTGTCGACTCCGCCGGACATCGCGACGAGGATCTTTTCGGACGTTGGCACGGGCTAGAAGCGACGGGAGGGCGGCGCGGTTTGTCAATCGAACGCCAACCGGCCGCGCGCCGCCGACGGCGCGGAGAAAGAGATTGAGATTTCGCCCGGCAAACCGAAGAAGGCTGGGAGGTTCCCCCGGATCTCCCCAACCGACCCGCGCATAGGCGAGCCGGACCGGCGATGGCCAATATTCTTCTAGTCGACCCCAACGAAATCGCGAGGAACGCCATGAAAGGCATCCTCGAGCGGGGGAACCATCGTTTCGCCGCGAGGGCGACGGTCGCGGAGGCGTGGGAATTCCTCCGGCGCAACGTCAGCGTGGATCTGGTTTTTCTCGATTTGAAACTCGCGGGCGAAGGCGGGCTGGCATTGGTGGAACGGCTCCGCGGCGACGCGCTGCTCAAGCTGATGCCGGCGGTGATCTACACCGCGACGGCCAACCGTGAAGCGGTGCACCGGGCGACGGAATTGAAGGCGCAAAATTTCCTGGTGAAACCGTACCGCGACGACCAGATCCTCGCGGAGGTCGCCAAGGCGCTCGCCGATCCATGGCGCAACCGCCATTTCGAGGAAGAGAAATCGTTCTGCGCGATGATGGGCTACAAGCCCGACCAGTTGCGGGCGCTGCTCGACGAGTTGCGGGCCGCGCTCGAGAGCGCGCCGGCGGCGCTGCTCGAAATGGCGCGGACGAAGCAGGCGGAGCCGGCGACCGCCCGGCTGGCCAAATTCGCCGCCGATGCCGAGACCGCCGGGGCCTGGGGCGTCGTGGAAGTGGTCAATGGTTTGTCCGGCAGAGTGGAATCGGGCGACTGGGTGGCGCTCGTGGATGATGCCGCCGCGCTGGATTTCGCGGCGCGGATGATTTTTGCCCGGCTGAATCCGGAGGTCGTGCCGGAGGATTTCATTTCGCCGGAGGAGCGCGACAAGGCCGCGGAAGCGGCCGCCCGGGCGCTCTGGTTCAAGGCGCCGGAGGAAAACCGCTGCCCCGTCGTGGAATGGCCGAAGCTCGCCGCGCAGCTCGACGCGCTGAGCGGCTGCCCGGTCATCGACACGGTGGCGGCGGTTTTCCAGATGGCGGCGACGGGGCATCGGTCGAGCCTCGATCCGCTGATGGATCTGGCGGAGAGGGATCCGGGGCTGTCGGCCCACCTGCTCGTGGCGGCGAACCAGATACGCCGCGCCGACGATGCGCTCGATGCCGAGCCGATCGAAAACGTCCGGCTGTGCGTGAGCTTCCTCGGCGAGATCAAGCTGGCTGCGATCGCGGCGGGTTTGGTGAAGGCGGAGGAACGCCGGATGGAGGTGCCGCCGTGCAGTTGGACGAAATTCTGGATGTTCCAGGTCGGCGTCGCCTGGATGGCCCGTTACACCTGCCGATATCTCGAGTTTCACAGCCTCGAATCCCGCGCGTTTGCCGCCGGCCTGCTGCACGACATCGGCAAGCTGCTGCTGCTGCGTTTATATCCGGTCGGGTTTCAGGCGGTGCTCGACCACGCCTTTCGCACGCGGATGCCGCTGACGCTGGCGGAGCAAAAATTCCTTGGCTGCACGACGCGCGAGATGGCGGCGCACTTCGCGGATCATCATGGCTTGCTGCCGAGCTATGCGGCGGTGATGCGGTGGGTCGATGCGCCCAGCCAGGCGGGAGACGATGCGGTGCTGGTGGCGAGCGTCTCGCTGGCGCGCGAATTGTGCCGGCAAAACCACGTCGGTTGGGGCGGCGAAATCTCGCCGAACGAGGCCCGGCCGATCGCGGACACGCCGGCATGGCAGATTCTCGGCCAGCGGATTTTTCCGAGCTTCAACCTGGCGAAGTTCGAGGCCGAGGCGCACGCGGAGTGCCGCGAGTTGAAGTGGAATTTGCACGGCGGGATCAAGCTCGTCGACGACGAGGACGAGTGACCGGCGGCCCGGGGGTTGTCACGCAGGTTCCGTTGATGCGGCGCTCGCCGCGCGGACCGAGGGCACGTGTGCCACGGCGTGCCGACTGCCCGAGCGGGAGTTGACGGTCATTGATCTTTCCAGCTTGTCGGTTTTTCCGCGCGGCGAATGCTAACGCGTTCACATGCCCGCCGTCTCCCATCGGATCGTTCACGCGTGGCTCGAATCGCCCTCGTCGGGGATCGTCGAGCTGAGCCGGGACTGGCTCGGGCTGCGTCCGCCGCAGCTTTCGCTCGGGACGCACTGCCCGATGCCGGGCGCGCTGGCGCCGGCCTCGATGCTGACCACGGGCCGGGCGTTCAACTATTTCGTGCGCGGCGAGCAGATCGTGTTTGTGCTGCCGGATGCGCGGGCGGCGGGTGTCAATCCGGAACGCGACGCGCTGTATCTGGCGGGCGATTTCAACGGCTGGCAGCAGGCGATCGGCCAGGAGGAATGGCGGCTGCATTCGGCGGAGATCAACGGCGAGAAAATCCTTTCGTGGTCGGGCGCGGCGGCGCGGTTCCTGAAACCCGCGGGCCAACGATTCAAATTCGTCACCGGCGAGCATCACTGGATCGGGTTGCCGGACGACGCGTCCAACGCGGTGCGCGACGACGGCGGCAACGTGAATCGCATGATCGATCCGGCGCGAACGGGGCGGCATTTGTGGCGGTTCATCTGCGGGGCGCCGCTCGACCTGGCGGAACCGCTCGTGGCGAACTGGGCGACCAATCCGGATGCGGAAGGCGTGCCGGTGGCGCCGGGAAAATTCTTCTACGACTTGAAGACGGAGCTGCCGCTCGGGGCGATCGTGCGCGGCAGCGAGACGGTTTTCCGCGTGTTCGCGCCGCGGGCGCGCACCGTGACGCTGTTCCTTACCCAGGATCCAGCGGACGAAAAAAACCTCACCTCGTGTGCGCTCACCCGCCGTGCCGATGGCGACGGAGCGGCCGGGGTGTGGGAAGTGGCGCTCGATCGCGGACTGCACGGCTGGTTTTATTGGTATCAGGTCGATGGCGTGGCAGACGGACCGGGAAGATTCGACCCGGCCATGCACGTGCTCGATCCCTATGCGCTGGCGGCGGTCGGGCGGGACGGGCCGGGTATCGTGATGGACCGGGCGCGGATGGGCGCGGGCGACCGCGGCTTTCGGACTCCCGCGTGGCAGGATTTGATCATTGTCGAGGCCCACGTGCGGGACCTGGCGGCGAATGCACCGGTGAAGATGAGCGCGGCGGAGCGGCGCGGTTTTGCGGGATTGCGAAAATGGGTGGAGAGCCCGGAGTTTTACCTGCACCGGCTCGGAGTGAATTGCGTGGAGCTGCAGCCGGTGCAGGAGAACGACAGCCGCAGTCGCGACGACTACCACTGGGGTTACATGACGAACAATTTCTTCGCGCCACACAGCGGTTACGCGCTGGCGCCGGAGAAGGCGAGCGGCGTGCAGGAACTGCAGGACCTCGTGCGGGCCTTTCACCGGCGCGGGATGGCGGTGATCCTGGATGTCGTTTACAACCACGTCGGCGAGCCGGCGCACCTGATGTTCCTCGACCGGCGCTATTATTTTGAACAGGACGCGGCCGGCAACCTCGCGAGCTGGAGCGGTTGCGGCAACGACCTGCGGGCGAACGCGGCGATGGCGCGGCGGTTGATCATCGACAGCTGCATCCACCTCATCGAGGCGTTTGGCGTGGACGGCTTTCGCTTCGACCTGGCGGAGCTGATCGGCGTGGAGGTGTTGCGCGACATCGAGAAGGCGCTGAAGCAGGTGAAGGCGGACGTGATCCTGATCGCGGAGCCGTGGAGCTTCCGGGGCTACATCGTGCAGGCGCTCGGCGACACGGGCTGGGCCGCATGGAACGACGGGTTCCGGAATTTCCTGCGCGACTACGTGCGGGGCAGCGGCGACGCGGCGCGCATGGAATATTTTTTGAAGGGCTCGCCGTGGCATTTCGCGAAGTGGCCGGCGCAGACGGTGAATTACACGGAGTCGCACGACGACCGCGCGTGGCTCGACGTGATCACCGAGAATGCGAACTACGACGGCTACGCCCCGACGATGAATGACCGGCGGCGCACGCATTTGATGGCGGCGCTGCTGTTCATGTCGGTGGGCATCCCGATGATCGCGGCCGGCCAGGATTTCCTGCGGTCGAAGCGCGGCGTGAACAACACCTACCAGCGCGGCGATCTCAACGCGCTCGATTACCGAAGGCTCTACCGCTACCTCGGCACGCACACGTATTTTGCCGACTGGATTGCATTCCGGCGCAGCGAGACCGGCGCGCTGCTGCGGCACTACACGCGGGTGGGGGACGCTTTTTTCCGGTTTTTCTTCGCGCCGGACACACCGGCACTGGCCGCCCTCTACAACGCCGACGGCTCGCGCGGGTCGAAAAAGCTGCTGTTCGCGATCAACCCGACGCTCGGCGACGTGACGATCGGACTGGACGAGGCGATCGCGGGCGCGGCCTGGCGGCAACTGGCGAACGAAGAGCGGTTTTTTGCCGCGCAAGGGCCGGGGGCGACCGAGCCGGTGGAGACGGAGTTGTTTGTGCCGTCGCTGGGCTGCGGGCTGTGGGTTTGCGAATAGCGCGGGCTCCCGACTGCTTTCGGGCGGCCTTGCAGGCGGGACGCCTGCGCTACTTGCCGCAAAAAACGGGGGGATTATGTCAGCGATTGCACAGCCAAAACCCTTGCATCGTCGAACGGGCCATGTTGAGTGGACTCTCTGCGTTTACGCGCGGAGATAAAGTTCACAAGAAAACAACACCACTAGAACCCAACGGAAAGTCCTCCCATGGCAGTCAAAGTCGCTATCAATGGTTTCGGTCGCATCGGCCGCCTCGTGTTTCGGGCGCTCGTCGAGCAGGGTCTGCTCGGCACGACGTTCGACGTCGTCGCCGTCGGCGACATCGTGCCCGCGGACAACCTCGCCTACCTGCTGAAGTTCGACTCCACGCAGGGAAAGTTCAACGGCACGGTGGGTTCGAAGAAGTCCGCCGCGGATCGCGTCGACGATGATGTGCTCGTCGTCAACGGCCACGACATCAAGGTCGTGTCGGCGAAAACGCCGGCGGAGCTCCCGTGGGCGGCGCTGGGCGTGCAGCTCGTGATCGAGTCCACCGGGCTGTTCACTGATGCCGAGAAGGCCAAGGGCCACCTCGCCGCCGGCGCCAAGAAGGTCATCATCAGCGCTCCGGCGAAAGGCGAGGACATCACGATCGTGATGGGCGTGAACGACGACAAGCTCGACCTCGCGAAGCACAACATCATCTCGAACGCGTCCTGCACCACGAACTGCCTCGCGCCGGTCGTGCACGTGCTGCTGAAGGAAGGCTTCGGCATCGCCGAGGGCCTCATGACGACGATCCACTCCTACACCGCCACGCAAAAAACCGTGGACGGTCCCTCGAAGAAGGACTGGAAAGGCGGGCGTTCCGCGGCGATCAACATCATCCCGGCCTCGACCGGCGCGGCGAAGGCGACCGCGCTCGTGTGCCCGGAAGTGAAGGGCAAGCTGACCGGCATGTCCTTCCGTGTGCCGACGCCGACGGTGTCGGTCGTCGACTTGACGGTGAAGACGACGAAGGCGACGTCCTACAAGGAAATCTGCGCGGCGATGAAAAAGGCCAGCGAGACCTACCTCAAGGGCATCCTCGAATATACCGACGAGGAAGTCGTCTCGACCGATTTCATCCATTGCAAGAGCTCGTCGATCTTCGACGCGGGCTCCGGCATCGAGTTGAACCCGACGTTCTTCAAGCTCGTGAGCTGGTATGACAACGAGTGGGGCTACTCGAACCGCGTCGTCGACCTGAGCAAGAAAGTCGCCGCCTCCCTCTGATTAAAGCATCCAGAATCCAGAAGCCAGGAGTCAGGAGAACTGACTCATGAGAACGCAGCGGAAGCCCAACCCGATACGGTGACTTCCGCTGTTTGCTTTCTGGATTCTGGCTCCCGGATTCTGACTCCTTCTCCTTATGCCCAACTTTAAATCCATCCGCGACCTCGATCTGCCCGGCAAACGCGTGCTCATGCGCGTCGATTTCAACGTGCCGCAGGACAAGACCACCGGTGCGATCACGAACAACCAGCGCATTGTCGCCGCGTTGCCGACGATCAAATACGCCCTCGAACACGGCGCGTCCGTCGTGCTCATGTCACACCTCGGCCGGCCCGACGGCCAGAAAAAGGCGAAATACTCGCTCCAGCCCGTCGCCGCCGAGTTGGAAAAGCTGCTCGGGAAGCCCGTCACGTTTCTCGACGACTGCGTCGGCCCGGCGGTCGAGGTCGCGTGCGCGAAGCTCGCGCCCGGCTCGGTCGTCCTGCTCGAGAATCTCCGCTTCCACATCGAGGAGGAGGGCAAGATCAAGGAAAAGCAGCCCGACGGCACCGAGAAGTCGATCAAGGCCGACCCGAAGGCGGTGGAGGCGTTCCGCGGGTCGCTCTCGAAGCTCGGCGATGTTTACGTGAACGACGCGTTCGGCACCGCCCACCGCGCGCACTCGTCGATGGTCGGCGTGCACCTGCCGCAAAAGGCGGCCGGCTTCCTGATGGAGGCGGAGCTGAAGGCGTTCGCGGCGGTGCTCGATCATCCGCAGCGGCCGCTGCTCGCGATTCTCGGCGGTGCGAAGATCGCCGACAAGATTCCACTCATCAAGAACCTGCTTTCGAAGGCCAACAAGATCATCATCGGCGGCGGCATGAGCTTCACGTTCAAGAAGGTCGTCTTCGGCAAGGAAATCGGCGACAGCCTGTTCGATCCCGAGGGCGCGAAAATCGTCCAGGAACTCGTCAACGACGCGAAGGCGCGCAACGTCGAGTTGATCTTCCCGGTCGATTACGTCGCCGCGGACAAGTTCGACCCGAACGCCAACACGCGGATCGTCGACGACGCGACGGGCATTCCCGCCGGCTGGCAGGGTCTCGACGGCGGGCCGAAGTCGATCGCGCTCTACCGCGACGCGATCCTCTCGGCGAAGACGATCGTCTGGAACGGTCCGCCCGGCGTGTTCGAATTCGACAAGTTCGCCGGCGCGACGAGGGCGATGGCCGCGGCGATCGCCGAGGCGACCGCCCGCGGCGCCACGACGGTCGTCGGCGGCGGCGACACGGCGACGGCGGCCAAAAAATTCAACGTGGCCGACAAGGTCACCCATTGCTCGACGGGCGGCGGCGCCAGCCTCGAGTTCTTGGAAGGAAAAGTGCTGCCGGGCGTGGCATTTCTGGAAAGCTGAAAACCGCCGGCCGGGCTTTACGCGCAACCGGTGAAGGATAAATCCTGACCCACAGACTCCCATGATCATTCGCAAAAAACTCATCGCCGGAAACTGGAAGATGAACAAGACGGCGGCCGACGCCGTCACGCTTGTCGATGAAATCGTCGGTGCCGTCGGCAAACTGACCGACGTCGACATCGTCGTGTGCCCGCCGTTCGTTTCACTCGAGGCCGCCGGCAAGGCGCTGGAAGGCTCGACGGTGAAGCTCGGCGCGCAGAACATGCATCCCGAGGCGAGCGGCGCGTTCACCGGCGAAGTGTCGCCGCCGATGCTGCGGGCGCTGTTTGCGACGCATGTCATCCTCGGCCACAGCGAGCGACGCAGCTATTTCGGCGAGACGGACGAATTCATCAACAAGAAGGTGGTCGCCGCGCTGAAGAACCAGCTCCGGCCGATCCTGTGCGTCGGCGAGACGCTGGCCGAGCGCGAAGCGGGCTCGACGCTGAAGGTCGTGCAACGGCAGATCGAGGCCGGCCTCGAGGGCGTGAGCAACGACCAGGCGGCGACGCTGATCATCGCCTACGAGCCGGTGTGGGCGATCGGCACCGGCAAGGTGGCGACGACCGACCAGGCGCAGGAGGTGCACGCCTACATCCGCGGGCTGCTGACCAAGTTGTTCGGCGATGCCGCGGCGCAAAAGGTCCGCCTCCTTTACGGCGGCTCCATGAAGCCGGCGAACGCGCCCGAATTGCTCGCGCAAAAGGACATCGACGGCGGCCTCATCGGCGGGGCGAGCCTGGAGTCGCGCAGTTTTGTCGAGCTCGTCAAGGCCGCGGCGGCGGCGAAATAAACTTCCGGCGAGCGCGATGGACCGGGCGAAAGAGCGACCCAGGGTTCGCCTCCTTCGCCGGGTTGGTTTGATCGCGCTTTTCGCGGCGGGCGTGCGCCCGGCCATGGCGGCTTACGCCGTCACGGCCTTTGGAAGCTTTCGCGGCGAGGTCGCGGCCGATACTGCGGTAGTCCAAAAGGCGATTGATGCGTGTGCGGCGGCCGGCGGCGGGACGGTCGTGGTGCCGGGCGGCATGCACGCGACCATCGGCTCGATCCGGCTGCGTTCACACGTGGCGCTGCACCTCGAGCGCGGCGCGGTGCTCGAGGCGAGCCCGCGCCACGAGGACTTCGCGATCAGGATTCCCTACCCGGTGACGACGCGGCCGGACGAAAAAGCACCGCCGACCGGCGTGATGATTTATGCGGACGAGGCCGAGGATGTCGCGATCACCGGAGCCGGGACGATCGACGGCAACAGCCCGGCCTACGTCGCGGAGCACGGGAAGGAAATCGACAAAGCCAAGGACCGGCGGCCGTTCACGATCGTGTTTCACGCGTGCCGGCATGTGACATTGCGCGACGTGACGATTCGCGACGGTGCATTCTGGACGGTGCGGACGCTCGGCTGCGACGACGTGCTGATCGCGGACATCCGCATCGACAACAGCCTGCTCATGCCGAACAACGACGGGCTCGACATCGATTGGTCGTCGAACGTGCGGATTCGCGGGTGCAACATCGTATCGGGCGACGACTGCATTGCGCTCAAGACGGCGCCGCAGAGCATGGGGATAACGCAGCCGTGCGAGCACGTGGTCATCACCGGCTGCACGCTCAAGTCGCGCTCGTCCGCGATCGTGATGGGCAGCGATGTCGTGGGCGTGATTCGCGACGTGGTCGTGGCCGATTGCGCGATCCACGACAGCCACCGCGGCGTGTCGGTGCGGTGCAACATGTCGGGGACGATCGAGCGGATTTCGTTTTCCAACCTCACGATCGAGGCGCGGCTCTATGATCCGGCGTGGTGGGGCCGCGGCACACCGATCGACGTGGTCGTCACGCCGTGGAACGACACGATGCCGGCCGGCAAGGTGCGCGACGTGAGGTTCAGCAACATCATCTGCCGCGGCGAAAACGGCATCGTCGTTTACGGTTACGGCCCCGGGATGGTGGAAGGCGTGACGTTCGACCGCGTGGACCTCCGGATCGACAAGAAGACGAACTACGCGGGCGGCCATCAGGATTTTCGCCCGGCGCCGACCAACGCGTTTCCGAAGATGGCGACGAGCGGATTTCTGCTGCGGAACGCGGCGGATGTGACGATTCGCAACTGCAGCGTGACTTGGGGCGAGCATCGGCCCGACTACTACGAGCACGCGCTGGATGCGGCGAATTGTTCGAACTTGAAGGTGGACGGTTTCGCGGGCGAGGCCGCGCATCCAGAAAGATACGCGGCGCGGTTGGTTCGGTAGAACAACGCCGACATCTCGCACGATCGCCACGGCTCACAGGCGTGGCAACAAGGGGCGCTAGGGTGTCGGATTGACGACAATCGAGGCGGTGACGTCGACGCCGTCCTGCAGGTAGGTTGCGCGGTTTTGTTGCGCGGGCAGAAGTTTGCCGGCGGAGTCGCTGCCGTCGGTGAACCTGAGCGCGGTGATGCCGGCGACCTGGACGGGGCGCGGAGCCGGGCTGTTCGGCTGCGCCATGGTGCCGCCGGTGATGCGGACGTCGGAGGCGGAGCCGAGGATGATCGCGGGTGAGGCATCGTCGAAGGCGGTGATGTTGCCGATGAAGACGGGGCCTTCGAATGTGACGCCGGGCGCGTAGAGGCCGGTGAGTCCGTGCGAGGCGAAGTAGTTCGCATTCGAGGTGCGGACGCCGCCGAATTTGCCGTTCGCGCTCGAGATCGCGATGAAGGCGATGTCGGCGATGCCGTCGTACTGCGTGTCGGCGTGACCGGTGAAGAGCGAGCTGCCGTTGGTCGCCGGGTCGTTCGCGCCGCCGCCGCCGGGCGTCGTCGGCGCGGCGAGGAGGTTGTAGCGGCCGGTGGGGTCAAAGGCGGTGGCGCGGCCGACGGTGAAGACGGAGACGTTGGTGCGCTCGTCGGCGCCGGTGATCACGATGCCGGCGTGGCCTTTCACGTAGGAGACGGAAGGCTGGTTGTAGTTTACGGGAGGCGCGGGAGCCGTGGCTTGGTCGAGCACCACCGAGAGCGTGCCGGGGCCGCTGAACTCGACCTGCACAATGTCGTCGTCGAGATCGATGAAGGAGGTGCGCGTGATCTGGTTCAGCGCGTAGTCGGAGGTGATCGCTTCGGCGGGGCCGGTGACCAGGACTTGATCGAAAACGTTTCCGTTCGGATGCGGAATGTCCGAACCAACGATCGTGCCGTCGCCGACGACCTTGTCGGTGGACTCGGTCCCGACGATGGCGAGGTCGCTCGTGGCCGAACCGGACGTGTTGGTGAAAACCGCCGAATAGAGGCCGCTCGTGGCGGGCGACGGGTTGAGCAGGCTCAGCGTCGAAGTCGCGGCGCCGGCGAGCGCGACGCCGTTGCGCGACCATTGGACGGAAGGCGCCGGGTTGCCATCGGCCGAGGCAAGGAGAGTCACCGCGTTGGCGGACGGCCAGACGCGGGGTTGATCGACAACAGTGGGCGCGACCGATTCGGCGGCGGCGATGTCGAACTCATACCAAAGCGTCGCGCCGCCCTGGCCGAGGAAAAATTGCGCGCGGCCGTTGCTGTCGGTGACGGTGACAGGAACGGATCGGTTGCCGCGGGCGTCGAGTGACCAGACGGAGACGCGCGAGGCGGCGACGGGGAGCGTGATCGTGGCGGGAATGACCTCGACCAGCGTCGGCGCGTGGCCCCAGTTGTTGGCGACGGAAGTGCGCGACGCGTCCGTCCAAATCTGCCCGGTGTTTTCCTGATCGCCCGTGGCGACGATCACGCCGCGGCCGGCGCCGGCGTAGTCGAACGACTGGCCGTCGAGCAACGTGAGACCGATCGTGCACCAATCCTGGCGGGTCGTGCCCGGTGCGATCGTGACGCCGTCGAGCGAAAAGCTGCGGCCGTCGACGAAGCCGATCACGGCTTTCGTGCGCGGCGTGTTGACGGTGACGACACCTTTGTCGGCGACCGAATTGTCCCAGCGAAGCTGGCCGGTGTCGGAGTCGATCACGGGACCGGCGGGCGCGGCGGGCGGCTCGGCGAGGCCGGTGGCGTCGTCGCCGATGCTGAGCGCGAGCCGGCTCTGGTAAGTCAACGTGGCGGGCACGCCGAGGTGCGAGCCGTCGGCGATCGACCACGCTGCGCCGGTGGTGCGCGCGACCTCGATTTCGTCGCCGGGCGTGAGCGGCATCGTGTAAACAGTGTTCGCCGGCGAGACGTCGCCGCGGCGGAAGAGCGCGGCGGCGATCAGGTTGTTGGTCATTTTGCCGGGGTGACCGCCGGTGTCGAAATAGCTGGTGACATATTCGTCGGTGCCGGTGCGGTATTCGAAATACCAGATGCCGTCCCAATCCTGCAGCGCGCCGTAGGCAGCGGCGAGGAGCGGCATCTCGCTCGCGTAGGTGTTGGGCGACGGATGCTGGTATTCGGTGACATTGTGCGGATAACCGGCGACGCGCTGGCGGGCGATGCCGGCGAGCGTGCTCGACTCGGGGGAGTTGACCATCGAGACGTTGTCGACGGTCCAGTTGACGGGATCCCAATCGTCGTTGGGCGGGAACTGCGGGTGCTGCCAGTAGGCGTGCGAGTCCATCGCGTCCATGCCGGCCTGGACGTTCGGCGGGCTGTTGGCGATGATCGAGCCCCAGACGAGGCCGCGGTAGCCGAGCGTATTTTTGATGTGGGACTCCATCGCGTCCCAATATTTTTTCTCGGCGTCGAACGCGTAGGCGATCCAGTCGCGGGTTTCGCCGGCGGTGGCGGCGCTGCCGCCAACCGGATTGTGGAGAACGGTGGGAATGCTGCCGGCCTCGAGCGTGTCGCCGTCGGGCAGGCCGCCGATCCGGCCACCGGTTTGGAAACGGACATCGGCGAGCCAGACGGTGGCGGTGCGGTCGCCAAAGCCGTTGAAGACGAGTCGCACGCTGCTTTCGGTCGAGCCGGCCTGGAAGGTCGTCGTGTAGTGCTGCCACGTCGTGCCAAGGGTGACGCTGAGGGAATTGTTGACGGCGGAGTAGTCGCTCGGGCCGGTGCGGGTGAGCGTGGCGGAGAGCGGCGTGGCGTTGGCGGCCTTCGCCCAGAAACTGATCGTGTAAGTCTGGCCGGCGGCGAGCGTGAGAGCGCCCTGGGTGAGCTGCACATGCCAGGTGGCGTTGCCGGCGGTGCTCTCGGTGATCTTGAGCGCGGGTCCGCCGCCAGTGAAATCGGTGGTGCCGACGGCGGAGGCGACGGCGGTTTCGTGCTGTTCGAGGAACCACGACGACGAGCCGCCGGCGAATGTGCCGTTGAGCAGGAGATTATTTCCCAGCGGTTCGTCGGTCGCGCCCCACGAGGCGAGAAGCCCGGCGGTGGAGGCGTAGCGGGTTTTCAGCCACGCGTTCCACTTCTGCTGAAGCGCGGCGAGGTAGGGCGCGGGCAGCGTGTCGAGGACGTTCTCATACCATTTCTGGAGGAGACCGTTCTCGTTCATGATCTCGACGAAGGCGACGGCGGGATCCTGCGCGAGCGAAAGGCCGCCGCGATACGGGTTGGGCGCGGTGAGAAGCTCGGTCGCATACTCGCGATGGAGGTCGAGCGCGGCGTCCATGAAGAAGCCGAGCACGTGCTGGTCCTTCCAGTTGAGTTGCGAGATTTCCGGACCGAGGCCGTCGCCGGGGAGAAATTGGCGCGAGACGAGCAGGTTGACGTCGGAGTAAATGCCGTGGGCGGCGAGCTGGGCGACGAAGTAGTGGAGGCGTTCGAGCCGGTCGGTGGAAAGCGTGCGCGAGGTGCCGGTCGAGTAGTCGATGACGACGTTGTCCGGGTCCCAATTCGCGTCCATGTGATGGAGGCGAACGGCATTGAACCCGAAACGCGCGAGCCGGGCGGCGTGGGCCTCGGCGCGATCGTGGGGCGGGAAGCAATCGCCGACGGTGATGTCGACGCCGAGGAACCGGATGCGGCGGCCGTTGACCTGGTAGTGGCCGGCGGGCGAGATGTTGACCCAGCCTTCGGCGCCGGCGGGGATCGGCTGCCAGGATTGCAGGTTCGTGATGCCGGCGGTCGCATCGTTCCACGGCAGGGCAAACGACTGGAGGTCGGCGGCGGCGAGCGGGGCGACGAGAGCGAGAACAAATCCGAAAAACCAAGGGACGTGTCTCATGGGGTGCCGATAGCGAAATCCAGTGCCGACGACACGCAACGGCGTTTTCGTCAAACGCCGCTTTGAATCCCCGCTGATGCGAAAGACAGCGGCGCTGCTCAATGCCGGCGCGAGGCCATGGCGTCGATGAGCGCGGCGAGGAAGGTGCGGTCGCCCGGCAGTTTCGCGAGGGCGGCGAGGGCGGCGGCGGTGTGCTCGCGGGCGAAGCGGCGGGAGGCCTCGAGGCCGTGAAGCCGCGCAAAAGTCACCTTGCCGTCGCGGGCATCCTTGCCGGCGGTCTTGCCGAGCGTCGCGCTGTCGCCGGTCGCGTCGAGGACGTCGTCCATGATTTGGAAGGCGAGGCCGAGGTGCCGGCCCGTTTCGCGGAGCCCGGCGAGCTGTTCCCCGGTCGCGCGCCCGACGAGTCCGCCCATCGCGAGTGCGGCCTCGATCATCGCGGCGGTTTTGTTGAGATGGATGAACTCGAGATCGCCGGCGGTGGCGTCGGTTTTTTGTTCGGCGAGCAGGTCTTCCATCTGGCCGCCGATCAGGCGGCGGCTGCCGGCGGCGTCGGCGAGCTCGCGGGTGAGCGCGTTGGCGAGCGCGGGATCGGTGGCGTAACGCGTGGCGAGCAGGGCGAAGGCATGGGTGAGCAGCGCGTCGCCGGCGAGGAGCGCGGTGGCTTCGTCGAAGGCCTTGTGCGCGGTGGGCCGGCCGCGGCGGAGATCGTCGTTGTCCATCGACGGAAGGTCGTCGTGGATCAGCGAATAGGTGTGGAGACACTCGATGGCGACGGCGGCGGGGAGGGCGGCGTCGTCGCTCGCGCCGAAGAGCTCGGCGGCGGCGAGCACGAGCACGGGGCGGAGGCGCTTGCCGCCCGCGTGCAGGCTGTAGCGCATCGCGGCGTGCAGCCGCGCGGGACGGGCGTCGGCGGCCGGCACGAGCGCATCGAGGCCGCGTTCGACCAGAGCGGTCAGCCGGTTGAGCTCGCCGGGGAAGTCCATGGCCGCGAGTAGCGCCGTGTTCCGACGGGCCAGCAAACAAAATTACCCGAGTGAGGGAGACGGCGGAACTACGAATTTGCCAAACGTGCGGGCATCGGCATAACTCCGCGCGTCCCTGCCCATGCCGACCTACGAGTATGCCTGTCCGAAATGCGGCCACACCTTCGAGGTGTTCCAATCGATGCGCGACGAGCCGCTCAAGAAATGCCCGAAGTGCAGGAAGACGGGCGTCAAACGCCTGATCGGCGGCGGCGCGGGCTTGATCTTCAAGGGTTCCGGCTTCTACATCACGGACTACAAGAACAACAAGCCGGCGTCCGGGAAGTCGGAGTCGGGCGGCGCGGACAAAGCCGCCGCCAAGCCCGAGAAGAAGACCGAAACCCCGCCGTCGAAATCCTCCAACCCGGCCAGCTAGGGCAGTCTTCCCGCTTCCACCATGAGCAGAAAAATCGACCGCAAACGCAACGGACCGGGTTGGGGCGAGGTGATACTCGGGGCGATCCTGAGTCTGGTGCTCGGAGCGGTCCTGGGGGCCGTCTATCTCGTTTTCAAGCCGGTTGCCGCGGTGAAGGAAGTGCCGAAGGACGCGCCGGCGAGCATGGTCTATTATATCGAAGGCACGCACAATGCGGGGAGCTCCGCGGCGGAGGCGAAGCAGCGGCAGCTCGTGCAGGGCGGATCCGTGGATTTGCGCGAGGACGACCTGAACGCGCTGTTCGGCGGAAAATCCGCGGCGCCGAAGGCGAAACCCGCCGTGAAGGGGAAGGACAATGCGAAGGACGGCGCGCCCGCCGAAAAGATGATTTCGGCGGATGCGCCGAATTTCCGGATTCACGGCGGCGTGATGCAGATCGGCGTGCCGGTGCGCGTGGCGGCGCTCGGGCTCGACGAAAAAGTGATCGTGCAGGCCCGTGGTGTTTTTAGCCGGACGAGCGACGGCGTCGTGTTTTCGCCATCGGAATTTCTGGTCGGTTCCTGCCCGGTGCAGCGGTTGCCGGGTGTGTCGGGGCTGCTGATGAAGCGCCTCGCGGCGGCGGCGGAAATTCCGCCAGCGGTGGCGACGGCGTGGGGCCGCGTGACCGACGCGACCGTCGACGGATCGACGCTGCATCTGGCGGTGCAGTAGGCGCGCCGCGATTGCGCCGCAGCCCTGCGCACGAGCGCGGGGACGACCGCGGGTTTCCCGCTCCCAGGCGGCGATGGCACGAAGTGCCGGTAAGGACTTGCGGGCGCCGGGCGGCGCAGCGAAAACAGCGCCCGTGTCGAAACATTTGAAGAACATCGGCCTGGTCTCCGGGCTGACGATGGCGTCGCGGGTGCTCGGGCTGGCGCGCGAGAGCCTGACGGCGGCGGTGTTCGGCACGAGCGAACTGCTCTCGGCGTTCGTGACCGGAATCACGCTGCCGAATATTTTCCGGCGGCTGCTGGCGGAGGGCGGGTTGACGGCGGCGTTCATTCCGGCGCTGAACGATGAGCTCGAGGTGCGGCAGCGGCCCGGGGCGTTTGCGCTCGTGAACCAGGTGACGAGCTGGCTGTTTGCCGTGACGGTCGTGCTCGTGGCGGTCGCGATGCTGCTGCTGAGCCAGGACGGGGCGATTCGCGCGATCGGGCGGATCGGCGGCGCGGAGCCCGCGACGATCGCACGCTGGCTCGACGGCGCGCGGTTCGCGGTGATGTTGTTTCCCTACCTGATCCTGGTCTCGCTGGCGGCGGCCTTCAGCGCGGCACTGCAGACGCTCCACCGCTTTCTCGAGCCGGCGCTCTCGCCGATCTGGCTCAACCTCTCGATCATCGGCCTGCTGCTCGCGGCGCTGCACTGGGCGCACGGCAATCCGCCGGCGCAGGTTTTGTGGCTGAGCGCCGGCTGGATGGCGGGCGGCTTTTTGCAGATGATCGTGCCGGCGGCGGCCCTGGTCAACGAAGGGTGGCGGCCGCGGCCTGATTTCCGGCTCAGCCCGCCCGTGCGCGGGATGCTGCGGCTGATGGCGCCGACCGTCTTCAGTTCGTCGATCTATCTGTTCAACATGAGCGTGTCGCGGCTCGTCGGCCTGTCGCTGAACGACGCGGCGGTGGCGGTGCTGAATTTCTCGCAGCGGCTGATGGAACTGCCGATCGGCGTTTTCGCGATCGCGGTTTCGACGGTGGTGTTTCCGCTGATCGCGCGTTTCGCGGCGGCGGGGGATCAGGAGAACCTGGCGCAGGCCTATCGCAAGGGCATGCGCCTGATCTTGCTGGTCAATGTCCCGGCGGCGGTCGGGCTTGCCGTGCTCGCGGTGCCGATCATCCGGCTGATCCTGCAGCATGGGCAATTCACGGCGGAGGCGACGGCGATGATGCGGCCGGTGCTGATCGCCAACGCGGTCGGGCTGCCTTTCCTCGCGTTTGTGAGCCTGGCCCTGCGGGCTTTTTATGCGCAGAAGGACACGGTGACGCCGCTGCGCGCCGCGGCGCTGAGCTTCGCGGTGAACCTCGTGCTGAGTCTCCTGTTGATGGGGCCGTTTTCGACGACCGGGCTGGCGGTGGCGAGCACGGTAGCAGTCGTGGTGCAGGCGGCCTATCTGCAGGGGCATCTTGCGCGGCGGCACGACGGGCTGGCTTTCCGCCATCTTTCGCGTGACCTGGGCAAGATTGTCGTCGCGAGTGCGGTGATGGGGACGGTCGTGGCGGCGGGTTGGTGGGCGCGGTTGAAATGGCTGCCCGGACGGAGCACGTTCGATGTGCTCGCCCTCGCGATGCTGATTGCGGGTGGCGTGCTCGTCTATGGCGCGTTGGCGTGGGGCTTGCGCGTGGAAGCACGGGACGAAGTGGCGGCGGTTCTGGCCCGGATGAAAGGCCGCGAGAAGGCGAATTGAGCACGAACCGCGCGGTGATCGCGCGAAGCTGAAGTTTGCTGTTTTCGCACGGGTATGGTCGGGCGGCGATGGCGTTGACCTTTTCGCGTGGGACATGACGCACTTCGTGATCCGCGGTGTGCTCGCGCAGGGTTGGGATCGATTGGCATGACATCGTCGCGACCACGCTGCCCGCGATTTGTCATACATTATATGACAAAGGCGGAGAGAGGAAAACGAGTGGGATGCTGGACGCTGCGGGGAGTTTGCCCATTTTTGGCGAGATGTCCTCGGGAAGCGAAGAAGTGAAGGTCTGGCACAATACCGCGGAGAGCCGCTACGAGGCAACAATCGATGGGCGCATCGCGTCGTGCGAATATGTGCTCGAGGGTGGGCGGGTGGTGTTCACGCACACGTTCGTGCCGCCGGAGCTGCGCGGCCGGGGCATCGCGGAGAAACTGGTGCGCACCGCGCTCGACGAGGCGGTCGCGGCAAAGCGGACAATCGTCCCGGCGTGTTCATATGTCGCGGCATTCATCCGGCGGCATCCCGAATTCCAATCGCTCGTCGCGTGATCGCATGGCGGCGGAACTTCGCGGAGATGGAGGCGAAGGGGGGACGCAGAAACGCGGGTTCGAATTTCAGCCGGTGGTTGAGCTTGGGATAGCACGACCGGGCGGTGCTGTCGCTTGTGTTGCTGATGATCGTGGGACAGTGCGCGCTGCCGCCGCAGCAGCTCTCTCGATCGCAGGGTGCCGGACGTTCTGGGGTGGAAGTTGAAGATTTTTCAAAATCCGGCTTGCAATAGACAAATGGTCAACTATTCCTTCCCGACATGGGAAGAACCTCCGACGCGAAAGAACGGCTGATGGATGCCGCCCTCGAACTCCTCTGGCAGGAGAGCTATGGCGCGGTGACCATCGACGACATCTGCAAGCGGGCGGACGTGAAAAAAGGCAGCTTCTACTATTTCTTCCAGTCGAAGGTCGATTTGTCGGTCGCCGCCCTTGACCGGATGTGGGCGGAAGAATGGAAGCCCCGGCTCGACAGCCAGTTTTCCTCATCCACGCTGCCGCTGGACCGCATCCGGGCCTATCTGGGATCGATTTATCAGCGCCAAATCGACGCGAAGAAACGCACGGGGAAGGTTCTCGGCTGCCCTCTTGCCTCGGTCGGCACCGAGGTGTGCGTCTGCGATGAAGAGGCGCGGGTCAGCGAAAAGATCCGCGAGATATTTGCCCGCAAGCGGCGCTACCTCGAGTCCGCGATTCGCGACGCGATGGCGGAAGGTTACATCGAACAGGGCGACGCGGCGCAGGTCGCGGTGCTGCTTGTCAGCTTTATCGAGGGCCTGATGTTCCAAGCCCGGATCATGAACGATCCGGGGATACTGAAGAACGTGACCGAGCTCGGCATGGAAATTCTCCGAGTGAAGTCCGCCCGGCCCGCCGCTGCCGCACACGTCTCCTGAGCACCCGCTCGTTTCCCGACCCAGCGCACGAACGCCACGTGCGCCTGTTTTTCACCCAGAAACTAACTAACCAGTCAACTATATCGGAAAAACTCGAATCTCTTTATGAACGCGTCATCCAAGCCTCTTCAGTTCTCCAGTCTTCGCGCGGTCCAAAATGCCCGTTCGCGGATCTTCGTCACCGGCAGCGACCCGATCTTTCGGCGTCCGCTTCCATGGGCGAGCTCCGCGCGAGCGGGAGCCAACCTGGATCGTCTCTGGAACCCCCAGGTGGTCGACCGGCTCACGCCGCAGCTCACGCGCTACCACGACTAGAATTTCCGCGGGCGCAAACCCGGCGTCCGCGTGCCCCCGCTTCATTCGTCATTGATCAGATCCACGCACTCACGTTTCCGTCATGTCCTCGCATCCACCCGCCTCTGACCGCTCCTTCGCGCTTCGTCCGCGCATCGTTGCCATTGTTGTTGCCAGCCTGAGCGCCGTTGTCGCGGCGATCGGCTATTTCAGTTCCCACGCCGCCGCCGCCGAATCCGCTTCCGGGCCGGCCGCCGCTCCGCCCGCGCCCAAGGTCACCGTCGCGCCGGTCGAGGAAAAGCTCGTCACCGATTACGAAGAGATCACCGGCCACGTCGACGCCACCGAAACGGTCGAGCTGCGCGCCCGCGTTTCCGGCCATCTCGAAACGGTGCACTTTCAAGCCGGTGCACTCGTGAAGAAGGGCGACGTGCTTTTCACGATCGACCCGCGCTGGTATCGGGCACATTTCGATCTCGCCCGCGCGCAGGCCAGCGAGGCCCGTGCGCACGCGGAGATCGCCGAACGCGAGGCCCAGCGCACGGACGCGCTGCTCGCCGCCGCGGCGATCTCGCACGAAGAGGCCGAGGAGCGCCGCGCCCGCGCCGTCGAGGCGAAGGCGGCTTACGCCTCGGCGCAGGCGGCGCTCGAGACGGCGCAACTCGACCTCGATCACACCGAGGTGCGGGCGCCGATCGACGGCCGCATCAGCCGCGCGCTCGTCACGACCGGCAACCTCGTCTCGGGCACGCCCGGCAACGCCACGCTGCTCACCACGATCGTCTCGGTCGGCCCGGCCTATGTCTATGCCGACATCGACGAATCGACACTGCTGAAATTCAACCGCCTGATCCGCGAGAGCCGCATCGCGCTCGACCACGGCCGCGTGCCCGTCGAAATGCAGCTCGAGGACGAGACCGGCTATCCGCGGCGCGGCTACATCGAGTCCACTGACAACCGGCTGAATCCCGACACGGGCTCGCTCGTCGTCCGCCTCGTGTTTCCGAACACCGACAACGCGCTCGTGCCCGGCTTGTTCGCCCGCGTGCGGATTCCGATCAGCGCGCCGCAGCGCGCGCTGCTCATCAGCGATCTCGCGATCGGCACGGATCAAAGCCAGAAGTTCGTGCTCGCTCTCGCCTCCGACAACACCGCGGCATATCGCACGGTCGAACTCGGCGGCTCGTTCCACGACAAGCGGGTCGTCCGCTCCGGTCTGCATGCCGGCGATCGCGTGATCGTCAACGGCCTCCAACGCGTGCGCCCCGGCATGGTCGTTGATCCCGAGGTCGCAGTCGCCACCAACCCGTCGGCCTCCTCTTCCGCCACCACCGTCGCCATCCGCTGAACGAGTAGGGCGGGGCTTCAGCCCGCCCGGTCATCCTCGCAATTCGGACGGGTTGAAGCCGCCCCACCAGGAGCCGCTCCGTCGCGCACTCCAGCCACTGCTTCGCCCAGATTCCGCCCGCTTCCGCCAACTCCTCCGCCCGCCACCCATGAACTTCTCCGATTTCTTCATCAAACGCCCGATCTTCGCCGGCGTCGTTTCCAGCATCATTTTCCTCGTCGGCGCGATTTCGCTGACGCGTCTGCCCATCAGCGAATATCCCGAGGTCGTTCCGCCGACCGTCGTCGTCCGCGCCAGCTATCCCGGCGCGAATCCGAAGACGATCTCCGAAACCGTCGCCGCGCCGCTCGAGCAGGCGATCAACGGCGTCGAGCACTCGCTCTACATGTTTTCGCAGGCGACGAGCGACGGCGTGATGACGCTCACCGTCACCTTCGCCCTCGGCACCGATCTCGATAACGCGCAGGTGCAGGTCCAGAACCGCGTCTCGCAGGCGCTGCCGAAGCTCCCCGAGGAAGTCCGCCGGCTCGGCGTCACGACCACGAAGACCTCGCCCGACCTGCTCATGGTCGTGCACCTGTTCTCGCCCGACGGCCGCTACAACGACATCTACGTCCGCAATTACGCCACGCTGCAGGTGAGCGACGTCCTCGCGCGGCTCCCGGGGGTCGGCCAGGTGCGCGTCTATGGCTCGGGCGATTACGCGATGCGCGTCTGGCTCGATCCGAACAAACTCGCCGCGAAGGGTCTCACCGCCTCGGACGTCGTCGCCGCGATCCGCGAGCAAAACGTCCAGGTTGCCGCCGGCGCGATCGGCCAGCAGCCGACGTCGAGCCCGGTGGACACCGAGCTGCTGATCAACACCCAGGGCCGGCTCGCGAGCGAGGAGGAGTTCGGTTCGATCATCGTCAAGAGCGGCCCGCAGGGCGAGCGCGTGCAGCTCCGCGACGTCGCCCGCATCGAGCTCGGCGCGTCCGAATACGCGCTCCGTTCGCTGCTGAACAACAAAGCCGCGGTCGCCCTCCCGATCGCGCAGCTCCCCGGCTCGAATGCCATCGCGACCTCCGACGCCGTGCGCGCGACGATGAAGGACCTGAAGAAGAATTTCCCGCAGGGGCTCGACTACAACATCGTCTACGACCCGACGGTTTTCGTGCGCGAATCGATCCGCGCGGTCGTGCACACGCTCCTCGAGGCGATCGTCCTCGTCGTGCTCGTCGTGATCCTGTTCCTGCAGACGTGGCGCGCCTCGATCATCCCGCTCGCCGCGGTCCCCGTATCGCTCATCGGCACGTTCGCGGCGATGCACGCGTTTGGGTTTTCGATCAACGCCCTGTCGCTCTTCGGCCTCGTGCTCGCGATCGGCATCGTCGTGGACGACGCGATCGTCGTCGTCGAAAACGTCGAGCGCAACATCGCCCTCGGCAAGTCGCCTTTCGAGGCGACGAAACAGGCGATGCGCGAGGTCACCGGCCCGATCGTCGCCACCGCGCTCGTGCTGTCCGCCGTGTTCGTCCCGACCGCGTTCATCACCGGGCTGACGGGGCAATTCTACAAGCAGTTCGCCATCACGATCGCGATCTCGACGGTGATCTCGGCGTTCAACTCGCTCACGCTTTCGCCCGCCCTCAGCGCGCTGCTCCTGCGCGATCATCACGCGCCGAAGGACCTCGTCACGCGGTTCATGGATCGCGCCTTCGGTTGGTTCTTCCGGCCGTTCAACCGGTTTTTCGACTGGGCGTCGCACAAATATTCCGCCGGCGTCGCGCGGCTCATCCGCCTCTCCGGGATCGCGCTGGTGGTTTATGCCGGGTTGCTCGCGTTCACCGGGTTTTCGTTCAAGAAAATCCCGAGCGGCTTCGTGCCGACGCAGGACAAGCAATACCTCGTCGCCTTCGCGCAGCTTCCCGCCGCCGCCTCCCTCGAGCGCACCGACGCCGTGATCCGCCGCATGGGCGAGATCGCGTTGAAGCATCCCGGGGTGGACTACGCCGTGCAGTTCCCGGGACTCTCGATCAACGGCTTTACGAACTCGTCGAACAGCGGCATCACGTTCATCTGCTTGAAGCCGTTCGAGGAGCGCCGCTCGAAGGCGCTCTCCGGCGAGGCAATCGCGCAACAACTCCAGCAGGAGTTCAACCAGATCCAGGACGCCTACATCGCCGTCTTCCCGCCGCCGCCCGTGCAGGGCCTCGGCACGATCGGCGGGTTCAAGCTCTACGTCGAGGACCGCGGCGACAACGGCCTCGATGCGCTCTACGGCGCGACGCAGTCGCTGATCGGCAAGGCGAACCAGACGCCGGGGCTCAGCCGCGTGTTCACGAGCTTCACCGTCAACACGCCGCAGCTCGACGCCGACATCGACCGCGTGAAGGCGAAGGCGCAGGGCGTGCCGCTGCAAAATCTCTTCGACACGATGCAGATCAACCTCGGCTCGCTCTACGTGAACGATTTCAACCGCTTCGGCCGCACCTACCAGGTGATCGCACAGGCGGACGCGAAGTTCCGCGACAAGCCCGAGGACATCCTCCGTCTCAAGACGCGCAACAACGCCGGCCAGCTCGTCCCGCTCGGGTCGCTCGTGAAGGTCCGCGAGACCTACGGCCCCGACCGCGTGATGCGCTACAACGGCTACCCCGCCGCGGAGATCAACGGTGCCCCCGCGCCCGGCTACAGCTCGGGCCAGGCCGAGGCGATCATGGCGCAGCTCGCACACGACACGCTGCCGCGCGGCATGGCGACGGAGTGGACCGAGCTCACGTTCCAGAAAATCATCGCGGGCAACGCCGGCCTCTGGGTTTACCCGCTCAGCATCCTCCTCGTGTTCCTCGTGCTCGCCGCGCAATACGAGAGCCTGCGCCTGCCGTTCGCGGTGATCCTCGTCGTGCCGATGGCGCTGTTCTCCGCGATGACCGGCCTCTGGCTGACGCGCGGAGAGAACAACGTCTTCACGCAGATCGGCCTGATCGTCCTCATCGGCCTCGCGGCAAAGAACGCGATCCTGATCGTCGAGTTCGCGCTGAAGCGTCGCGCGGAAGGCGAGGGGATCGTGCAGGCGGCGCTCGACGCCGCGCATCTCCGGCTGCGGCCAATCCTGATGACGTCGATCGCGTTCATCGCCGGCGTCTTTCCGCTTGTGGTCTCGACCGGCGCCGGCGCCGAGATGCGCCGCGCGATGGGCGTCGCCGTCTTCGCCGGCATGATCGGCGTCACGCTCTTCGGCCTCTTCCTCACACCGGTCTTCTACGTGGTCCTCGAAAAGCTCGGCGCGCGCAAATCCGCCGCCGTCACCACTCTCCCGGATTCCACGCCGCAGTCCGCGTGACCGCATTTCGTCCGTCATCCTCAACGCATAACCATCAACTCGATCCCATCATGTCCTCCACCGTCTCCTCCCAGAAACTTTCCGGCAAAGTCGCGCTTGTCACCGGCGCCTCCAAAGGCATTGGCGCCGCGATCGCAAAGCAACTCGCCGTCGCCGGCGCGGCGGTTGTCGTCAACTACGCCTCGAGCAAAGCCGGCGCGGACCAGGTCGTCGCCGACATCACCGCCGCCGGCGGCCGCGCCGTCGCGATCCAGGGCGACGTTGGCAAGCCCGACGACATCACGCGGCTCCTCGCCGAAATGAAGGCGCAATTCGGCCAGATCGACATCCTCGTGAACAACGCGGGGGTCTACGAGTTCGGCGCGCTCGAGGCGATCACGCCCGAGCACTTCCACCGCCAGTTCAACATCAACGTCCTCGGCCTGCTGCTCACCACGCAGGCGGCGCTTCCGCATTTCCCGCCGACCGGCGGCAGCATCATCAACATCGGTTCGGTCGTCAGCAGCCTCACCCCGCCGACGAGCGCGGTCTACACCGGCACGAAGGGCGCGGTCGACGCGATCACCGGTGTGCTCGCGAAGGAGCTCGGTCCGAAAAAGATCCGCGTGAACGCACTCAATCCCGGAATCGTCGAGACCGAGGGCACGCGATCGGCGGGGATGATCGGCTCCGATTTCGAGAAACACGCCAACAGCCAGACGCCGCTCGGCCGCACCGGCCAGCCGCACGACATCGCCAGCGTCGCCGTCTTCCTCGCCTCCGACGAATCGGGCTGGCTCACCGGCGAGGAGTTGCGCGCCAGCGGCGGCATGCATTGACGCGTCCCGGGCGGCCTCTGGTCCGGGCCGCCCGTGCAATCGTTGTCACGGACCAGCCACCCACAGCCTTTTCATGAATTCCTTCACCAAACTTTTCGGCCTCGCCGTCGGCGCTTTTGCCATCGGCACCGAGAGCTATGTCGTCGCCGGCGTGTTGCCGACGATCGCCTCCGACCTCGGTGTCAGCGTGCCGGTGGCCGGCCAGTTGATCACGGCCTTTGCCCTCACTTACGCGATCGGTTCGCCGCTGATCGCCGTCGCGACGAGCAGCGTGGATCGCCGCCGCCTGCTGATCGCCTCGATCGCGACGTTCGGCGTCTTCAACCTCGTCGCGGCGTTCTCGCACTCCTACGGCTGGCTGCTCACCGCACGCATCGGCATGGGCCTGGCGGCGGGCACGTTCATGCCCGCCGCGAGCGCGTATGCCGTGGCGGCGACGAAGATGGAACACCGCGGCCGGGCGCTCTCGATCATCTACGGCGGGCTGACCGTCGCGATGGTGATCGGCGCGCCCGTCGGCGTCCTGCTCGGTGAACACTTTGGCTGGCGGTTCATTTTCATCGGAGTGGCCGGGCTGGTGTTTGCCGCGCTCGCCAGCCTCACGCTCGGGCTGAAGCCTGTCCGGCATGGGACCGTTCCGAGCCTCGGTGAACGCATCGCGATCGCCCGGCGGCCCGATGTGCTGGGCACGCTGGCGGTCACGGTCGTCACGCTGGCCGGCGTTTACACGATCTATTCGTATCTCGCGCCGTTCCTGCAACAGACGGCGAACCTCACCGGCGACGCCGTGGCGCTCATTTTCTTTGTGTTCGGTTTGGGCAGCACGGCGGGTAATTTCATCTCCGGTGGCGTCGCGGACCGGATCGGTCCGCGGCGCGTGATCGCCGGCGCATTGCTGGGCCTGGTCGGCATCTTCGCGACGCTCTCGTTCGTCGGGGTGCTCGTTCCGGCCGGAGTTGCCCGGTGGCTGGTCGTCCCGCTGATCGCGCTGTGGGGCCTGGTCGGCTGGTCGTTTCCGTCCGCGCAGCAGGCGCACATCGCGGCGCTCGCCCCGAAATTTGCGTCGATTACGCTCTCGCTCAACGCGTCGGCGATCTACCTCGGCGCATCGCTCGGCGCCATGATCGGATCGGTCGTTGTCGCGCACGGCGCGGTGCACCAACTCGGCTGGGCGGGCGCGGCCTGCGAGGCCGGCGCGTTCGCTCTCCTGAGGTTTGCCCGCCGGCGGCGAAGCGTCGCGATCGAGAGCCGACCACCTGCAGCCCGCGAGCCCGTGCTCGAAATCTGAAGGGTTCGGCAGCGCGTCACCTTAAATCTTCCGAAATCGACCAACAACTTTCACTCGTCGCCATGAAATACATTTCGTTTCTCCTCGTCGGTGCCGCGCCTGCGTTTGCTTTCCCAAGCGTCGGGCCCGACTACAAACAACCCGCCACCGCCGTGCCGGCCATGTGGCGTGACGCCGGCCCGCCCAACGCGTGGAAAGTCGCCGCGCCGGCGGACACGCTCGCGCGCGGCGAGTGGTGGAAACTCTTTTCCGACCCGGTGCTCGACGGGCTCGAGTCGCGCGCGCTGGCCGCCAACCAGGACCTCCGGGCCGCGGCCGCCCGCGTCGAGCAGGCCCGCGCCGCGGCCGGGCTCGCCCGCAGCGCCTACTGGCCGCACCTCGCCGCCGACGGCGCGGTGGTTCGCGAACGCACGTCGTCGACGACCGGCAATGTTTTTCCCGAAACGCTCACGACGACTTATGACGCGCCGCTGACGGCTTCGTGGGAAATCGATCTCTTCGGCCGGGTGCGCCGGCTGGGCGAAAGTGCGCGGGCCAACGCCGAGGCGAGTGCGGCGGCGTTCGAATCGGTTCGCCTGTCGCTCACCGCCGACGTGGCGTCGAACTACTTCACGCTGCGCGCGCTCGACCGCGAGCTCTCGCTCGTGCGCGACACCGTTTCGCTTCGCCGCCGCGCGCTCGATCTCGTGAACGCCCGCGTGACCAACGGCATCGCCGCCGACCTCGATGCCGCGCGAGCCGAGACCGAGCTCGCAACCACGGAAGCCGACGCCGCGTCGCTCGCGAACCGGCGCGCGTCCGTGCAGGACGCGCTCGCGATCCTCGTCGGCGCGGCCGCGCCGGAATTCAGTTTCGCGACCCGCGACGCCGAGTCGTCCTCGCCGCCGTCGATTCCCGCCGGCCTGCCGGCGGATTTGCTCGAGCGCCGTCCGGATATCGCGGCGGCGGAGCGCTTGCTCGCCGCCGCTAATGCGCGGATCGGCGTCGCGAAAGCGGCGTTCTTCCCGGCGATTTCGCTGACGGGCAGCGCAGGCTTCGCGAGCGGCGACATCGATCGCCTGTTCGATTCCGACTCGCGCGTCTGGTCGATCGGCCCGCGGCTCTACCTGCCGATCTTCCAGGGCGAGCGCAATCGCGCCAACCTCGACCGCAGCCGGGGCGCGTTCGATGAAGCGGTCGCGGTTTATCGTCAGCGCGTGCTCGTGGCCTTTCGCGAGGTGCAGGATGCGCTGACGGCGACGCGGCTGCTCGCGGAACAATCCGTGGCCCAGGACCGCGCGGAAGCATCCGCGCAACGTGCCGCCGACCTTGCGCTCACCCGCTACAAGGCCGGCTACGTTTCCTACCTCGAGGTGATCGACGCCCAACGGACCGCCCTGGGCACGCAGCGGGCGTCCGCACAACTCGCCGCGCTGCGGCTCAACGCGAGCGTCGCGCTGATCAAATCGCTCGGCGGTGGCTGGCACCGGCCGGCTGCACTCGTCGCCATCAAGTAGGGCGGGCTTCAGACCCGCGCCGCCGAACACCATGATCGCCGTCATTGTCATTCTCGCCGCGCTCGTGCTGCTCACCGTCTGGGACGGCGCCGCCGAGGGATGACACGCGACGTGCGGGACGACTTGCACGCGCGGCTGGCGCGCGGCGCACAATTGGTTTCACTCGGCTTTCCGAGCTTCGAAACCATCAACTCCGATCCATCATGAAACGCAAAGCTTCCGCTGTCTGGCAGGGCGATCTCAAATCCGGCAAGGGCGCCGTCTCGACCGAGAGCGGCGTCCTGAAATCCGCGCAATACTCCTTCACGACCCGCTTCGAAAACGGCGCGGGCACCAACCCGGAAGAGCTCGTGGCGGCGGCGCACGCGGGCTGTTTCAGCATGGCACTCTCGTTCGGCCTGCAGCAGGCGGGTTTCACCGCCGAAAAAGTCGAGACGACCGCGACGCTCAATTTCGACAACGTGCAACCCGCCGGGTGGACGGTGACCGCGATTCACCTCGACACGACGGCGAAGGTGCCGGGCGTCTCCGCTGAAAAATTCACCGAGGTCGCGAACGGCGCGAAGGCGAACTGCCCGATCTCGCGCCTGCTCAAGGCCGACATCACGCTCCACGCGAAACTGGCCTGAGCAAATGTGGTCGTAGCGGCAGGCCACCGCGCCTGCCGGCGACGCGTCAACCACGGCAGGCAGGGACGCCTGCCGCTACGATTTCTGAAACCCAGCATTCAATGTCACACCTCTTCGCTCCGTTCACCCTCAAGTCCATCACGCTGCGCAACCGGATCGGCGTCTCGCCGATGTGCCAATATTCGTCGGACGACGGCGTGGCGACCGACTGGCACCTCGTGCATCTCGGTTCCCGCGCCGTTGGCGGCGCGGGACTCGTGATCGCGGAGGCGACGGCGGTTTCGCCCGAGGGGCGGATCACGCCGGGCGACGCGGGCATCTGGGCCGACCAGCACGTCGAGCCGATCGCGCGGATCAACCGCTTCGTGAAGGCGCACGGCGCCGTGCCGGGCATCCAGCTCGCGCACGCCGGCCGGAAGGCAAGCGCGGCGCGGCCATGGGACGGCGGAGATCATCTCGCCGATGCTGACGGCGGCTGGACGCCGCTCGCGCCGAGCGCGGTCGCGTTTGGCGACGGGCTCGACAAGGTGCCGCATGCGCTGACAGTCGAGGAGATCGCAGCGGTGCAGAAAGATTTCGCCGGGGCGGCGCAGCGCGCGCTCACGGCCGGCTGCGAGTGGCTGGAGCTGCACTCGGCACACGGGTATCTGAGCCACGAGTTTTTGTCGCCGCTTTCGAACCGGCGCACGGACAACTACGGCGGCAGCTTCGAGAATCGGATTCGCTTTTTGATCGGGACGGTGCGCGCGACGCGGGCGGTCTGGCCGGAGCGGCTGCCGCTCACGGTGCGAATTTCCGCGACGGACTGGGTCGAGGGCGGCTGGGACATCGAGCAATCGGTCGAGCTCGCGCGCCGGCTGAAAGTCGAAGGCGTCGATCTGATCGACTGCAGCTCCGGCGGCGCGGTGCCGAGCGCGAAGATTCCGGTCGGCCCCGATTATCAGGTTCCGTTCGCCGAGCGGATCCGCCGCGAAGCGGGAATTGCGACGGCGGCGGTCGGGATGATCACGGAGCCGAAGCAAGCGGAAGAGATCGTGGGTTCGGGCAAGGCGGACATCGTGCTGCTCGCGCGGGAATTTTTGCGCGACGCCTACTGGCCGGCGCACGCGGCGAAGGCGCTCGGAGAGGCGAAGGCCGTTCCGCCGCCGGTGCAATACGCGCGGGCGTGGTAGCGCCGGTCTTCGGCTGGCGCTGGGCGGGCCGAGGGCACGTTTTATTTTTTGGGGCTGTGACAGCGGGTGCGGGTTCGCATCGGAGAGTGCGAAGATTCTCTCGCCGCTTCGTCGCACCTGCGACGATTTTGAAGTGCGGCAGTTCCCTCCCGATTTCGATCCAAGGCGCCAGAGGACTGGCGTACTCCAAAAAGGCCGATCGTTTCCCTTCGGTCGCGGCGGCAGGCCGCGATGCGAAATGTTGCGGCTAGCGGGCGAAGACCCTGGCGCGATCCTCTGCGGCAAGCTCGCACCATGATCCAGGCGGGAGTCCGCCGAGGACGAAATCGCCGGTGCGAACGCGGATCAGGCGCAGCGTCGGGTGGCCGACGGCAGCGGTCATGCGGCGGACCTGGCGGTTCTTGCCTTCGGTCAGCTCGAGGCTGAGCCAGCAATCGGGGACATTTTTTCGGAATCGGACCGGCGGGTTGCGCGGCGGGATGTCGGGAGCGGGGTCAAGCAGCCGGGCGCGGCACGGTCGCGTTTTGAAGTCGCCGAGGTTCAGGCTGCGTTCGAGTCTGGCGAGCGCGGCAGCGGCGGGGATGCGCTCGACCTGCACCCAGTATTCGCGGTGGTGGGCGTTTTTCGGATCGAGAAGCTGGGAGTTGAGGCCGGGTTCGTCGGTGAGCAGGAGCAGGCCTTCGGAGTCGGCGTCGAGCCGGCCGAGCGGATAAACGCCGCGTGGCAGGCCGAAGTCGGCGAGGGTGCGCCAGCGCGAGCCGGGCTCGGGCGTGAACTGCGAGAGCACGCCGTAGGGTTTGTGCAGGGCGATTAACACAGAGGAGCAGGAGGCCCGGACTGAAGTTGACCACGGATGGACACGGATGACCACGGATCAAATCGAATCGGTGTCCATCCGTGTTCATCCGTGGTTCAAAAGGATGGAGTGGATTGCTTCGCGGAAGGTTTCCTCTGACTATTTTGGTCATGCGCGCTGTTCAAATCACTGCGGTCAACCGACTGGAAATCGCCGAGGTCGCGGATCCGGAGCCGAAACCGGGCGAGGTGCTCGTGAGGATTCGCGCGGCGGCGCTGAATCATCGCGATGTCTGGATCAAGGTGGGGCAATATGCGGGGCTGAAGTGGCCGTGCATCCCCGGGTCCGATGGCGCCGGCGTGGTGGTGGCAGCGAGCCGCGGGGTCGATCCGGGCTGGCTGGGGCGCGAGGTGGTCATCAATCCGTCGTTTGACTGGGGCGAAAGCGAGCGGGCGCAGGGGAAGAGTTTCAGCATTCTCGGACTCCCGCGCGACGGGACGCTGGCGGAGATGATCGCGGTGCCGGTGGCGCAACTCGCGGCGAAACCGAAACAACTTTCCTGGGAGGAGGCGGCGGCGCTGCCGCTGGCGGGACTGACGGCCTGGCGGGCGGTATCGTCGCGCGGCGGCCTGAAGCACGGTGAGCGGGTGCTGATTTCCGGGATCGGCGGCGGCGTCGCGGTCTATGCGCTCCAGTTCGCGGTGCCGCACGGCGCCGAAGTGTGGGTGACGTCCGGTTCGGCGGAAAAAATCGCACGTGCCGCGGAACTGGGCGCGAAGGGCGGGGCGAATTACGCGGAGCCGGAATGGGCGGCAGGGCTGGCGAAGCGCGCGGGTGGCGGGTTTGACTTGATCGTCGACAGCGCGGGCGGGCCGGGATTCGAGTCGTTGCTCGACCTCGCGGCGCCCGGCGGGCGGATCGTGATCTACGGGGCGACGCGCGGGAATCCACCGGTGCTGCCGATGCGGAAGATTTTCTGGCGGCAGTTGTCGGTGCTGGGAACGACGATGGGTTCGCCGGGCGACTGGAATGCGATGACGAGTTATGTCGCGCAATACGGCATCAAGCCGGTGGTGCACTCCGTCGTCCCGCTCGCGCGCGCGGGCGAGGCCTTCGATCTGATGGAGCGCGGCGGGCAGTTTGGAAAGATCGTTGTGACGATGGCGTGAGTTATTCGCGCCACGGATCACGCAGATGACCACGGATCAAGCGATCGAGCCGCGGACTTTTTTCTTTCATCCGTTTCAACCGGTGCAATCTGTGGCCGGCCGGATTGAAGGGAGTTCATCATTCAGGCTTGGCGGCGGGAACGCGGACTGAGAACTTGGAACGAATCAGCGATGAAGGAGAATCCCAACGCTTACATCTGCGTCATGGCCGGCGGCAGCGGCGAGCGGTTCTGGCCGATGAGCCGCAACCAGACGCCGAAGCACCTGTTGAAGTTGTTTACCGATCACACGCTGCTCGAGGACACGGTCCGGCGGCTCGAGGGCGTGGTGCCGTTGAAGAATTTTTTCGTGCTGACGAACGAGGTGCAACTGGCGGCGACGCGGAAAGCACTGCCGTTTCTCGCGCCGGAGCAGATCATCGCCGAGCCGGCGAAGCGCGACACGGCGCCGGCGGCGGCGCTCGCGACGGGGCTGGTGCGCGCGAGAAATTCCGACGGCGTGATGGCGCTGCTGCCGGCCGATCATTTGATCGAGAACGCGGAGCGGCTGGCGCAGCAGATGGGAGCGGCGCTGGCGCGCGCGGCGACGACCGAGGCGCTGCTGACCTTTGCGATCAAGCCGACGTATGCCTCGCCCGGTTTCGGTTACCTCGAGATGGGCGGAGAACTGGCGCGTTCGGCGGAAGGCGGCGTCGTGCGGCGGGTGGTGCGCTTCGTGGAGAAGCCGGACATCCCGACGGCGGAAAAATATGTCGCGAGCGGCAATTACGCGTGGAACGCGGGCATGTTTGTGTGGCGCGTCGGGGCCTTTTTAGCCGAGACGGAAAAACACGCGCCGGAACTGGCGAAGTTCGTGAAAGCTTTTCCGGCGGGCGATCCGACGAAGTACCTGGCGGAGAAATTTCCCTCGCTGCCGAAGATTTCCGTGGATTTCGCCATCATGGAGAAAGCGGCGGCGGTCGAGACGATCATCGCGGAATACGACTGGGACGACGTCGGCATGTGGACCTCGCTGCCGCCCCATTTGCCGAAGGATGCGGATGGCAACGCGGCGCGTGGAACGATCCTGACGGTCGATGCCAAGAACAACATCGCGATGAGCAGCGGCCGGACGATCGCGCTCGTGGGCGTGAAGGATTTGGTCGTGGTCGAAACGCCGGACGCGGTGCTGGTGTGCCACCGCGACAATGTGCAGGAGATCAAGAAATTGATGGCGCAGTTGCCGCCGGAGTTGCTGTGACGGTGGCGCCGCGCGGCGGCCCCCTGCGGGTTGGGCATGATGTGATCGCGTGGAGCCTTCGCGCAGTGGCGTTTTTTCGAGCGATCCCCGAAGAGAACCGGAAGCAACCTTTCCGCGGCAGTTCGCACGTCGCCGCCGGACTCGCCGACTAGGCGGCCGCCGCGGCGCGCCGCCGGCGCATTTCACGCACGCCCACGGCGCCGAGCGCGAACAGGCCGAGCCCCAAACCGACCGCAGAGGGCTCGGGAACGGCGGTGGTCTCGCCCGCCCGGACGCCGTCGCTCAGCAGTCCGAAGGCACCGTAAATGTCCGTGTCCGCCTTGGGCACGAGGGACAGGCTCACGGGAACCCCGTCGCCATTGAAGCTTACCGCCACCTTGAGCCAGCCATAGTAAACTCCCTGTTTGAATCCGATGTAGCCCGTGCCGTCTGGCGAAAGAAATTGGCCGGCTGTGCTCGATCCGTTCATCTTGGCAAGATTGCAGGCATATTGTGAGAAAACCCGTCCCGCACCGCCAATCAGGGCCCCGAAGGGGAGCTTGGCTGCACTGTATCCGCCTGCGGCCACGACCGCAATGCCACGATCATGACTCGTCCCGATCGATGCGAACCCTTGGTTGGCGGTGGTGCCAAACCCCCGCAAATAGAAATTATGGATAGGGCCAATGGTGAGATAGCCGAAGTCAGCAAACGAGTGCCCGGCGAAGTCGAGGGTAGGCGGATTCGACAGGCTCACGGGAGTTCCGTTGAAGAGAAGATTCGCGCCGAGGCCCGAGTCGGTGATGTCCGTGATGGCCGGATGCGCTGCCGGCGTGCACAAGACAGCGGCTCCCGCTGTGGCAGAATAGGCCGCCAACCGTCCGGATAAGTTCCGGACGCGCGTGGGTTTTTCGCCTCTCAGCACCTTCCGCGCTGTGATCTTTCGCATGCCGCGAAGAACAAAACAAAACTGCGGTGCATCAACATTAAAATCTTCGTTTCAAGCCCTGCGTTGCGAATGTTCTCGCCGGGGTTGTTCCACTGGGATGCACGCGATCCAGACATCGACCTTCTGCTCGAGCGCGGCATCGGGATGAACGCTGAGTATATACGAGAGGGTTCCTGTCGGCTTGTAAGCATCGGTGATGTCGAACGTGGCTTTGTCGGCGGCTTGATTTGGAAATGCGGTTCGTCGTTTGCGCGTCGGTGCGTGACCTCCGACGCAAGGTCGAGAGTTTTAACCGGATGGAATCCTCGCACTGTTGAAAAGCGAATGGCACCGTCGCCGTGCGATCCACTTTCTGGTGTGCCCAGCAGAAGCTCTCGACAAGACGCACAGCGGTGAAGAGTAGCGGCTGGACGGGATAATCGGTCGCGCCGAGCGAAGCGACCGCGAGGGAACGGGCTCCGGGAGGCAGCGCAAAAAGCAGATGTATCGGTTGGGGCTTTGTGCCGAAATAGCGGCGAGGCGGAAACGTTCTCCAAGTCTTTTCCAGGTGCCGGCCATTGCGGAAAATTCTCGGATCGTGCGCAAGGATGCATGCCCTGCCGAAGGGCGGACGGCGAAACAGTTAGCGCGCGACGGCGGCTGGCGCCGCAAGGAGCGTTCGCACGAGCTGGTGATCGAAGGCGGCGAGGTTTTTCCAGCGCAGCGCGACGCGGACGGGCGAGCCGTCGGGATCGCGGACGGTGAAGCCATCGTCCGTCACGCGGAGGCGCATGGTTTCGGTTTCAACCAAATCCTCGGAGGATGCGAGATAGACGGCGACGCAATCGAAGAGCGTCGTGGATTGAGTCGTGAAATAATCGACGCGCATCCAGGGCGCATTCGGCGCGAAGATGCAGTAGCTTTCGATCACCGCACGCAGCAGGGGATCGCCCGTGGCGCACCAGATCGCGTGGTAATCGTCGCCCTTGAGGTAAACGCTGCCGCAGGTGTCGAGCGGAGTGATCAGGCGGTCGCGCCATGGGGCGCTCAGGACCTTGCGGAACGCGGCGGGGTCGACCTTGACGTTCGATTCGGCGGCGGCCGGCGCTTTTTTACCGTAGCCGATGTCGATGCTGCCGTCCATGCCGACGAAGCGGCAGCGTGCGGCGATGCCGGGCTCGCGCGCGAGCGCGGCGGCGAGGCTGGGACAGGGACCGGTGGAGATGATCGTGACCGGCTCGGGCGAGTGCATCACGAAATCGATGAATGCGCCGATGCCGTCGTCGTAGACTTGGCCGGGATAATTTTTGAGGTCGAAGCCCTTGAGCCAGGACTGGACCGTCATCGTGTCGTTCGAGTGCGGCGTCGGCTGGCCGATGCCGATGGCGACGTCGGTGCGGTTGGCGGCCTCGAGCTCCTTCGCGGCGAGGGCGGCGCGGTAGCGCGTGTCGCCGGTGTCAGTGAGGACGAATTTCAGATCGAGCGCGGGGGTGCGCAGAATCTGGGCGAGGGCCCATGCATCATCGATGTCCGTGCCGATGTCGGTGTGAAACACGACTGGAATTGGCCGGCCGAGCGCGGCGGCGATCAGGGAGATGAACCCGACAACGAGGAGGAAACGACGGCGCTTCATGGGGCGGGGAATGAAGTCGAGGGCTGAGGAATGAGAGTTGAGAGCGGGGCGTCCGGAGATTGCGGCCCGGAGAACGGCGGCATGTGTCCGCCCGTGTATCTACGAGTCGATTTCGTTGGCGGAGAGGCCGGGAGGAAGCGCGGCGGGGCGCGCGCAAGTCGAGGCGATCTGGACGTGCCGGCCGCTGACGGAGGATTTCTCGAACGCTTCCATGACTTCGAGCACGTGCTGGGCGAGTTCGCCGCTGGCGCGATGGGGCCGGTCGCGGCGGAGGATCGAGCGGGCCATGTCGGCCACGCCGGAGCCGCGGCCGCGGTCGGTCGTGTGCGTGTGCGGATATTCCGCGAATTTTTCGTCGCCGCCGTGGCGCACGAGGACGGAGCCGTCGAAGCGATTTGGATCCGGCGCTTCGAGCGTGCCGTCGGTCCCGAACACGGCGAGGCGCGGAAGCGTGATCGGGTAGGTGTCGAAACTCGTGACGATGGTGGCAGTTGCCCCGGAGGCGAAATCCATCACGCCGGTGACATGCGTGGGTGTTTCGACGGGAATCTTTGCGCCGGCGAGCGGCTGGCTGGTGATGGTGCGCTCGGCGAAGGCGGATTGGGCGGAGCCGCAGACGCGGGCGACGGGGCCGAGGAAATTGACGAGTGCGGTGATGTAGTAGGGACCCATGTCGAACATCGGGCCGCCGCCGCGCTGGTAGTAGAATTGCGGGCTGGGGTGCCACGTCTCGTGCCCGCGGCACAGCATGAAGGCGAGCGCCGAGACCGGCCGGCCGATGGCGCCGGCGTCGATGGCGTGGCGGGCGGTCTGGAGGCCGCCGCCGAGAAACGTGTCGGGCGCGCAACCGACAAGGAGATTTTTCCCGCGGGCGAGCGCGAGCACGGCGGCGCCGTCGCGACTGTCGAGCGCGAAGGGTTTTTCCGTGTAAACGTGTTTGCCGGCGCGGAGCGCGGCGAGATTCACCCCGGCGTGCGCCTGCGGGATCGTGAGGTTGATGACGAGGTCGATCGTCGGGTCGGCGAGAAGTTCTTCAACGGAACAGCCGCGAAGGCGGTGCTCGGCGGCCTTGGCGCGTGCGCGGGCGACGTCGAGGTCGGCGCACGCGGCGATCCGGATGAAATCATAACGGGCGCAACCGGCGAAGTAGGCATCGCTGATCTTGCCGCAGCCGATGAGGCCAAGATTGATCGTTTGGGGCATGGGAACCCGAAACTAGACGGGAAAGCGCGGCCGGGCGTCAAGGGGATGGATTTGGCGCGCGCCTGGCCGATGGCGGGCGGCGACGCGGCTAGAATTCAGCTGGATTGCTTCGTCGCTCCGCTCCTCGCAATGACACCGAAGAAACAAACTGACCCACTACCCGGCGGAGATTCCCGTTGACGCGGGTGGCCGGCGCCGTTTTTTCTGCCCCTTCACTCAAGTGGCTCGGTAGCTCAGTTGGTAGAGCAGAGGACTGAAAATCCTTGTGTCACCGGTTCGATTCCGGTCTGAGCCACCACTTTTTCAGGCGGCGTGGCCCGAAGGGGCGGACTTTGCGGCGGGCGGGGCGCCGGTGGCCGGCTTGGCGTGGGCGAAGGGCAGCGGAGTCGGGCCGGAGCGATGCACGGCGGCCTGGTTGCTCGCGGCGATGTCGGTGAGGATTTCCTTGCGCACGATGGGCACCTCCCGCGGCGCGATGATCCCGATCTTGACCAGATCGCCCTCGATCCGGGTGATGCGGATCTCGATGCTGTCGCCAATGACGATCGCGTCGTTAACTTTGCGGGAGAGGACGAGCATGGGAGTCAGGCGATCAGGGCATCGCGGGAAGGTTGAGACCGTTCGACCAGGCGGTGGTGCGCGCTGTAGCGCGAGTAATTGGAGATGACGACCTGGCGGGCCTGGCGGGTGCGGCGATTGACGATGAGCGGGCCGATGAGGTTGACGCTCGCCTCGAAGGGAACCTGCCGGTGCAGGGTGACGATGTTGAGGATCATGGCTTCGGCGGGATTGGCGAGGTCGAGCGAGGCGGCATCTTCGTCGAAAATCTCGGGCTCGTAGCCGGGAATCAGGCCGCCGGGTTCGATGACGACGAAGTGCAGCATGTCCGGGCCGTGGAGGCGGAGCCAGAGAAAAGGGAGGTGATCGGGGAAATAGAGGAGCTCGGCGCGGCGGTGGTTCGCAAAACCGATCAGGCCGCCCGGCAGCTCGAACGTGTTGGCGGGCGGTGGTTCAAACTCGGACGTCGTGGGATCGGGCAGGACTTTCATGGCGGGGGATCAGTTGATGTAGTCGAGAAGGGAGAGCTTCATGATGTAGGCGGACGACTGGAGCGCGGCCTGATAGGCGGTCTGGACCTGATTCAGGTGGACGATGGTGGTGGGCAGGTCGGCGTCGGTCTCGGAGGAGATCAGGGAGGTGATGTTCTGGCTGCGGGAGGTCTGGTCGGATTGGTTGACCTCGATGCGAAGCTGGACGCCGCCCTGGTCGGACAATCCGGCGATGAGCTTGTCTTCGCCGTCGCTCATGTTGCCCTGCAACGTGGAAAGGCCGGAGGTGTTCCCGGCGGCGAGGGCGTCGCGGAGCGAGATCATGTTGTTGAGCAGATCGGCGAGCGAGGTG
>DASZPP010000276.1:0-23360 GCA_035549975.1 Opitutus sp.
GATCGAGGCGCAGGTCGAGCGCTTCGCCCCCGGTTTTCGCGACTGCATCCTGACGCGGCACACGTTCAACCCGGCCGCGCTCGAAGCGCTCAACCCGAATCTCGTCGGCGGCGACATCGCCGGCGGCGCGATGACCGTCGGCCAGCTTCTCACCCGGCCGTTTGTGAAATGGAATCCCTACGCCACCCCGATTCCCGGCGTTTATCTCTGCTCGTCGTCCACGTCGCCGGGCGGCGGCGTCCACGGCATGTGCGGCTACCACGCCGCGCACGCCGCGATCCGTGGCAGTCTTCGGTGACCCGGCCGGCGGCGGAAGTCCGCCGCATTTTTTCAGCCTGACCGGATCAGGATTCGCGCTCCGAACACACGGCCCCGCACGCCCGCCGCACTCAAAGTGCAAATCAGTCGTAATCGCTCAACGCCCGCCGCAATGGGTCGATAGAGGCGGACACACACCAGATCGCATCCAAGCGCCTCCGCACTGCGATCATCCCGCTAAATTGTTGCATCATGAGAGACGGCCCGTCGTTATCCATTCCGTGATGACCAATCCGTGTTTTCCCCGGCCCGTGATTTTTGGCCGGCAAACGCGATCCGGAAACCCGCATCCCGCCACGTTTCGCCGCCCATGAAAATCCTCCACCTCGAAGACAACCCGCGCGATGCCGTCCTGCTGGAGGAACTGCTTTCGGCGGAGTATGCCGAGTGCACCATCCGGCTCGTCGGCGGCCGCAGCGATTTCCTGGCGGCGCTCGACCGCGAGGAGTTCGATCTCGTGATCTCGGATTTCAACCTGCCCTCGTTCAGCGGCCTCGAGGCGCTCCACCTCGTGCGCGAATTGAAGCCGAACACTCCGTTCATTTTCTTTTCCGGCACCATCGGCGAGGAGCGGGCCATCGAGGCCGTGCGCTCCGGCGCCGCCGACTATGTCATCAAGGATCGCATGCAACGGCTGCCGTTCGCGGTCCAGCGCGTGATCGCCGATGCCGAAAGCCGGCGCCAGCAGAAAAAGGCGGAGGAGAACATCCGCCAGCAGGCCGAGATCATCGCGCAGGCGCCGGTGGGCATCCTCATCACCGACCTGGATGACCGCATCACCTACTGCAACGCCGCCGCCGCCCAGTTGTATGGGCTGCCGGCCGGGAAACTTTGCGGGGCGTCGACCGCCGAAATCTTCAGCGGCGAGACGTTGAAGCGGATTCAGCTCGGCATGAGCGCCGCGCTCGCCACCGGCCGCTGGGTCGAGGAACTGCCCGTGAGCACCACGACCGGCCGGACGTTCCCGGTCGAGTTTCACAATTCGCCGATCCGCGACGCCGATGGCCGGACCAAGGCCTGCCTCTGGATGGCCATCGACCTCACCGAGAAGAAAAAGCTGGAGCAGCAGTTGCTCCGCGCGCAGCGGCTCGAAAACCTCGGCATGCTCGCCGCCGGCATCGCCCACGATCTCAACAACGTGCTCGCGCCCGTGCTGCTCGGCGCGCCGTTGCTGCGCATCACGGCCACGAATCCCGACGACATCAAGGTGCTCAACACCATCGAGGCCAGCGCCGATCGCGGCGCCGCCCTCGTCAAACAAATCATGTCCTTCGCCCATGGTGTCCGCGGCGAGCAGGTCATCATCCAGGGCAAGCACCTGCTGCGCGACATCCGGGCGTTGATCGAGCAAACCTTCCCGAAGTCCATCACGCTGGTGGAGGAGGTCGCCAACAACCTCTGGACGATCGAAGGCAGCCCGACGCACCTGCATCAGGTGCTGCTCAACCTCTGCGTCAACGCCCGCGACGCGATGCCGCGGGGCGGCGTCCTCCGCCTGCGCGCCGCGAACCAGACGCTCGATCCGGTCGAAGCCCAGTCGATTCCCGGAATCGCGCCCGGTCGCTACCTGCTCCTCGAGGTCAGCGACAGCGGCACCGGCATCCCGCCCGAAATCCTCGCGCAAATCTGGGAGCCCTTCTTCACCACCAAGGGCGAGGGCAAGGGCACCGGCCTCGGGCTCTCGACGGTGCGCGGCATCGTCGCCAGTTACCACGGCACGATCGACGTCAAATCCACGGTCGGACAGGGCACCACCTTTCGCGTCTACCTTCCGGCCACCGCGGATGCCAACGCGGGCGCGGCGATCGCCGCCGCGCGCCAGCCGCAGATGGTCGGCCGCGGCGAACTCGTCCTGATCGTCGACGACGAGTCCAGCATCCGCGAGCTGGCCCATGCAATTCTCAGCCGCCACGGCTACCGCGTCCTCACCGCCGCCAACGGAGTCGAGGCGATGTCCGCCTGCGTCCAACACCAGGAGGAAATCGCGCTGGTCGTCACCGACCTTGGCATGCCGGAGATGGGTGGCAACGCGCTCGCCAAAGTGCTCACCACGCTGAAGCCGGCGCAAAAAATCCTCTTCATGACCGGCGCCGATGGCCACGCCAGCGTGGGCGAAACCAAGCCGCCGGCCGGATCGGCCGTGCTGAACAAGCCCTTCGTCGTGGACGAATTCCTCGCCGCGGTCCGCAACACGATCGACCGCGCCGCACGCTGACGCGACCCGGCTCGTCGCCCCAAGGCGCGCGCATCCCGGCCGTCACGCCCGTTTCCAACCGGCCTGCCGCCGAAGCCCTGAACGTTTCCAACCTTGACCGGACGGGGCGCCGGCGCAGCGTTGGCGATTCGCACTTCCACTGCCTGGTGGTGTAATGGCAGCACAGGCGACTTTGACTCGCCTAGTCGTGGTTCGAATCCACGCCGGGCAGCCATTCGACGCGCCGCCCAAGCGCGGCTTGCTCATGGCCTGCGGCCGGCATAGTCGAACAACATGAATGCGTTGATCGCCGAAGCGCGGCGAATGGCCCTGAGCAAGGGCCAACGGCCCGCGTCGAAGGGCACGTGCGTCGTCTACTTTCTCCGTTTGCGATCAGGCGCTCTCTACATTGGTGCTTCGGAAGACCTTGAGCAGCGGCTCGAGGATCACGCAACCGGCCAAGCGTGCCGAACAACCCAGCTCGATCCGCCCGTTTCACTCCTAAGGATCGAGGTATATCCGACGTATTCCGAGGCCCGTTTTCGGGAAGCTCAATTGAAGCGCTGGTCTCGGGCGAAGAAGGACGCACTCCTTTCGGGCGAGTTCGAACGCCTTCACGCACTCAGCAAATCCCGCGAATCGCCAAACTGCTAAACGCGGAAAATTGATCCCGGAGAGATTAGCCTCACGAAAGTTCGCAGTTCCCTCCGGACCGGGCAGCCGTCCGACGCGCCGCCCGAGCCCGGCTTGCTCATGGCCTGCGGCCGGCATACACGACGATCGTGAACGCCCTAGTCGCCGAAGCGCGGCGAAGGGCATGTGCGCAGCCGACATTCTTCGCCTTCGATCGGAGCGCTCTACACCGGTGCGACTCCCCGCTTAGGCTCGGAAGCGGCACGGACTTTCCAGTCCATGACCTCGCGGGCTGGAAAGCCCGTGACGCTTCCATCCGCGAGGTCCCCGACGGGAACAAGGTGCTCGGTCCCCATACCAAGGGGAATGTCAATGCGTTGCGCGCGCGACATTTCGACCGCGCGATCCTCGCCGCGCTGAAGAGCGCCGACGAGGAACTCGACCAGCGCACCGTCGAAATTCTCCTCGGACAGCCGTGAGTTCCCCCAAGCCCCGAAGCAGCACCCGTCGTTCAAAATCCCCGTCCGTCCGCCGCCGCCACCATGGTCGCAGCGATCGCGACCCGATCGAGGAGGCCCGCGCTCGCTCGCTTGAGCAGCTCAAGCACAACGCCTGTCCACACGGCATCGTCGCGTCCCCGATCGATCGGCGCAACTACCGCGCCATCTGGAGTCGCGACGGCTGCATCTGCGCCGTCGCCGCCTACGTCAGCGGCGACGAGGAACTCGTCGCCAGCGCCCGCCGCACCCTGCGCACCGTGGCGGAGCATCAGGCGGACAACGGCCAGGTGCCGTCCTACCTCCTCATCGACGATGACGACGAAATCCGCCACGCCAACTACGGCGGCTGGGGCGAGATCACCAGCATCGACTCGAGCTTGTGGTTTCTCATCGCGTGCCAGACCGCATTCATGCGCCGCAAGGAATCCGAGTTCATCGACGATCCGCTCTTCGCAACCTACCGCCGCGTCTTCCGCTATCTTTTCGCCGTCGATGCCAACTCCTGCGGCCTGCTCGAAATCCCGATCGCGGGTGACTGGACCGACATCTTCAACCGCTCCTATCACGTGCTCTACGACGAGGTGCTGTGGTATCGCGCGCTCCGCAGCGGCGCCCGGCTCGCCGAGCACGCCTCCGAGGGGCACGAACGCAGCTACTACGACAAGGCCGCCCGCCTGGTCCGCCAGCGCATCAACGACGAATTCTGGTGGGACCACAACCACGTCGTCGCCCGCGTCGCCCAGCGCTACAAAATCCGGCACGACCTGCCGAAGCATCCGGATTTTCATTATTACCAGAGTCACCTCACGCCGTTTCTCAACGACTGGTTCACCCGCTTCGACTCGTTCGCCAACATCCTCGCCGCGCTGCTCGGCGTCGCCTCACCCGAGCGCACCGCGGCGATCATCCGTGAAGTTTTCCGCCGCAAGCTCGACCATCCCTACCCCCTGCGCGTCCTGGACCCGCCGATCGAGCCCGGGGATCCCGACTCCCACAGCCTGCTGCTTTCGGAAGAGCCGCCGTTCGTGTATCACAACGGCGGCATCTGGCCGCTCGCCGGCGGCTTTTGGGTCATGCTGCTGAGCCTCGTCGGCAAAAAGGCCGACGCCCGCAAGGCGCTCCGTCGTCTCGCCGCCGCGCTGCGCCTCCCGGCAACCAAAAATGACGAGTGGGGATTTTATGAACATCTGCACGGCCGGACCGGCGAAGCGATGGGCACGCGCGACCTGAGCTGGAACGCCGCCGCCTATCTTCTCGCCTATCACGCGGCCGTGCAGGATCAGTTTCCCGCGTTCACCGAGCACGAGGAGCGCGGCGCCGGACCCGCACCCCGGCCCGCCGGGTAACAAGGCCGTCTCCAACCGAAGCCGCGCCAGTCGAACGCAGCTCGCCATTCATCCGCGTCACCGCCGCTGCGATTCGCCCTCGCTGGGCGCGCGCACGGTCCTCCCTTCCCGCCAGTGGCAATGCACGAGCAGGCTGCGCCGCACTTTCGGAATGCCGCGCTCGCCGGCGCGCACTTTCGACAGCACCAGGTCGACCGCGGCCTTGCCGATCTCGTCGGAGTTCTGATCGAGTCCCGCCCACGACGCCGTCGCCTCCGTGACGTCGAGCGAAACCAGCCCGATGTCGCGCGGGCAGCGCAGGCCCGCCGCTGCCAGCCATTCCTGCATCTGGTTGGGCACCGTGCGAAAGGTCGACAGCGTCAGCACGCAATCGACGCGATGCCTCCGCACCCACTCGACAAACGCGCCGGCGGATATCCGCTCCGGCAGGAACGGCGGAATCTTGGCCAGCCCCGCGTTTTCGCCCGGGAGCGCCGCGTAGCCGTTGGCCCAGCCGTGATTGGTAATCGAATTCTGGTAACTCTCGATCGCCAGTCCGATCCTCCGGTAGCCGCGCGCCGCAAGCACGCGGCCGGCGAGCAACACCGCCTGCGTGTGGTCGCTCACCACGCAATCGAGTTCCGGGTCCTGCACCATGTGCCCCACCGGCACCGTCGCGAAATGCTCCCACGGCAGCACCAGCTCGAACGGATCCTTCGGAAACGCCGCCAGCAAAATGCCCACGATGCCGCGCGCCTTCAAAATCTCGCCCAGCCGCCGCCCGGTCATGCCGCGCGAAGCCAGCGCGAATTCCGACATGCCGAAGCCGAAACGCGCCGCCTGTTCCCGCGCCGCCGACCAGTGCCGGCAAAGCGTCGGCGTCGCCCGCCATTCCTCCACATCGGCGTAAGGCGTGATATATGCGAGCGTGCCGAGGTAGTGATTCGGCGAGCCGCGCCGCGTCGCGCGCATCACTTCCCCGAGCAGCGGATTGTAGCGATAACCCAGCTCCTCCGCGGCCGACCGGATGCGCGCCTGCGTGACCTTTGAAATCGGCACCGCGCCCGTGAGCCCGCGCGACGCCGTCGAGATCGACACGCCGGCCTTCGCCGCAACGTCCTGCAGCGTGACGCGCCCCGCGAGGGTGACTGAGAGCATCATTTTCTAGTGACTCTGCGCCCGGACCCGGTCAAGAGCCGGCCGGCTCGGCCGCCGCGTTTGCAGAATCTCTGATTCGCCCCATTCGCCTCCGGTCGTAGCGCGCTTGCTCGCGACTCTCAAGCAGGGCGGCGCTTCAGCCCGCCCTTTCGCGGCAACATCTTCGAGGGCGGCCCGAAGCCCCGCCCTACTCCGGCTGCGCCACAATCTCGAATTCCTTCGACTCATTGCACACCTCCGCAATCGACGAACCCACCAGCGTCAGCCTGCCCGCCGCGTCCTTTCGAATCCACAACCCATGCCGCGCCGGATCGCCCAGCCCAACGCCGGACACCGTCACATTCCCGAGCACCGCATCCGTCAACGTCCCCTCGCCTTTCGCGCGACCGGGCGCAACGACTGAAATGCCGTCCGACAAGCTGTCGCGAATCATCACGTGGCTGATCCGCAGCCCGGAAATCACGCGCCGATCCAGGCAAATCTGCAGCGCCGCACGCCATGCCCAGTCGTGATCGTAGCCGCCGCAGCGCGTCAGCTCGCAGTTTTCGACGACCGTTTCGCCGCTGAAATTGTTGTCGATTTTTCGCGCCTCATCGGCCGTCGGAAATGTCGAGCTGATCAAAATGCCGCAGCCGGTCGTGATGTCGGTGAACCGGCATTCCTCGATGCGATTGTTCGCACCGCCATAAAGCGATCCGCCATTGGCGAGGAACGGCAGCTGTCCCGTGCAACGCCGGATCACGTTGTCGCCCGGCCGCGCGCCCTGTTCAAACCCCTGGTCGGCCGGCACCGGCCAGATCGCGAAGCAGTCATCGCCCGTGCCGCGCGCCGTACAGTTTTCGATCACGCAGCCGTTCGCACCGACGCACAGGTTCACGCCGTCCGCCATCAAATCGCGGAACCGACAGCCTTCGATCCGCAAGCGCACGCCGTTGTAGATCCATGCGCCGACCTTCGTGTGCTCGACCCAGATTCGCTCGATCGTCGAATCGGAGCAGCCGGCGCCGACGATGCCGTCGTTCGGCTCGGAGTCGTTGCGGTAGTCGAGGCGGCCAAGAATCGCGAAGTCCGCCAGTCGAATGTGTTCGCCACTGAGCTTGAACCGCACGCGCCGCGCCGGTTCGCCGTAAACCTTTTCTTCGCCGACAAACGTCGTCTGCCACATGCCCGCGCCTTGGATCGTCACGCCCGACGGCACGACGATGTCGCCCGTGATCTTGTAGTCACCCGCCGGCACCCAGACGATCCGGCCCTCACGCCGTGCCGCAACCACGCAGTCGCGCAGCGCCGTCGTGTCGTCGGTCCCGCCTTTCCCACCCGCGCCGAAATCGAGCAACGAGAGCGCATTGGCCGGCGCCGCGAGCGGCGGCGCGACGTTTTCCAAGTCGACGAGGTCGACGATGCAAAACGCGGTGTCCGCAGCGATGCGCTGCAATCGCACGACGTCGCCGCGCTGGATTTCGAGATTCTTCACACGGGCTTCGTCGTAGAAATTCCGCTCGTGGCCCTCCGCCGGATTGTTGGAAAACGGATATTTTCCATAGACGTGCGAGTAGCGCGAAGTCAGCGCGAGCGTGCGCACGGCCCGGCCGTTCACGAACAGCGCCAGCGTGGTGCTCACGCCGCCGCCTTTCGCCGCGTCCGGCAAGCTGTAGCGCAGGACAAGCGCGTTCGCCGGCGTGGCCGCCGTGAACTCGACAAAATCGCCCGCGGCCGCGAGCCGCACGCAGCGCTCGCCGGACGACTCGGTCTCCACGCGATACGGCGCGTAGCTCGGACCGAGCACCGCGCCGTTCGTGTGCATGGTCTCGGCCTCGTAGGTTGTCCACGGCTGATCCGCGCCGATTTCGCCGCGCAGCGCGACCACGCCCATCACGCACGCCCCGAAAAGCGCGAGCCTTTGGAGTGCGCCAGTCCTCTGGCGCTTTGGATTGAACTCGTTTTTCATTCGCGTTTTTTCCTGGCGGCAAACCGGTCCAAAGCGGCGGAGGACCGCCGCACTCCAAAGTTCGCGCGGCGATACCTCACGACCACGTGCCGGCCAGCCCGGCAAACGACGGACTTGCCCGCAATCACAAACCCACGCCCGCGCCGGTTCGCCGCGTCTGCCTCGACCTCGACCGCCGCGGACCGGATCGTGATCCGGAAGCGGTCGCCTTTGTAGGCGAGATTGAACCGCAGGCTGCGCCAGTGCGGGCACAGCCGCGGCTCGATCGCGATCCGCCGCCCATCCGCGTGCACGCCGCCGAAACCGAACACCGCCGTCATCCACGCGCCGCCGTTCGCCGCCGGATGCGAGCCGCCCATGAAAACGGTGCCGGTGTAGATCTTGTATTTTGCGTCGAGGTCGATTTTCGCGGTCTTGAGAAAATAGTCGTAGGCGAAGTCGAGGTTGCCGAATTCGGTCGCGACCATCGCATACGCGCAGGCGCTGAGGCTCGAGCCGTGCTCGGTGCGCGGTTCGTAATAAGCCCAGTTCGCCCGCTTGATCGCGGCCGAATAGCGCGTCTTGAAGAGGTTCAGCATCATCACGACGTCGGCCTGCTTGATGACCTGCGTCGGCACCGCGAGCCCCTGCGCCGCGCCGAGGTATTCGTTCGGATGGACCATTCGCGACTTCACCTCGGCGATCGAGCTGTCCTTGAGTTGAAAATAGCCGTCGAACTGCTCGATCACGCCCGTATCGCGTGACGGCGCCGGCACGTAAAGCCGCTTCGCGGCCTGCACGAACAGCGGCAGTTCGCGCGCGATGCCGAGCTTCCGCACGAGCGCGCGCAGCTTCTGCGGATGCGCGCGCCGCAGATAGGTTACCGTCGCGCGCGCGATTGCGAACGTTTCCTGCACGATGCGGTTCGTGAACGCGTTGTTGTTGACGCGCTCGTGATACTCGTCGGGGCCGGTGACGTCGGTGACTTCGTAGCGATCCTTGTCGGCCTTGTAGTAGATGTAGGAGAAATAGAATCGCGCGCACTCGAGAATCACCTCCGCGCCGCCCTCGAGCAGCAGCGAGTCGTCGCCGGTGAGCGCGAAATGTTTCCACAGCGCGATCGCCACGTCGCCGCTGATGTGAACCTGCTTGTCGCGAAAATAGGTGCGTAGTTCTCGGCCGGTGAACGGATCGCCGACGTTGTAATAGGTGCACGCCTCGTCGCCCGTGTCCTGACTCTCCCACGCGTAGAAGGCGCCGCGATAACCGGGCACCTCGGTCCGCGCCTTCCGCCGCGCGCCATCGAGCGTGCGGATGCGATAGCGCAGCAGCTCGACCGCTTTTTCCGGGCACGTGTGCAGGAAAAACGGGAGCATGAACATCTCCGTGTCCCAGAAGATCGCGCCCTTGTAGGCCTGGCCCGACAGCGCCCGGGCCGGAATCGAGTTCGCGCTGCCCGCCGGCGGAGCGACCATCAGCAATTGCAGGATGCTGTAACGGAGCCCACGCTGCGCCTCGTCGTCGCCTTCGATCAGCACGTCGCTGCGTTCCCAGCGCCGCGCCCACTCGGCGTCGTGGCGCGCGAGGCACGCGTCAAAGCCGCGCGCGTGCGCCGCGCGCACGGTCGCGATGGCGGCCTGCACCGGCGAACGCTCGACGCGGTCGTTGTCCGTGAAAACCGCGAAATATTTCGCAAGCGTGTAGGTGCGGCCCGCCTCGGCCCGCAACGCGATCACGCGCAGGTTGCGCCGGTCCTTCGTCTCATGCGCCTCCTCGCCGAAATCGAGCCCGACGGCCTCGGCCACGACGACCTGCTTGCGCTGCTCGCCCGTCCGGCCGTGCACCAGCAGGATGTCACTTTTCTTTTCAGCGGTGAGCTGCGGCAGGTGCGGGCCATTGAGGTCCCAGACGTTGCAATCGATCCCGGTGCGGAGGACGAGCCGCGCGGACTTGTCGCAGGCAAAGCTCAACCGGACGACACCGAGGTTCGGCGTGTCGGCGCTGAGAAACCGTTCGGATTTCAGCGTCAGGGTTTTCGCGCGATAACCGAAGACCGTCTCGCGCTCGAAACGCGCATTCGCGAAATGCAGCGCCTGCCGGTGCCGCCGCACACGCGGGCCGAGGGCCGACAGCTCGGTGCCGTCGAGGGAAATCTGCGTGTAGCCGGCGTTGGGCGCATTGACCGGCTCGCGCCACGCGCCGCCGACCTGGTCGAAAATCCCGGCGAGCGTGATGCCGACCGCCTGCTTCGGACCAAACTCGTCCAGCGTGCCGCGGTAGCCCATGTAGCCATTGGCGATTTGATAGACATTGCCGCGTCGCAGGATGCTTTCGTCGGTGCCGGCGCATTCGCTCGTGCTGATTTCCCAAAGGTGCTTCATGAAAAACGGGTCGGACTTCGCTCGTCCTTCACCCGCAACATCAGCACGGCGGCGAGGATCATGGAGACACCGCCGAGCAGGATCGCGTCGATCGCATGGCCGCCGAAGACGGTACGGACGAGCAGGCCCAGCACGGCGGCGGCGAGGATTTGCGGGATGACGATGAAGAAATTGAACATGCCCATGTAGACGCCGATCTTCCGATACGGCACGACGCTGCTGAGGATCGCATAGGGCATCGTGAGCAGGCTCGACCATGCCACGCCGAGCCCGGCCATCGAAACGAGCAGCCAGCGGGGATCGTTGAAGAAATACATCGAACCCAGCCCGAGCCCGCCGATCACCAGGCACACGACATGCGTCATCACGCGGCTGGTTTTCCGCGCCATCGCCGGCAGCGCGAACGCGATCAGCGCGGCGACGCCGTTGTAAACCGACATCAGCACGCCGACCCAGTTGGCGCCTTCGTTGTAGCGCGCGCTCGTCGGATCGGAGCTGCCGAAGTGATGCGTCGCCACCGCCGCCGTCGCGTAGATGAAGAACGCGAACAGTGCGAACCACGTGAACGTCTGCGCGAGCGCGAGCTGCCGCATCGCCGCCGGCATGTTGTTGAGGTCGTGCATGAGCTCGACGAGCCCGCGTTTCTTGCCGGCGCGGTAACGCCGCGCGGCGATCACCTGCAGCGCGCCGTAGAAGCACGCGCCAAACGACAGGATGTAAAGCCCGCGATCCCAGTGCAGCGCGTAGATCGAAGCGCTGAACGCCAACCCCGTGACCAGCAACGCCGCGCCGGAACGGACATAGTGTTGCGTATCGAGCGTGAACGCCGGCGCGTCGTTCGCCACTGGACTCTCCGGTTCGCCGTGAAACGCGTGCTGCTCCTCGGGCGAATACTCCTTCACCTTCACGATCGTCCACAGCACCGTCAGGAAATACACGACCCCGCCGAGGTAGAACGACCAGCGCACCGAGTCCGGCAGATGCCCGGCCGGCGCGGTGTTCGCGACGTGAAACCAGTTCGTCAGCAGATATGGCAGCAGCGATCCGATCACCGAGCTCGCACCGATGAAGAACGTTTGGACCGCGAACCCTTTCGTGCGCTGCTCGTCCGGCAGCATGTCGCCCACGAACGCGCGCATCGGCTCCATCGTGATGTTGATGGACGCGTCCATGATCCAGAGCATGCCGGCCGCGAACCACAGCGCCGGCGAGTTCGGCATCACGAGCAGCGCGAGCGACGCGAGGATCGCGCCGGTGAGGAAATACGGTTTGCGGCGGCCGAGCCGGTTCCAGGTCTTGTCGCTCATGTAGCCGATCACCGGTTGCACGACGAGACCGGTCACCGGCCCCGCGATCCAGAGGATCGGGATCTCGTCCACCTTCGCACCGAGCGTTTCGAAGATGCGGCTGACGTTGGAATTCTGGAGGGCGAAGCCGAACTGGATGCCGACGTAGCCGAAGCTCATGTTCCAGAGCTGCCAGAAGTTCAGGAGGGGTTTCTTGCGCATGGCGGGAGGACGGGGTGAAGCGACGTTCATACGCCCGCCCGTCTGGCCCGAACGAGCCGGCTGATTTCCTCGAGACTCGTTGCGGCGAGATCCCGGACCACGAGGTCGGCTCCGCTCGCGCGAAGCTCCGCGCTGTTATTCTCGCGCGCGATGCCGATGACGAGCCCGAACCCGCCCCGCGCCGCCGCCTGCACGCCCGACACCGCGTCCTCGACGACGATCGCCCGCGCGCATGTCACGCCGAGCCCGCGCGCCGCCGCGACGAAAATGTCCGGTGCGGGTTTGCCCTTCAACCCGTGCTGTTCCGACACGACGCCGTCGACAACCACGGCGAACAGGTCCGCGATCCCCGCTCGCTGCAGCACCGCCGCCGCATTCCTGCTCGAGGTGGCCAAGCCGATGCGAACGCCTCGGCAACGGAGCCCGCCGATCAGTTCGATCGTCGATTCGTAGAGTCCGACGCCCTCCGTTTCGATGAGCTGGCTGAAGTGCGCGTTCTTTCGGTTGCCCAGCCCGCAGATCGTTTCGCGGTCACTCGGATCAGCGGTCGAGCCGAACGGCAGCCCGATCCCGCGCGATTTCAGAAACGCCTCGACCCCCTCGTGGCGCGGCCGGCCATCGACGTAGCCAAGATAGTCGCGTTCGTGGGTGAACTCCACGAACGGCTCGCCCAGGCGCGCAGATCGGGCGCGCAGGAACTCGTCGAACATCCGCTTCCACGCGAGCGAGTGAACCGAGGCGGTGCGCGTGACGACGCCGTCCATGTCGAAGATCGCCGCGTCGAACGCCCGCTGCGCGCCGGCGTCGATCCGATTGGCATCGGGCGTTGAATTCGATGGATGGCAGGCGGAAGTCACGGAAGCGAAGAAATCGTTGGGTGGGTGCGTCACCCGAAACCCGGCTCATCATTGGCGGTCGGCAGGGACGCCTCTCCGAGGCGTCCGCAAACCCCTCGCAGCGCATGGCTCGGAGAGCCGTCCCTACCTTGTTACCACCGAAGCGGCGGCCCGGGTCAGGCGTTACCGCCCGACCCTGCATCCGCGATCAGAATTCGAAACGACTCGTCAGGGTATACACCTGCGTCGGCCCGATCCGGTAGCCGGCCGGTGTGCCCGCGGCCTGTCCCGGCATCGGCCCCTGGACCGTGATCGGAATCAGGTAGTCGTGCTTGAACAGGTTCGTCCCGTTGAGCTGGATGTGCCACTTGATCTTCCGGCCCAGGTTGCGGGAGTATCCGATCCAGCCGTCGAAATTCGTCTCGGACGGCCCCTTGTAGGGATGCGCGAGATCGAAACCGAGCGAGGCCGGATTGGTCGGATCGCCGGTCGGAGGATAGCCGATCGTCACGCCGCTCTCGTAGCGGACGCCGCCGCCGACGTTGAAACCTTTCAGCCAGCCGTGGGTGAAATCGTAATTGGTGACGAGGTTGTAGTGCCAGGTGCGGATTTCCGGCGCCGCAGCGCCCTCGACCAGCTTGAGGTTGGCCCAGTCGGCGCCGACGGCACCGGGAGCTCCGACGCCCGTGTAGAAGACCAACCGGTCGTTCGGCACGTCGGAGGTGCCCCACCAGAAGTGCATCAGGCCGCCATCGCCGTTCACCATCGAGATGACCTGGTTCATCAGGCCGTTGAGGGCCGTGCCGCCGATGTTGCTCCGGACCGCATCCTCCTTGCTGGCGTTGAAGGTAACGCGCCAGTTCGGGATCGGATTGGCGTTCAGCTCGATTTCATAGCCCTTCGAGACGCCGTCCTCGGTGATCGTGAAGCCGTTGGGGATCGAGTTTACGTTGACGTAGGGATTTCCGGTCTGGTTGGACTGGATGAACGCGGCGCTGCCGAAACCCCACGCCTTCCAGAAGCGCGGATCGACGGCGTTCTCGAACGCGCGCACCCCCGCGAGCGCGGCGGCCTGCTGCGCCGCCAGCGCGGGCGACTGGACCGACACGTCGTCGCTGAACATGTATTGCTCGATGTTGCTGCCGCCCTTGAGCGGTCCCCACACCGGGCCGCCCTGGATCCCGGGATCGAACATGTTCGTGAAATTCACGAGGCTGCCCATCCACCAGTTGAAGTCGTTGGCGAAGCCGCCGGCGTTCGTGGTGATGTTCGACTCGGAGGTGACGTAGCGGCCGAGCTTGAGCGAGTATTTGCCATCGCGCGTGTCGATCACGATGCCGCGATCGATCGTCTTGCCGGACGGCGGCGCGACCTGCTCGCCATACACGTCGACCCGGCCGGCGAGCGGCTGGAAGTTTGTCGACTGGCTGTAGGTGAGGCTGACCTCGAACGGCAGGTTTTGCGTCAGGCCCTTGAGTCCCGGCAAATCCATCAGGTGGGCGACGAAGCTTTCGGAGCGCGAGCTGACGCGAATGACGCCGTTCGGGCCGCCCGTCAGGCTGTAGGTGCTGAAGTCGATCTGCTGCGGATCCGCCGCATCGCCGATGTTGCGCGAAAACCCGTAGGCCTTCGCGGTGTCCCGGCGCCAGCCGAACGTCGCCACGAGGCTGTCGTCGAGCATCTTGCCCTGCCAGACCAGCGCTTCCGAAGTCGTGACGGCGCGGTTCAACGCCGCGCTGGTCGTCAGCGCGTCGCGATTCGCCGCTGAGTTCGCTTGGGTGATGTTGAGCGGCGTGGTCGTCCAGCCGACGTAGTTGGCCGGATTGTTCGCCTGCGTGAAGCTGTTTGGCAGCGGATTGTTTCCGACCGGGTAACCGGGCGCGAGCTTCGACGGGTCGGTGGTGTAGGCATTGTTCGTCCACGGATCGCCCGGATGGACGCTCGCGGGCGCGTTCCACGTGTCGTTGAAATAGGTGACCGGCCCGCTGGTGATCGCCGGGATCCCCGAGATCACCGGGATGTTCGCGCCCTTCGCCGATTTGCCCAGCAACGACGGTCCGAGATACATGACCATCGCGGGCTCCACGGCCGTGAAGTTGACGGTCGCCGGATCGAGATCCGGATCCTGCAGTTTGTAGACGTTCGGATCGAGGTAACCGTAGCCAAACCAGCCGCGATTGTCGGTGGTCTGCGTCGAGTCGGCCCAGAGGCCCGTCACGGTGTGCTTGCCGACGATGCGGCCGAGCCAGCCGTTGAGATCCTTGCGGAGGTCGCGCGAGACGTAGGCCGTCACGCGCTTGTCCTCGCTCGTGGTGGCGTTGGAATAATTACTGCCGCCGGTCGTGGAAACAAACGGACGGCCGACGTTCGGATTCGGCGTGCCGTCGGAATAGGGCACGCCCGTCAAACCCGCGTCCGGCGTGCCGTTGTTATAAACGGCCATCGGATCGATGAAGAGCGCGGTGTTGCTCCCGAGGAGCGCGGTGTGGGTGAACGTGTAGTCCTCCTTGTTGTAATCGAAGGAAATGCCGACCTGGTCATCGAGCGCGGTTTCCGCGGCGCTGAACGTCCAGCGGTGGAACTGCTGTTTTTCGTGCTTGGTGTCGCCGTCGATCAGCTGCTTGTAGAAATTGAAGACCGACGGATCGGTGACCACGTTGTTCTTGAAGATGCCCGCGCCCGAGTAAGGCAGGCCGGAATTGACCGCCCAGATCGAGGTGCTCGCGATGCTGGCCCACGAGCCGGGCGCCGTGACGTAGCCGATCTGGTTGTTGCCTTGATACTGCTGCGTCGCGGAGGTCACCCAGTAAGCGGTCTGCGCACCGCCGCCGTTGCCGAAGAAGGCCACGGGATTGTTGGCATTCGTGTTGCCGAAACTGGAATTCTCGATCCACGGCGACGAGTAGGGAATCGGCATGGAGCCGGCATTCGCGTAGTTGGTCGGGCGGGCCACACCGCTGCCGATGCGACCAGACTGGTTGTCCCACAACTGCCAGCCGTTGTAGGTGGCCTGGTTGGTGCCGGCGGCGCCGCTGCCGAAGAACGGCGTGAGCTGGTCCTGCGGCGGCAGTTCGCGCGGATTGTTGCTGTCGATCTTGCCGGTCTCGAAGCTCGCCTTCGCGACGAAATGAAAACCATTTCGGTTGAGCGCCTCGGGCTCGAAACGGATCGAGCCCGACGCGCGCCGGTCGCGCGAGAAAGCCGGCTCCTGCTCGAACTTCTCGTCGTCGTTGAGCAAATCGAGCCGGATCGCGATCTGCTTCGGCAAGATCACCTGGTTGATGTCCAGCGACTCGCGCGTGGAGCCGTAGCTGCCGGCGCGGAGCTCGACGTCGCCCGAGTTCTTGAACTGCGCCTGCTTCGTGCCGGCGTTGATGATACCCGCCGGGCTGCCCTCGCCGAAGAGGATGGCGTTCGGCCCGCGCTGGAGGTCGATGCGGTCGATGTTGTAGCTGTCCCACGGAATCTGGGAGCGGAAGAAGTCGCGGGTGTTGTCCGCGGCCGCGAGCCCGCGGATGCGCGTGGCCTGGCTCGGCCGGTCCGGCTCCGCGAGGGCCGCACTGTCGCCGGTGCCGGCGAAATTGCCGTAGATGCCGCCGACTTCCGAGCTGACCGTGTATTGCAGCAGCGAGGTGTTGTCGGTGGCGCCGAGATCGCGGAGGAACTGGCCGGTGTAAACCGTGACGCTGCTGCCGACGTCGCGGAGCGAGGTGTTGAGGCGGTTGCCCGCGAGCGTGCTCGTGGCGTTGTAGCCATTGACGGCCTCGGCGCTGACCTCGAACGGCGTGAGCGTCACGACCTCATCGTCCGTTTTTGGCGCCGGCGTTTCGGATGATGTCGTCTGGGCATTCGCGGAAGTCAGCGTCACCAAGGCTGCCGCCAGCAGAATCGGAGTGAGCCGGCTCGGAGTCGGCCGGCCAGGCCGTCGCACGAAGAAAGGAATACGCGGGGTAGTCCGGATCGGTTTGATCGATTTCATAGGGTAGTTGTCCAACGCAGCGCCACTGGAACGGGGATTCGGCAGGGGTCTGCTGCCTCACCGATAGCGCCCGCGTCAATGCGGGCTACACGCAGCGACTGCAAACGTTGCGGTCGCGCAATTTTGGAGTGTGCCAGTCCTCTGACGCTTTGGACCGAAAGCGGCGGAAGACGGCCGCACGCCAAAAAGACGCGCGCCATTTCGCTTTGATTTCGGCCACGCCGCTTCCCCATCACGCAAAAGCCAGCCATGCCACGGCAGTTCGTTCGCATTTTTTAGCTTCAACTGTAGGATGCCCACCGAAACACTTTCCGTCCTGCACACCGCCGCACGCAACGCGGTTCCCCACCTTTGCCCGCCACCAGCCAAATTCCGCCTGTTCGCCCGGACGACGCCGTCCGCGCCTCGCCGAGCCTGCATTGGTCGCGAACCAGCGGATGGAAATCCGTCGCTGAAACGCTCGCCGCCGAGGCGCCGCTCGCGATCGAGATTGCCTACGAACGCGGCGGCCAGGAAATCCGCAAGGTGCTCGCCGTCACCATGCGCACACCCGGCGGGGACGAGGAACTCGCGCTCGGCTTTCTTTTCGCAGAAGGCCTGGTCGCTTCGCTCGCCGACGTGGCCGGCGCTTCCGCCGAACTCGAAAATTCCCGCGGCGAAAAAATTCCCACGCAACGCGTCCGCCTCGCCCGCCCGCCGCGCGAGGATCTCCAGCGCGTGAGCCGCGGGCTCGTGACGAGTGCGGCCTGCGGACTTTGCGGCCGGCCATCGCTCGAAGGCTTGCCGCTCCCCGCGGTCACGCGCGATCCCGGCGCGCCCGCCCTCTCCTGCGAGCTCATCGCCACGCTGCCCGAAAAGCTCCGCCGCGAACAGCGCGCGTTCTCCGCCACCGGCGGCTGCCACGGCGCCGCGCTTTGCGATTCGCGCGGCGAAGCGCTCCTCGTCCGCGAGGACGTCGGCCGGCACAACGCCGTCGACAAGCTCGTGGGCGCCGCGCTCCAGCGCGGCCTCGCCTCCGCCGGAAAAATCCTCGTCCTCAGCGGCCGTGCGAGTTTCGAGCTCGCGCAAAAAGCCGCCGCCGCCGGCATCGCCGTGATGGTCGCCGTCGGCGCACCCTCGTCCGCCGCCGTCGCACTCGCACACGCCGCCGGCATCACGCTCGTCGGCTTTACCCGCGAAGGACGTTTCAACGTCTACGCCCACGCCGATCGCCTCGCGCTCGCTCCAATTCCCGCCGCCGCGCCCGCTTTCAAATGAGTTCTTCCGCCGAAATCTCGGGTCCGCCCCCCGCCCAGCCGCCCGTCGAACTCGACGGCACGCAGCAGCGCGCGCCCTACGCCGTCGCCGGCGGCCTGAAAGCGGTTCGCGAGGTCGCCGCCTTCGGCCTCGCGCAAACCGGCCTCGTCAACACCGTCCGCACCACCCTCGCGATCAACCAGAAGGACGGCTTCGACTGCCAGAGCTGCGCGTGGCCCAGCCCCGACGGAGAGCGCAGCATCGCCGAGTTCTGCGAAAATGGTTTCAAGGCCGTCGCCTACGAGACCACCACGAAACGCGTCACGCCCGAATTTTTTCGCACCCATTCCGTCGCCGAGCTCGCCGCGCAATCCGATTACTGGCTCGGCGAACAAGGCCGGCTGACCGAGCCGATGGTTCTCCGCCCGGGCGCGACGCACTATGAGCCGATCGCGTGGGATGACGCCTTTGCCCTGCTCGGCACCGAACTGCGCGCCCTTGCGTCGCCGAACGAAGCGATCTTCTATACCTCCGGCCGCACGAGCAACGAAGCCGCCTTCCTTTACCAGCTTTTCGCCCGCGCATTCGGCACGAACAATCTCCCCGATTGCTCCAACATGTGCCACGAGTCCTCCGGCGCCGCGCTCTCGCCGATGATCGGCATCGGCAAGGGCTGCGTGAAACTCGAGGATTTTCAAAAGGCCGACGCGATTTTCATCATCGGCCAGAACCCGGGCACGAATCATCCGCGGATGCTCACATCGTTGCAGCAGGCGAAGGAGCGCGGCTGCAAGATCGTCAGCGTCAACCCGCTCCCCGAGACCGGCACCGGGCGCTTCAAGAACCCGCAGGATCTGCTGCATCCCACGCGGCTGCCGCGCTTCGTCTTCGGCCCGGGCACGCCGCTCTCCGACCTTTGGCTGCCCGTGCTGATCAACGGCGACCTCGCGTTCCTCACCGGCCTGATGAAGGAACTGCTCGCCGCCGAGGATGCGCAACCCGGCACCGTCTTCGACCACGCGTTCATCCGCACGCACACCGAGGGCTTCGACCCGCTCATCGCCCAGCTTCGCGCCGCCTCGTGGGACCAGATCGTCGCCGACTCCGGCCTCTCGCGCGAACAGATCCGCGCCGCCGCCGACATCGCGCTCAACGCCAAAAGCATCATCGCCTGCTGGTGCATGGGCGTCACACAGCACAAGAACGCCGTCGCCACGATCCAGCAGATCGTGAATTTCCTCCTCCTCCGCGGCAACATCGGCCGCCCCGGCGCCGGCCCGTGCCCGGTCCGCGGACACTCAAACGTCCAGGGCGATCGCACCGTCGGCATCTGGGAGCGTCCGAAAAAGGACTTCCTCGACAAGCTTGCCGCCGAGTTCCACTTCGCGCCGCCGCGTGCGCACGGGTTCGACACCGTCGATTCCATCCGCGCGATGCACGACGGCCGCGCCAAAATTTTCTTCGGCCTCGGCGGAAATTTCCTCTCCGCCACCTCCGACACCGAATTCACCGCCGACGCGCTCCGTCGCTGCGCGCTCACTGCGCACGTCTCGATCAAGCTCAACCGCTCGCACCTCGTCACCGGCCGCACCGCGCTGATCCTGCCGTGTCTCGGCCGCACCGAGATCGACCGCCAGTCCGCCGGCGAGCAGTTCGTCACCGTCGAGGACAGCATGGGCGTCATCAGCTCGTCGCGCGGGAAGCTCGCGCCCGCGTCCGCACAACTCCTCAGCGAGCCCGCCATCGTCGCCCGGCTCGCGAAAGCCGTGCTCGGCGCAACGACGCCGATCGCCTGGGACGCTCACGCCGCGAACTACGACCTCATTCGCGACCACATTGAAGCCGTGGTCCCCGGTTTCACCGCCTACAATTCCCGCATCCGCTCCGGCCCGTTCTACCTGCCGAATCCGCCGCGCGACGAGCGCCGCTTCGCCACGCCATCGGGCAAGGCCGTCTTCACGGCGCACCCGCTCACGCGCGCCGCGATCCCCGACGGACATTTCCTGCTGATGACGATGCGCAGCCACGATCAGTTCAACACGACGATCTACGGCCTCGATGACCGCTACCGCGGCATCTACAACGGCCGCCGCGTCATCTTCCTCAACCCCGACGACCTCGCCGCCGCCGGCCTGATGCAGGGCCAGCTCGTCGACCTCACGAGCCACTTCGGCGGCGAGACGCGCCGCGCCGAGCGGTTCATGGTCGCGCCGTATCGCATCCCGCGCCGCTGCGCCGCCGCTTATTTCCCCGAAGCCAACGTGCTCGTCCCGAACGCCAGCGTCGCCGAGGTGAGCAACACGCCCGCGTCGAAATCGATCCTCGTCACGATCCGCGCCTCGGCCGGCCAACCGCGAATTCAAGGTTAGCGATTTCGCGATTCTCGATTTCAAGATCCCGACCGCGGAAATCGTGAAGCCCGGGAATCGGGCCTCTGAAATCGAAAACGGGGAAGCAGTTCGGCCCTTCGGGAATTCCCCGACGACCCCACCCGACCCGTCCACCGGGAACGTCCGCCGCCGCCCGCGGACCATTCCACCGTCGCGAACGATCGTCCCGCCGCGCGCGACTGACGCGTCGCTCATGATCAACGATTTTTTCCTGTCCATCTACGCCGCGGCGTCCGCCGGCCTCCTCGTTTACAGCCTCAACTGCTACATCATCCTCGGCCTGTTCTGGCGGCAGCGAAGTCGCGGCCGCTCCGCGCAACGCCCCACCAATACCGGTCACACGCCGTTCGGCCCGCTGCCGGTGGTCACCACGCAAATTCCAATCTACAACGAGGCCAACGTCGCCGAGCGCGCCATCCGCGCCGCCGCGGGAATCGTCTGGCCGCGCGACCGCCACGAAATCCAAATCCTCGACGACTCGACCGACGAGACGCGCGCCATCGTCGACCGCACTGCGCGCGAGCTCCGCGCCCGCGGCCATCGCATCGTCGTCCTCCGGCGCGCCGACCGCCGCGGCTTCAAGGCCGGCGCGCTCGCCCACGGTCTTCGCCGCGCGGCCGGCGAGTTGATCGCGATCTTCGACGCGGATTTTCTTCCGCCGCCCAACTTCCTGCACGCAACCGTCCCGTGCTTTCTCCACGACCAGCGGCTCGGCCTCGTGCAGGCGCGCTGGGCGCACTTGAACGACGCCGACTCGCTGCTCACGCGGGCGCAGGCGATCGGCATCGACGGCCACTTCGTCGTCGAGCAGCCCGCGCGCACGTTCAACGGCCTGCTCATGAATTTCAACGGCACCGCCGGCATCTGGCGCCGCGCCGCACTCGACGACGCCGGCGGCTGGACCGACGACACGCTCACCGAGGATCTCGATGTCTCGTATCGCGCGCAGCTCGCCGGCTGGCGGATGCATTTCCTGCCCGGCCTCGCCGCGCCCGCCGAGCTGCCGGCGACCGTTGCCGGATTCAAGAGCCAGCAATTCCGCTGGGCCAAGGGCTCGATCCAGACCGCGCGCAAACTCCTCCCGCGCGTCTGGCGCAGCGAGCGTTCGCTGTGGGTCAAGCTCCAGGCGACGCTCCATCTCAACTATTACGCGATTCATCCGTTGATGCTCGCCGTCGCGCTGCTCGCCGCGCCGCTCCAGTGGAACGCGCCCGCCCCCACGCCCGCCGCCCGCGTCGTCATCGGCTTCATGATCGCATTCTCGATGCTGGCGCCGATCGCGTTGTGCGTGACCAGCCAGTGCACGCTTTATCGCGACTGGTGGAAACGTCTCGCCACCTATCCCGCGCTGCTGTGCATCGGCGTCGGCGTCACTGCCACCAACACCCGCGGCGTGCTCGAGGCGCTGTTCGGCCGCACCGGAGAATTCGTGCGCACGCCGAAGCGCGGCGGGCAGCGCGGCGCGAAACGCTATCGCGTGCACACCCCCGTGCCGCCGTGGATCGAGCTCGCGCTGGGCGCCTATTGCACCGCGAGCCTCGTCGCGTATGCCGCCGCGGGCAAATACGCGCTCGCTCCCTTCCTCGCGATCTATGCCTCCGGTTTCCTCGGCCTCGGCTTCGCCGGCTGGCGGGAGAGGTACCGCGCGGCCCCGCGCCCGCGGGCACCTCGCCGCATTCATCGGCCCGCCGGAGCGCGTGCCGGGATCTTCGGCCGTGCCGGCGAGCGGCCACGCGAAGTCCAGCGCGCATGATTGCGGGATGGCGGCGCGCCGGCTTCGAGGCGCTTTTGGAGTGCGCCAGTCCCCGGGCGCTTTCGACCGAGTGCGCGGAGGGCCGCCACACTCCAATCAAAACGAGACGCCGGCCCGCGGCCGGATAGTGGATTGCGCCGCCGAACCTGCGCCTTGTTCCCTTGTCTGAGATCGCACGCCGCCCGCGGTTTGCGCCGGCGTGCGGCGGTTGTCTCGAGCGCCCGGTCAACCATGCGCAGGCCCCGCCATAGATTTTCACCCCTGTTTCTCGCCGCAGCACTGTGCGGGTTCGGCGCGACCGGCTGCCGCCCGCATGCCGCGGCGCCGGCCTGCGTGGTCCACGTGTGGTGCCATCAAGGTCAGGAAATCGAGAACCAGGCGATGCACGACATCGCCGCCGCCTTCAACCGCGAGCACGCCGCCGACCGCGTGCGCGTCGAGCTCACGTTCTTCCCCGATTTCCAATACACCGAAAAAATCGCCATCGCCGCCGCCGCGCACGACCTGCCGGACGCCTTCGATCTCGACGGCCCGCTCGTCGCGCGCTTCGTCGACGCGCACCTGCTCGTCCCGCTCGACCCGTGGTTCACCGACGCCGATCTCGCCGATTTTCTGCCGACGATTCGCGAGCAAGGCACCATCGGCGGCAAACTCTACGCGCTCGGCGCCTTCGATTCGGCAGTCGTGCTCTACTACGATCGCGCGATGTTCGCACGGGCGGGCGTCACCCCGCCCGCCGACGGCCGGGCGTGGACGTGGAGCGAATTTCTCGCGGCATGCGCGAAATTGCAGGCCGCGGGCATCCGCCCCGTCGCGATGCACATGAACGAAACGGCTGACGAATGGTTCACCTATGCGTTCAGCCCCGTGGTCTGGTCCGCGGGCGGCGCGCTGATCGGCGAGGATGGCAAGCACGTGCGCGATGTGCTGAGCGAGCCGCAGAATGTCGCCTGCCTCCGCGCCTGGCAGGAGATTTTTACGAAAGGCTACGCGCTGACCGATCCGGTCGAGCCCGATCCCTTCGATCACGGCGAGACCGCGATGGACTGGAGCGGTCATTGGATGGCGCGACCGCATATGGAGGAAAAAGGTGCGCGGCTCGGTGCGATGCCGCTGCCGCGCTTCGGTCCGCGGCCCGTCGTGCCGTGCGGCAGCTGGTGCTGGGGCATCTCCACTCAGGCGCGCGATCGCGACCGCGCCGCGCTCTGGATCAAATGGGTGA
>DASZPP010000277.1:0-2913 GCA_035549975.1 Opitutus sp.
CGGATGCATTGCTCGCGTCGTCGCTCACCGGCGCGGGCGTGCCGGAGGTGTGGATGGAGACGGAGGAGTTTTTCAAGACGGCGTGCCAGACCGGCGAGCTCGGCCGGCGTCGCCGCGCGCAGGCGGTGGAGTGGATGCACGCGCTGGTGGGCGAGAGCCTGAAGGAACGGTTTTATGCGTCAGCGGGCGTCCGGACGAAGCTCGCGGCGGTGGAGGCGTCGGTCGCCGCGGGGCGATTGCCGGCGCTGGCCGCGGCGATGGAATTGCTGGGTGCGGCGTGAACCGGCGCAGGGATTGGCCGGCGTAAGTTGTCGTGCGCCATCTGACAACCGAGCGAGCGGCGCGGAGGGAAATCCAGCCGGGATCGCGTGCGCCGCGGCGTGTTGGCGGGGCGGACTTAGTCGGCCGGTGCTTTCGGCGCCGGACGCGCGGTGGAGGCGGTGGTTTCCGATGGAGGGGAATCCTCCGGAAGGTAGCGACGGCTGACGTTTTTCAGGCGCTGGCCGGAAACGCGGAGCCTGAGCGTGCGCCGCATCCAGCCGCGATTGGCGGAATCCCAAAAATAATCCCGCACTTCCTCGCGCACCCGCGTCACGCTGGTGGCGTCACCCGCGAGCAGGATCAGCGAACGATCCGGCGAGAAGTAGTCGTAGTTGAGCCAGAGAAGCAGCGGGGCGACGGGGAGCGCATGCGGATAAAGCGAGCGCCAGAATACGCGGGCGGCGAACTGTTCGGGCGGGCACTCGTGTTGTGCGCAGTAGGCCTCGCGGAATGTCGGCATACAGTGGTGAAGCGAGATAAGGTCTGCATAGAACGTGCCGCCTCCTGCACAAGCGGATTCGCGCTTCGATCGGGGCCGGCTCGCGGGTTGTCACACAATCGCAACAAGGGACGGGTGTGCCACCTATTTTGCGCGGGAATTTAACCCAGCGGAGCCGTTCAACGCGACAGCAGTGGTGGTTCCGCGGTCGGCGGCTGACCGTAAACCCGCGCGAGCATCTCGCGCCAGTGCGCGTCCTCGATTTCGCGGCGGCGAACGGCGCGGTATTCGGCTTCGCCGGCGAAATAGATAAACGCGAAGAGCACGGCCGTCAGGTAGCGATGGAACACCAGCAGCGCCAGCGCGCCGGCGAGCGCGGCGAGAACCTTGCCGACCGTCGCGGCCCAATACGTCGCCCGGAGATACGGCATCCGCCACGCCAGCAGCGCCCGGAAGATGCGGCCGCCGTCCATCGGGAAAACCGGAAGCAGGTTGAACAGTCCCATCACGAGGTTCCAGGTGAGCAGGAGCTGGCAGAAGCCGGCGGCGTCCGCGCGATAATCGGCATACAACGGCCAGCCGGAGGGAACACCGACGAGGCCGCCGAGGATCGCGGCGATGACGAAATTCACGGCCGGGCCGGCCAGCGTGATGAGCAGCTCGCGGGCCGGCTCGCGCGGAATGGCGTCGAATTCCGCCATGCCGCCGATGGGCATGAGCAGGATGCGGCGGACGCCGATGCCGAAATGGATCGCGGTGAACGAATGCCCGAGCTCGTGCAGCACGACACAGCCGAAAAAGGCCAGCAACGTCGCGACACTCCACAGCAGTCCGGACATCCGCCCGGCCTCCCAGCCTTCGTTTGCCACCCAGGCGAGCAAAAGAAAAAAACTGAAGTGCACCGCGAGCTGGATGCCGCGCACGCGGAAGAGGTTGATGGACCAGCCGAGCATGAAAGGTGAAAGTGAGGGTGAAAGTGAAAGGACGCGAGAGCGCGGAAAGGGAGAACTGAGAGACAAAGCGGGTTGAAGGCAATGGGGCGGGGCGTTTTCTGGTTTCCTCCACTTTCACTTTCACTTTCACTTTCACTTTTGATGGACGCCAAACCCGCCACGATCCTCGTCATCGACGACGACGCCGAGATCCGCTACTCGCTGTCGCGCGTGTTGTCGCCGCGCGGCTATCAGGTCGCCGAGGCGCCAAGCGGCGAGCAGGGTGTGGCGCTCGTGAAAAAAGGGCCGGCGCCGGATCTCGTACTGCTCGACGTGCGGATGGGCGGGATCGGCGGAATCGAGGCGCTGCAACTCATCCGGTCGGCCAACCCGAAGCAGCTCGTGATCCTGATGACGGCGTTCGGCACGGCGCAGACGGCGATCGAGGCGATGAAATATGGCGCGTTCGATTACATGATGAAGCCGTTCGATCCGCAGAAGGTGCTGACGCTGGTCGAGGCGGCGTTGCAGACGCGGGCGGATCTGCGGGCGGTGAGCGACTACAAGCCGACGATCAACGCGGACGATTATCGCGAAGGAATTGTCGGCAGCTCGGCGGTGATGCAGGACGTGTTCAAGACGGTCGGCCAGGTGACGGCGAGCGACGTGACGGTGATGATCACGGGCGAGAGCGGCACGGGGAAGGAGCTCGTCGCGCGCTCGATCTGGAAGCACAGTCACCGCGCGGGGAAACCGTTCATCGCCGTGAACTGCGCGGCGATCCCGGATAATCTGATCGAGAGCGAGCTGTTCGGGCACGAGCGGGGATCGTTCACCGGCGCGACGGGGCAGCGGCTGGGGAAGTTCGAGCTCTGCGACGGCGGGACGATCTTTTTGGACGAGATCGGCGACATGGCGCTGGCGACGCAGACGAAAATCCTGCGCGTGCTGCAGGCCGGGGAAATCCAGCGCGTGGGCGGGACGGAAACGACCAAGGTCGACGTGCGCGTGCTGGCGGCGACGAACAAGGACCTCGAGGAAATGGTGAAGGCGAAGACGTTTCGCGAGGACCTTTACTACCGGCTGAACGTCGTGCGCATCAAGATGCCGCCGCTGCGGGAGCGGGCGGAGGATATTCCGCAGATCGTCGATTTCTGCCTGCAGAATCTCGTGAAGCAAAAGAAGGCGCGCGTGAGCAAGGTGTCGCCGGAGGCGATGGCG
>DASZPP010000278.1:0-12416 GCA_035549975.1 Opitutus sp.
GCAGTCGCTACATCGTCAGGGCCTTTCGCTCGGCAACCAGGAGTCGGCATGGACGGCGCTCCCGCGCGTCGTCTTTGAGTTTGCTCCGTTGCCCGCGTCACGTGACGTGACGCTGACCTTTGACGCCGCCGCCGAACTTGCACCCGGACCGGATCATCCGGCGCCGTCCGCCCAGGCCGCCGACGTCTATTTCAACGCGACCCAACTCGGCACCGTGGCAGTCGGCCCGCGCACGAAGGTTTCCGTGCTCATTCCCGCCGCGCTTTGGAACAGCCAGGCGCGTGCCAGGCTCGAACTCCGGTTCCCCGCCGCCGTCCGTCACGACGACCTCGCCGAGTCTCGAGTGCCGTGGTGGACGGCTTGGCGCATCTGGGCGATCGATTTTCACACCGTCCCGGTTGCCCATTGAGTCGGCTTTGTCCACTTTCGGCGTGCGCCGCCCGAACGCGGCTCCACAATCGCGCGCGGTGCAGGTTTCCTTCATCGTCTCGCTCTTCAACCAGTTGCCGCTGACCCAGGCGTGCTACCGGAGCCTGCGCCAAACCCTTCCCGCCGGCCTCGCGCATGAAGTCATTCTGATCGACGACGCCAGCACCGACGGCACGCGCGAATGGCTGCAAACCCTGCGCCTGCCGGCCGCCACCGCCACTCGCGTGCTCCTGAACGAATGCAATGTCGGCTATGCCGCCTCGAACAACCGCGCCGCCCGCGAGGCCCGCGGCGACATTTTTTTCCTGCTCAACAGCGATCTCGAGCTTCTTCCCGGCTGGTTCGAGCCGATGCTCAGGGCCTTCCGGCACCTGTCCGGCATCGGCCTGGTCGGCAACCTCCAGTATCGCGTCGCGGACCACCGCCTCGATCACCGCGGGGTCCAGTTTGACCCCCTCAGTCAACCCTTGCATGACCGCCGCCGGTTCACCTGGGCCTCGCTGAAATCGTATACCCCCTATCGCGCCGTCACCGCCGCCTGCTGCGCAATCCGCCGCACGACTTTCCAGCAGGCCGGCGGATTCGACGAGGCCTACCGCAACGGCTACGAGGACATCGACCTTTGCCTGCGCCTCGGAGCGCAGGGCTTTCGCCACTACGTCGCCAACCACAGCGCCGTCCTGCATCACGTCAGCGCCTCGCCCGGTCGCTTCACGCATGAATCCGACAACCTGCGCCTCTTCCGCGGGCGCTGGCGGCCGCCACCTCCATCGTCACGCTTCATCGGCTTGCGCTATCTCGCCCGGTATTGGATCCGCCCCTGGCGCTACAACGGCCCCAAGCTCCTCCTCGCGCTCGCCCGCATAGCCACCAATCGCCCGTGTGATTTCCTGATTGTGCGCTGGAAGATTCAGGGCGCAACCATGTGACCCGACCCGCCGCCATGCGCCTGAGCATCATCACGGCCCTTCACAACTGCCTGTCGCACACGCAGGCGATGCTCGCCTCGCTCCGCCCTTCGCTGCCCGCGCCGCTCGACTGGGAGCTCATCTTCGTCGACGACGCCAGCAGCGACGGCACCCGCGAGTGGTTGCACACGCTCGCCGTCGACAAACGCATCCGCGTTCTGCTCCAGCCGGAAAATCTCGGTTTCGCCGCCGCCAACAACCGCGCCGCCGCGACCGCCACCGGCGACATCCTTGCGCTCCTCAACAACGATCTCGAGCTCGCGCCCGGCTGGCTCGATCCGATGCTCGCCGCGCTCGATTCCCGCCCCGACGCCGCGCTCGTCGGCAATGTCCAGCGCACTCCCGACGGCGCGATCCATCACACCGGCGTCTACATCAACGCCCGCGGCAAACCCGAACACGACCGCCGCGTCCCCTCTCCTGGAGTGTGGACGCCCTCGTCCGCAACCGGCCACACCATCCGCGACGTCGTGATCACCACCGCCGCGTGCGCGCTCGCCCGCCGCGACACCTTCGCGCAGCTCGGCGGCTTCGACGAATCTTTCCGCAACGGCCACGAGGACGTCGATCTCTGCCTGCGCGCCCGCGCCGCCGGTCTCCGCAACTACGTCGCGCTCGACAGTTCCGTCCTTCACCACGTCAGCGCCTCGCGCGGTCGCGATCGGACGAAAATCGCCAACAGCGCCCGCGGCATGAACCGCTGGCGCGCGTCCCTCCCCGATCTTGCCGGCGAGGCGTGGCGCGATCCGCATCTGCGGCCCGTATGGGAGAAACGGCTTTCCTTCGCCGCCCGCCTGCGCGCCAGCCTTGCGCGCCCCGCCGCCGGTTCGCGTCCCGCCGCTTTCCCGCGCTGGCTCCGCACCGTCGTCGCTCATCGCATCGAAAGCCAACTCGCCCGCTGGCGCCGCGATCTCGGGGGCGTGCTTCCGCAGTGACGCCGCCTTTGCCGACTCCTGGACCCGCGGCGCCCCGTCGGACACCCGTGAGCCGCAAGATCATTTCCACTCCGTGCGCGCTGCTCGCCCTCTGTCTCGTCGTCGCTGCCGGCGCGATCACCTGGACGGCGTGGGACATGTTCGGCCCGCACCGTCGTCCCATGCTGCAGGGCGCGGACGACACGTTCTACTACTCGTGGCTTCCGACGGTCGTCATCGACCACGATCTCGACTTCACCAATCAGCTCGCGCACGGCGGCACGATCGATCCGGTCCTGCGCGACCAGTTGCTCGCGCAACCGCTCACCGCGACCGGCCACCTGCCGGTCAAATATCCGCCCGGCTGGGCACTCGGCAGCCTGCCTTTTTTTCTCGCGGCGCATCTCCTCGCGCCTCCCGGCACCACTGGCTTCGAGCCGTGCTATTTGCTCGCCGTCTGGCTGGGCCAACTCCTCTACGCCGCCGGCGGACTCTGGCTCGCCGTCAAAATCCTCGGACGCTACTTCGACCAAAGGACCGCCCTCATCGCCGTGCTCGCCGGCTGGCTCGCGAGCCCGCTGGTTTACTACCAGACCGCACGGCTCGCCATGAGTCACAGCCAGGTTTTCGCGCTGACCGCCGCCGTGTTCTGGCTCTCCTTCGCCATCGCCGACGGCGATAGCCGCGCGCGAAACTGGTGCCTCCTCGGATTCTGCGCCGCGTTGCTGGTCGTGACGCGCAATGTCGCCGTCGTCTATCTCGTGATGCCGGCGGTCATCATCGTCACGAAGCTCCGTTCGTTTCCCGCCGCCGCGGCGCTCGCCGCCGGCGCCGCCGGTCCGCTCGCGGTCCAGCTCGCCGCATGGAAGATCATTTTTGGTTCCTGGTTCGTGTACTCCTACGGCGGCGAGCGGTTCGATTTCACGCACCTGCACCTCGGCGCGATCCTGTTTTCGCCGCGCCATGGCTGGTTTTACTGGCATCCGCTTCTGTTGGCCGCGATCGCCGTCTTCGTCGCCTGGGCCTGGCCGCGGCGCGAAGGTCGCGCGTGGCTCGTCTCGCTCGGCGCGATCACGCTGCTCAACGCCGCGTGGCCGACGTGGTGGCTCGGGTCGGCTTTCGGCCACCGCGGATTCGAGGGCGCCACCTTGTTCGCCATGATCGGCCTCGCTGCGCTGATGCAGGCGGCGCGCGCCAGTGCGCTTTCGCGCCGGACCCTCGCCGGCATCACCTCGCTCGCGATCGGTTGGAACCTGATGCTCCTCGCCCTGTTTCTCACGCACCGGATCCCCCGCGAGCAACCCGTCCCGTACGCTGCCGCTCTCGCCGCCGCCGTCCGCTCGGTCCACCCGAGTCCATAGCCTAGCCACCCCGCCTCGCCCCCCCGCTGCCCCCGGCGAAGTGTCACGTATTACGTGACACTGCCCAGCCGGGTTTTTCGGCGGTGCGTGCCGGCCCGAGCAGGCCGGGCGGGGGCCTTTTGGAGTTTGCCAACCTCCCGACCCCACATACCGTCCCGGCATCCATGGCGTTGTCATTTCTCCTCAAGGAAAAGAAGGGCATCCTGGCCCGCTGTCGCGACGACTCTGCGACCAAGATGCGGCTGCGTTACGCGCCGTGGTATCACAGCATCGAGGCGCAAAGCGGCACGATCGTGAAGCTCGAGGGTCGCGACATGATCATGCTGTCGAGCAACGACTATCTCGGGCTCGCGTTCCACCCGAAAGTCATCGAGGCCGGCCGCGCCGCGCTCCTCCAGTGGGGCAGCAGCACCAACGGCGCCCGCCTCTCGAACGGCTCGCGCACGTTTCACCTGCGGCTCGAGGAAAAACTCGCCGCCTTCCTCGGCCGCGAAGCCTGCCATATCCACTCGGCCGGCTACCTGTCGTGTCTTGCGAGCGTCGCCTCGTTCGCACAGCGCGGCGACATCGTCTACGCCGACAAGAACATTCACTCCTGCCTGTGGGACGGCATCCGCCTTTCGATGGCGACGGTCGAGCGGTTCTCCCACAACAGCCCCGACGATTTCCGCAACGTTCTCGCCGCCTCCAGCTCCGACGCCCCCAAGATGCTCGTCGTCGAGGGCGTCTACTCGATGGAGGGTCACATCGTCCGGCTGCCCGAACTCATCGACGTCGCCGAGGAGCAGAGCTGCTTCTCCGTGCTCGACGACGCGCATGGCTTCGGCGTCCTCGGCCGGCAAGGTCGCGGCACGGTCGATCACTTTGGCCTCAACGACCGCGTCGACGTGGTCTGCGGCAGCCTCTCGAAATCGCTCGCCAGCACCGGTGGATTCATCGCCGCCTCGCGCGAGGTCATCGACTACCTGCGTTCGCATTCGCGCCAAACCATCTTCAGCGCCGCGATCAGCCCCTCGCAGGCCGCGTGCGCCGAGGCCGCGCTCGAGATCATGCAAACCGAGCCCGAGCACCACGAAAAACTCTGGGCCAACACGCGCAAATATCGCGCCATGCTGAAAAATCTCGGCCTCGACCTGTGGGGCAGCGAAACCCCGGCAGTTCCGATCGTCCTCGGCTCGAAGGAGCGCGTCTACATGTTCTGGCGGGCGCTCATGGAGAAAGGCGTGTTCACCGTGATGTCGATCGCTCCCGCCGTGCCCGCCGGCAAGGACCTCATCCGCACCGCCGTGTCGGCCATGCACACCGACGAGCAGCTCGAGCGCATCGCCGACGCCATGGCCTACGCCGCCAAGCGGCTGTAGCACTGCCAATATGGGGAGCGGCATGACGCCGCGACTTGTCGCGCCTCCGGCTTTGATTTTGCGCGGCACGACGGCTCCTCCCCGGAACTGCGTCTTCGTTCTGCCGCCTCGGTTTCAGGCCCGCCGTCCGCAACGCCATGGCCGCCTGACCGTGCCCCAACCAAACCCGGGCTGTTCGTTTGTAGGGCAGGGTTTCTCGACCCCGCCGATTTGCCGCCGCCTCCCAGAGGGGTCGAAAAAGTGCGATAACGCGAGGAGGTGGCGGCGGTCCTCCCTGACCACCACCTCTGAAGAAGCGGCCATCGGGACGATGACCGCTACCTGAAAACGGCCTTTTCGACGCCGCCTCAGCCCAGCCCCCGCCGCAGCACGCCAGCCGCGTCCGCCCAGGTCGGCAGCGCCCGCGTCGTCGCTTCCGCCGTGAGCCGCGCGTTAACGCTGTCGTCCGCAAGTACGCACCGCAGCGCCTCCTTCCACGCCGCGCGATCGTTCACCGCCGCTGCGACGCAACCGCCGCCGTCCGCGTTCTCGTGCAATACCGGCAGATCGCTGTATACGCAGGGCACGCCGTGCCACAGTGATTCGAGCAGCGGCAACCCGCAACCTTCCGCGATGGTCGGGCACACCGTCGCCCGCGCCCGGGCATAGAGCGTCGCGAGCTCGCGATCGCGCACCGCCTCGTGAAAATGCAGCCCGGCAAACTTTCTTCGCGCCGCTTTCAATCGCGCCGCGATCGGTTTCCCGAAATGCGGATTCACCCGACCGACCACGTGCAGTTCGAATCGCCATCCCTCGCCCCACAATTCCTCGCACACCTCGAGCAGAAACATCTGGTTCTTCCGCGGCTCGACAATCCCGACACACAACAGCGCCCGCGATCCATTGTCCGCGCGGCTCGTCACGCGGGGCGTGCCGTCGAAGTCGGCGCCGAGCGGCAGCACCTCGACCGGCGGCGTACGCGCGAGCTGCAGCCACCGCCAGTAGTCGAGCAGTTCGTCGCGGCTCGCCGCCGAAATCGCCCACACGCGGTCGAAGGCCGCGAGCAATTTCATGTAATGCGGATGCCGCGCCACGCTCTGCGGCCACGTGATCTGCGGAAACTTCAACGGAATCGCATCCGCAAAAATCGCCGCCGTGCGGCAGCGTCGCGCCTGCAGGAATTCCGTGAAGCCCGGCCGCTCGTCCTCGGAGAATTGCTCCGCCGTCACCAACCAGTCGCCCGCCCCGGCGTGCCGTCGCGCCTCCGTCCACGCGCCCGCCGTCGCCGCGGCGCCCAGTTCGCTGCGCAGCCGCTCGCTCAGCCGGGTGAGCCCGGAGCGATGCCGCGCGCCCCCGGCCTTGGTGATGTCGAAATAGATCATGCCGCGATCGCCTTTTGAAAATGTGCGAGCAACCGCCCGGCGTTGCGGTGCGCGTCGAAGTTTTCCTCCACCCACCCGCGCGCCGCGCCGCGCAGGCGCTCCGTCAGGCGGTCGTCGGTCGCGATCGCCTTGAAGGCGTTGACCCACGCCGCGGGATCCTCGACCGATGCCGCGACGCCCGTGACGCCATCGAGCACGGCCTCGGTTGTCGCCGCCACCGGCGAAGTGATCACGACGACGCCGATCGCCATCGCCTCCGGAATCACGTTGGGCAGCCCGTCGCGATCGCCGCTCGGCGCGATCACGCCCGTGTGCAGGAGCGCATCCGCCCATTCGAGCTGCGACCAGACTTCATGCTGCGGCAGATGGCCGGTAAACGTCACCGCGGCCGCGATGCCGAGCCGGCCCGCGAGCCCTTCCAGTTCGCCTCGCAACGGACCGTCGCCGACGATCCGTGCCTCGAACGCCACGCCGGCCTCCCGCGCCGCCGCGTAGATTCGCAGTTGGTGCGCGAGGCCTTTTTTTTCGACGAGACGGGCCACGGAGACCAAGCGCAGGAACGAGCGGTCGCGCCGCAACGGCTTCACCGCCGGCAGCCGGTCGAGCCCGCGCCGGATGCAGAGGATTTTTTCGGCCGCGAGCCCGCGGTCGATCAGCGTCCGCCGGCCCATCTCCGTCGAGGTGTGCACAAACGCGGCCTGCTCGAGCTTGTCCCGGAGCCACCAGTCGCCGCCGTGCTCGAAGATGTCGTAGGCGTGCGCGCCCGCGGTGAACCGGTGCCCGTCGATCCGCCACAACAGCCACGCCGCCGTCGCCGGACCGCCGCCCCACGCCGCATGGATCAGCGCCGGCGGATCGCGCCGGAACTCGCGCGCGAACAGGCAGGCAAAGCCCGCGCCGAGCATGTTTTCCCAGAAATTCAGCCACGAGGGTGCGCGACGCGTGAACAGGCCGCGCAACAACTGCCGCAGCACCTCCGGCCGGCGGCGCGCCTCCCGCGGGAGCACCCACGGCAGCGTCAGCAGCCGCCACTTTTTGAAGCGCGTGACCGGCAGCCCGCGAAACGTCCGCCCGCCGCCCCACAGTGAATAGAGGCGCAGCGACACCCCGTGCGCCTTCATCGCCACGATCTCGCGTTGCAGGAAAGTCTCCGTCGGCTTGGGAAACGTCGTGAACAGGTAGGCGATGACCGGTGGATTGGCGGACAAGATAAGCGAACGTAAGCGATCCGCCGCGAGCCGGCCAAGCGGATTGTCCACGGGCAAGTCCGGGCTGGTGTTCGCGCGCGGAACCCTCACCATGCCCGGCGATTGCTCGAGCCATGTCCGGCTACTCGCCCAATCCGCTGTGGAAGAAACTCGGCTACAAGTCCGGGATGGCTGTGCACGTGTTTCACGGGCCGGCCAGTTATCGCACGGCGCTCGGGCTGCCGCGCGACGTGCGGATCGAATGGCTGGCGCGACCGGAACGCGGGGTGGTGTTCGTGCATGCGTTCGTCCGCAGCCGCGCGGAGCTCGGGCCGCTGCTGGCCGACTTGCGCGAACGCATCGCCGCGAACGGCACGATCTGGATCTCGTGGCCGAAGCAGTCCGCCAAGGTGCCGACCGACCTCACGGAGGACGTGGTTCGCGATCTCGCGCTTCCGCTCGGGCTCGTCGACATCAAGGTCTGCGCCGTCGACAAGACCTGGTCCGCGTTGAAGCTCGTGATCCGCAAATCGCTCCGCGGGTAACGGCGCTCGTCGCGGTGTCACAGCCCGTGGTTGTCGGAACCGCGACCGCCCCGAGGTGCGCGTCCTGTTCCGATCGCCCGATGTTTATCGACTTTTCGCAGCAGTGAGCCCCCGCGAGCTGACGAACTCAGACTCGCCGATGCTCGTCGCTGCGTTCCGAGCGATCGTCCTGGCGGCGAAGCGATATCGTACTACCTGGCCGCGCCGCCGCCATTTCCATTCGGCGGCGGAAATTCGTGCCGCTGCAACTCCACGCCGGCGACCTCGTTCGCCAGCGCGACGAGCTCGTCGATCACGATGGTCGGATCCTCCTCATATCGCAGGTGCAGGAAATTCTCCCGCGCCCGCTCGTAGCTGCCGGGCATGTCGATCCACTCGTCGATCAGCGCCGTGAAGTCGGCCGTGTTCTCGATCTTTCGGCAGCCGGCGCCGTTGCGGAAAAATTTCCACGTGAGCTGCTCCTGCGGCATGATGCCCCCAAAGGCATTGAACACGATCGGGCAGCGGAAATGCAGCGCCTTCGAGCACGTCGTTGTGCCGCCGCGCGTCGCGATCGCATCACTGACCTGCATGAGCAGGTGCACGATCTCCGAGAAACCCTCGACGTAGAAATTGAAGTCCGGGTGGTTCGCCCGCCAGTGGAGGAGATCGTTGTAGGTTTCGGTGTTTCGCCCGCAGATCGCGATCGCCTGCACGCGGTCCGCATGCCGCACCAGCGCCGGCAGCAGATCGAAATGGTTGTTCGCGCCGTTGCCGCCGGTGGCGAGGAAAACCGTGAACCGGGCGGGATTCAGCCCGAGCCGTTTCGCCAGAAACTCCCGGCGCGCAGCCGGCCCGAGCACCTCGAGATGCGCGCGGGGCTGCATGAGCGAGCCGCGCACCCGCGAACGTTCCCGCGGCAGCCCGAGTTTTACCGCGTAGTCGGCCGCCGTCGCCGTGCGCGACAGGTAAAGATCCACGCTCGGCTCGACCCAGTTGCGCGAATAGCCCCAGCCGCCCGAGAATTCGCCGCAATAGGTCGCGCAGCGGACGCACTCCGCTCCGAGCACCTCGCGCGCGAGCTGGAAATAGCCGCGGTTCAGGCAATCGTGCACGCTGAAGACCAGGTGCGGCCGGAACTCCTGCAGGACCTGCACATAATACTTCCGGCCGAAGCTCACGCTGCTGCGATTGAGGAAGCTGAGCAGCTCGACGACCGCGTAGAACGCCTTGTGCACCCATGGGGCGCGCCGCTGGATGCGGTTGTAGAAGTTCACCCCGCAACGATTCACGACCGACGATTTCTCCAGCATCTGCTCGATGCGGACGTCGATGTCGTGCCGGTAGAGTTGAAAGCACCACTCGGCAAACGCCTCGGCGCGGGCGTCGTGCCCGCCGCCGGTGCTGGAGGTCAGCACCAATATGCGCAGCTTGGCCACGGTTCAGTTCCCGCCGAAATACTTCGCCATCACCGTGCGCCGCCAGGAGGACGGCGCGATGCGGGCGAGGAAGGGCGCCAGGCGCGCCTGGAAAAAGGAGCCCGAGCGCACCGTGCCGCTCCGTCGTCGCAGCAGCGCGCGGCGCAGGTCGGCCGCGGCGCGCGCCGGCGGCGGACCGGCGCGGAGGCTGCGCTCGAGTTGTTGCCAGATGCGGGCCGCGGCCGAACCGGACGCGGCGGGAGAGACGGCGTGCATGGAGGTGTTGAAGTCGGTGCGATAATCGCCCGGGCGAAAATCAATGACGCTGATCCCCGTGCCCCTGGTTTCAAAGATCAAGCTTTCGCTCAGGGCCGACAGTCCGGCCTTGGCGACGTTGTAGCCGGCCATCAGCGGAAGGGGAAACTCCACGGCGAGCGACGCCACGTTGACGAGGCAGCCCCGTCCGCGCGCCCGCATCCCGCGCAGCGCCGCCTGCGCGAGCCGCAGTGTCGTCCCGAGCATGGCGTCGAGCTGGGTCTGCCACGCGGCGAATTCGACCTGGTCGAAACCGCCGAAGACCCCGTAGCCGGCGTTGTTGATCACCAGATCGAAACCGCCACCGGCATACCTCGCAGCACGCGTGAACGCCGCCTCCGCCTCCGCCGCTCGCGCGAGATCGAGCACGACAGGCGTGAACGACGCCGGGTTGCGCGACGCGAGATCCGTCAGGCGCACGGTGTCGCGCGAAGTGCCCCACACACGCACGCCTTCCTGCAGCAGCATGTCCACAAACGCACGGCCGAGTCCCGCGCTCGCGCCGGTGACAAACGCCGTCGGATAAAGCTGGACAAGGCTTTCGGCCATCGCGCGCAGCTTCGCATGGCATCACAATCCGGCGCGAGCGGATTCGACACCGCCGGTGGGCCGGTCTCCGAGCGACCCCGGCGTCAGTCATCGACTGGCGTTACGAGCCGCTGCGCCAGCGCTCCGCTCAAGCCCGCTTGAAAACCAGCGCGACGTTGGCCCCGCCAAAACCGCTGCTGTTTTTCACCACGATCGCGGGCGCTTTCGGCTCCGTGACACGCAGAATTTTCAAACCTTCGCACGCCGGGTCGAGTTGCGTGATGTGCGCGGAGCCCGGCGTGTAGCCGCCGCGCATCGCCAGCGCGCAGAAGGCGCTCTCCATCGCCCCCGCGAGCGACAGGCCGTGGCCGGTCAGCGCCTTCGTGCTGCTGATCGCCGGGCTCGATCCATTGTTGAACACGGCCCGGAGCGCGCGCGCCTCCGACACGTCTCCGATCAATGTCGAGGTGGCGTGTGCGTTCACGTAATCGACCTCCTCCGGCGACACCTTGCTGGCCTGCAACGCACGTTTCATCGCCTCCGCCGAACCGTAACCGTCCGGATGCGAAATCGCCACATTGTAGCCGTCGGACGCCTGTCCCCAGCCGAGCACCTCGCAATAGGGCGTCACGCCGCGCCGCGTCACCTCCTCCTCGGTCTCGAGCACGAGCACCGTCGCCCCGCCCGTGCCGACGAATCCGTCGCGCGCCACGTCGAACGGCCGCGAAGCCGTTTCCGGATCCGATTGCAGCGAAAGCGTCCGCATGCCGGCGAAGGGCAGGATCGCGTCGTAGTTGCCGTCCTCCGCCCCGACGATGAACATCCGTTTTTGCCGTCCGAGCGAGAGATCGTCGAACGCGAACCCGAGCGCATGCGCCGACGACGCGCACGCCGACGAAAACCCGCACGACGAACCCTGAATCTTGAACGCGGCGACGAGGTTGAAGTTCAGCGTGCCCACGATCGATGCGACGATCCCGAGCGGAGAACAACGCATGACGCCGACCTTCAGCAGCCGTTCGTGATGATAATGCGTCAGAAAGGGCGAGCCGCCCGAAGCCGCGTAGAGGCCGGTGTCGACGTTGGAGATGTCCGGTTCGGTCAGCCGCGCGTCTTCGACCGCCTGCAGCATCGCGCAGTGCGCGAAGAGGCCGTTCGGCGCCATCGAGCGGAGCAGTTCGCGTTTGACCTTGTAACGCGCAGGAAACGTCCAGTCTTCGGGATCGGCGGAGTCGGTGCTGAAGTCCTTGACGGTGCCGACGACCTTGCAGGGGATGTCCGGCTTCTGAAAGGCCGGGTAAACCTCAAACCCATGGCGCAACTCGCGCAAGTGGCTCCCCACGGTCGCGGCATCGTTGCCAATGCTCGTGACGAACCCGAGGCCGGTGATGAAGACGCGGGGCATGCTGGTGCTAGAATAACTTCGCACGCGACTCCGGCAACCCAGCCGAAGCACACGCGGAAAGACGTGAACTAAACCGCCTTAGTAACGCCGGTCAACGGGAGATCGCTCTCCGGCGAGGTTCTCGCTCAGGCGCCGATCGCGGCACGAAGTGGGGGCGTGGGCCCGGTTTCTTCGGACAATTCCGGCTTCGGAGCCGTCGCGACCCCGTTCACGCCCCGCGGCGTTTCCGCCGCATCCACGAGGCCAAAGGTCAGCGTGATCTCCTCCGCGATCGCCGCCTTTTCCTGGCCCACACGGATCGCGCCCTCGAAGGTCGCGAGCGGCATCTTGGCCCGCTTCGGCTTGATCGAGAGCGTGAGGATGTCGCCCGGCTTGCACATGCGATGCGCCCGCACGCCTTCGCAGCCGGTGAAGAAAATCGTCTGCGGGCTGACCACCTTACCGGGCTCGACCACCATGCCTTCGAGCAGGAAGAGCACCGCCAGTTGCCCAAGCGCCTCCAGCATGATCGAGGCGGGCATCACGGGGTTGTCCTTGAAATGACCCTGCAGGAAAAATTCCTGGCCGGTGATCTTGTATTTCCCGTTCGCACCGTTCGAGCTCACCGAGGCCTCGTTGAGGAAAAGGAAGGGCGGCTGGATCGGC
>DASZPP010000279.1:0-6340 GCA_035549975.1 Opitutus sp.
TCACGCCGAACGCACGCTATCGCTGGACGTGGTTCAATCCCCGCGACGGCACCTGGCTGGCCCCGCTCGATCTCGCCGCCGACGCAACCGGCGCCTTCGCCGCTCCCGCCTTTCCCGACGCCACCCGCGACTGGGCCGCGAAACTTCTTCAGTTGTAGGGCGGGGTCTCCCGACCCCGCCGTTTTTCGAATTCGTTCCGCCGCCCGTGCCTTTCCGGCGGGGTCGGCGACCCCGCCCTACAACGTCTCGCCCACTGCATAGACCGTCCCGTCCTTCTCCACGCCAAACCGCGCCCCGTCTGCAACTCGTTCGACTCGCACGTCGATCGCAGCCGTCTCGGCCGCGATCCCCTTCGCATATTTCACCCGCACGCCCCGCGGCCGCGCCGGAAAACCCGCCCGCGCGAGCGCCGTCTGCACGAAGTCCAGATACGCCGCATTGTTCACATGCGCGTTCGCGTCGAAGTCCGCATAGCGCAACGTCACCTCGATCCTCGGCGCCGTTTCCGCCGGCGCGTCGAACTCCAGCTTCTCCAGGTCCGGACAAAACAACTCGGCGGTGTGCGTCGGAAATCCCGCCGCGATCTCCGGCGGCACACGCACGATCGTTTTCGTTCGCGCGTTTACATACAGCCACAACGACGATCCGCGCAACCACTGTTCGCCGCGCCCGTCGTAGCCGCGGAAATCCCGGATGCCCTTGAAACCGCGGATTCCATTCGACCACGTCTCGACCCGCACCGCCTCCTCGTAACGCGGGTAGCGCACGATCTCCACCGCGATCCGGTTCAACACCCACGATTCGCCCCGCGTGAGCATCGCGCGCGTGCCCGCGTCAAACTGGTTCGCATGCGCGATCGCCGCATCCTGGAGCAGCTTGAAGACGCCCGCGAGCGTCAGCACCTCGTCGCGATCCACGCCGGCGTAGGTCACCACGCTGTTCAAAATGAATTTGTCGGTCATCGTGCTGGCGCCGCGGAGCCTTCGCCTTCCGCGCGGGCCGGTCAACGCCGCCGGCGCTGGCCGCCATCGTAGCGGCAGGCGTCCCTGCCTGCCGGGATCACCTGCTCAAAGCCCGGCAGGCACGGAGGCCGGCCGCTGCGGCCGATCGCCGGACTCTCACTCAGGAGCGCGGGGGTTCAGCCCGCGCGGGAAGGCCGCACTTTCCGATTCATTCCCGCGGGCTGGAACGCCCGTGCCACAATGTCATCGCACCAAAATTCCCTGCAACTTGCTCGTGCCTTCGCGGGTGCTTGCCATAACCACGTTTCGCCGCCGCGCGCCAATCCCCGGCGCCGGCGGCTTGGCGCGTCCCCACCCCATCATGTTCCAAGACCTCCGCTTTGCCCTCCGGATGCTCCGCACGCATCGCTGGTTCTCCGCCGCCGTCATCGTCACGCTCGCCCTTGGGATCGGTCTCAACACCACCGTCTTCACCCTCGTCAACGCCGCCCTCTTCAAACCCGTGCCCGTCCCCGGCGGCGACCGGCTCGTCACCATCGCGAACTACCGGCTTACCAACCCCGAGGATCGCTCCCGGGTTTCCTGGCTCGACTACCTCGACTACAAATCCTCGCAACAAAGCTTCGAAGGGGTCGAGGCGCTCTCGCGCAGCGCTAGCGTGCTCAGCGAGCCCGGCGTGCCGCCCGAGCGCTTCACCGTCGCGCACGTCACGTCCGGCTTCTTCAACCTCATCCACACGCCGCCGATGCTGGGCCGCGGCTTCTCGCCCGACGATGGCAAGGCCGGCACCGCGGCCGTCGTCCTCCTCGGCTCCGGCGTCTGGAAAAACCGCTACGCCTCCGATCCGGGCGTGATCGGCCGTGCCGTCCACGTCGATGGCACCGCCGCCACGATCATCGGCGTCATGCCCGCCGGTTTCAAATTTCCCAACAACGAGGATTTCTGGATGCCGCTCGTTCCGACCGCCGATCTCGAGAAACGCACCAACCGCGGCCTCGAGCTCTTCGGCGTGCGCCGGCCCGGCGTCTCGCTCGCCGCCGCCAACTCCGACCTCGCCGTCATCGCCGCGCGCCTCGCGCACGACCACGCCGATGCCGACAAGGACCTCGGGATCGAGGCCCGCACGTTTCAGGACACCTACAACGGCGGCAAAATCCGCGACGTGTTTTTCATGATGCTCGGCGCCGTCGGCTGCGTCCTGCTCATCGCCTGCGCCAACGTCGCCAACATGCTGCTCGGCCGCGCGATCGTCCGCTCGCGCGAAATCGCCGTCCGCGCCGCGATGGGCGCGACGCGCTGGCAGCTCGTCCGCCAGCTCCTCGTCGAAAGCGTCCTGCTCAGCTCGCTCGGCGGCCTGCTCGGGCTCGGCCTCTCGCTCCTCGGCGTCCACGCGTTCGATCTCTCCGTCCAGAACGTCGGCAAGCCCTACTGGGTCATCTTCACGATGGACTGGCGCGCCTTCGCCTACTTCGCGGCGATCTCGGTGCTGAGCGGCATCGTTTTCGGCCTCGTGCCCGCGCTGCGCGCCTCGCGCGTCGACCTCAACACCGCCATGAAGGACGGCACCGCCGGCGCCGGCAGCCATCGCAACCGGCTCGCCGCCGCCCTCGTCGTCCTGCAATTCGCGCTCACCGTCGTCCTCCTCGCCGGCGCCGGCATGATGATCCGCAGTTTCTTCGCCGCCCAGCATTTCAACGGTTTCGTGCGGCCCGAAAGCATCTTCACCGCCCGGCTCCAGTTGCCCGAAGGCGACGGCGAGCGCTACCACGAGCCCGAGTCCCGCCGGCAGTTCTTCGAGCGGCTGCTGCCCGAGCTGCGCACGCTGCCCGGCGCGACCGAGGTCTCCGCCGCGAGCAGTTTCCCGGGCCTCGGCTCCAACGACCGCAACATCGAGATCGAGGGCCGCCCGATCGCCGACCCAAAACAACCGCCGCGCGCGTCGTTCATCGTCGAGACGCCCGGCTACCTCCCATCGATCCGGCTGCCGCTGCTCAGCGGACGCTACTTCAACGAACTCGACGGCGACACCGGCCGGGAAAACGTGATCGTCGCCCGCGCCTTTGCCGCGCGATTCTGGCCCGGCGAGTCGCCGCTCGGCAAACGCTTCCGGCTGCTCACCGACGACAAGAACAAGCCTGACGTGTGGATGACGGTCATCGGCGTCTCCGCCGACCTGCAACAAAACCCCGGCCGCGACGACTCGCCGCCTTTGTTTCACATGCCTTACCGCCTGCAGCCGTGGGGCTGGATGGGCATCATGATCCGCACCCAGTCCGACCCCGCGCAACTCGCGCGCGCCGTCCGCGCCACGGTCCAGAAGCTCGATCCCAACCTCCCGCTCTTCGAAGTGCGCACGCTCTCGGCCACCATCGCCAACAATCTCTGGTTCCTGAATGTCTTCGGCATCGTCTTCTCGGTCTTCGCGCTCATCGGCCTGCTGATGGCGTCCGTCGGCATCTATGCCGTCGTCGCGCAAAACACCGCGCGTCGCACGCGCGAGATCGGCATCCGCATGGCGCTCGGCGCCACCGGCGGCAGCATCGTCCGCCTCGTCCTGTCGCGCGGCTTCCTCCAACTCGGCCTCGGGCTCGCGATCGGCCTCGCCGGCGCCTTCGGCGCGACGCGCCTTTTCGCCAAGGTCGGTTTCCTGATGGGCATCTCGCCGAACGACCCGCTCGTCTTCGCCAGCATCACCACCCTGCTCGTCGCCGTCGGCGTCTTCGCCTGCTGGCTCCCCGCCCGCCGCGCCAGCCGCGTCAGCCCCATGATCGCCCTGCGCACCGAGTAGCGCGAGGCCGTTCCCGTAGCAGCAGGCCTCCGTGCCTGCTGGTCCTACTACGGCCGGCAGGGACCCCTGCCGCTACTCGCCTTCAATCCTTCCCCGCGGATCACGCGGATGACCGCGGATCGGTCGGCTTCCATTCCTCGGCGGAGAGCGCAGAGAGGTTGAGATTTCATTCTCTGCTTCCTCCGCGCCCTCCTGTTAATTCCGGCTCGGAGGTCGCGCGACCGCATCCGTGTTCATCCGCGGAAAGGTCCGCTGATCGGTCTACAGCCCCAGCTCCCGCCGCACATACTTCACCGGCGGGCTGCCGCGCGAGAGCACGAGGTCGTGATACTTCATCAAGTCGAACGCCGCGCCTTCCTTCTTCTCCGCCGCCGCGCGCATGTCGTCGTGCTCGACCGTGCCGACGAAATAGGTCGAGAGCTGCGTCGAGCTCTGGCACGCGCGCCGCCACTTGCCGACCGCCTCGCCCTCCTCCTGGAACCCGCGCTTCTCCATCAGATCGAGCGCCGCCTGCTCGGTCATGCCCGCGGTCTGAACCTTGTTGTCCAAAATCGCGTTGATGATCGCACGCAGCCGCATCTTGAGCTGCTGCATCCGCACCTCCGGCCCGCCGAAACCCGCCTCCGCCATCACGCGCTCGGCGTAAACGGCCCAGCCTTCGATGAACGATCCGCTCTGGAACACCGCGCGCACGAGCGTCGGCGCGTGAAACTGGTTCGAATGCGCCAGTTGCACGTAATGCCCGGGCATCGCCTCGTGCACCGTGAGATCGTGGAGCATGTAGTCGTTATACTCGCGATAGAACGATTCCTTCCGCTCCTTCGTCCAATCCGCCGGCGTCGGCGACACGGAGAAAAACGTCTCGCCATTCTTCTCGAGCGCGCCCGGCGAGTCGCAATACGCGATCGCCACGCCGCGCTGGAATTCCGGCAGCACGATCACGTTCAGCGGCGTGTCCGGCACCGTCAGCAGATGCTTCTCGCGCACGAACGCCGTCGCCTCCTTCGTGATTTCCCTCGCGCGAACGACGACGGTGTCGTCGTTCGCGTGCTTCTCCGCGAGCCGGTCGAGCACCGCCCGGATCACCCGCGGCCGGTCCGCCTGCGCCTTGTCGCCGGCATCGGGAAAATACGTTTTGAACAGCGGCAGCGCCGTCGCATAGAGCTCGTCCGTCGTCGTCTCCAGCTCACGTTCCGCGCGCTGCAAAATCACCTCCGGCGGCATGTCCGAATCGAGCGCGTAGTGCAGCTTCTCGCGAAACTTCTCCTTGCCGAGCCGGAAGTCGCCGTTGGCCGTCGGCAGCACGTCCTTTTCGAGCCACGCCTTGTAGTCCGCCAGCGCCGCCGCCGCCTTGACCTGCGCCGGCGCGAGTTCGGCGCGCATCTCCGGCGCCTTTTCGAACAGTGGATCGAGCCCCGTCTTCACGAACTCGATCGCACCCGCCGTCTGGGAAATCGTCGTCTCCGTGTGAATCCGCGGCGGATTTTTCAGGTTCGCCTTGATCTGCGCGATCACGCGCGGCATCGCCTCGAGCCGCGATTTCGCCGACCGCAGCCGCTCTGCCGCCGGCGCGAAATCCCGCGCGACGAGCAGATACACGCTGTTCGCCAGGCTGTCGTTATATGAAAGCGGATTCCAATCCTGCGGCCGCTCCTCCGTCAGCGTGAACAGCATCGCGTCGAGCTGCAGCTTGAGGATGTCCGCATCTGCGCGGTTCGGTCCGGTGAGCGCCGCCCGGTCAATCTGTTTCATCGCCGCTCTCTCGCCGCGCAACTCCTCCACGCGCGCCGCGATCGCCGCCGCGCTGTAATCGCTCAGCTCCCCGTCGTAACGGTGATCGCCGAGCTGCGTCGCCTGTTCAGGCGAGAATTTCAGCAGCGCCTCGATGCTCTCGTGCGCGAGTTTCTCGAACGCCGCGTCCGCCGCCGTCTCCGCCCGCAGCCCCGGCGCGATCAGCGCCGCCGCCACCAACCCGACACCGAGCCACCGGCCCGGGAAATGTGTTTTCATGCCGCGACCCTACGTCCCGCCCGCGCCCCGCTCAATCGCGCATTTTCTCCCTCCGTTTTTGCCATGGATCGCACCGATGCACACGGATCCAGGCCTCTCGGGACCAAACCAACTGCCAAAGGAGGAAGGAGGCAGCAGTGCGTCTGGGCTCGATCTCTGCGCTCTCCGCGCCCTCCTGTGAAACGGAGCGGATCAATCCGTGCCTATCTGTGCAATCTGTGGCTCCAAAACTACGGTTCCCACCGATACGCCCGCAGCACGCCATCCAGCATCAGCGGAATCACGAGCTCCTTTTTCGCGGCCAGATACGTGTGATCCGCGCTGCCTTGGTGCAGCTTCATGATCGGCGTCGGCACGCCGTCCGCCGACACGTGCAGCACGTCGCCCGTCAGCCAGTCGCACACCGTGTAGCCGCCCGCGCCATCCGGCTCGAGCCCGTCGATGTGCGCCACCGGCACACTGCCGATCCGCCCGAGCGCCTTGTCCGCGTAAGCGACCGTCGAGATATGCCCGAGCTGCTCTTTGCCGTCCGCGCCGCGCAATGACCAGCCGCCGAGCAGCAGCCGGTCCTTCTCCGCGA
>DASZPP010000280.1:0-14801 GCA_035549975.1 Opitutus sp.
CGTGGTGTCGGAAGGCTCGGTCGTGTTCGTGCTCGAGGAAATGGAGCAGGCGGTGAAACGCGGGGCGCGGATTTATGCGGAGCTGCGCGGGTATGGCGCGTCGGCGGACGCCTACCATTTGTCGTCGCTGGCGCCAGGCGCGGAGGGTTCGGCGCGGGCGATGCGGGCGGCGGTCGCGCGATCGGGGCTCGCGGCGACGGAGATCGATTACGTGTCGGCGCACGCGACCTCGACGCCCGGCGGCGATGGCGAGGAGGCGGCGGCGATCGCGGCGGTGTTCGGCGAAAACAAGGCGGCGCTGCATGTGAGCGGCGTGAAATCGATGACCGGACATCTGCTCGGCGGCGCGGGCGCGACGGGCGTGTTCGCGGCGGTGATGGCGATTCGCGAGGGCGTGGTGCCGCCGACGATCAATCTCGAAAACCTCGATCCGGCGTGCGCGGAGACGGGGCTGAACTTCACCCCGAATGTGGCAGTGAAGAAGACGGTGCGCGCGGCGCTGGCGAACAGCTTCGGGTTCGGCGGGACGAATGCGTCGATCGTGGTGAGCGCGGTGTAGAGGCGGTGCGCCTCGGGCCGACGGTGGCGGGGCTGTTCCGACCGCCGCCATGCCGAGAGGAAGCCACGGCTCGCTGGCGCTCGCCTACTCGACGGTGAGAAAAGTGAAATGTCTCCCGGCCACGGCTCGCAGTTGTTGTTTTTTTGACAGGAATCCGCGACGGGCTAGCCTTCGCGGCGTGTTGAAGGAGATTCGCGAGGTCAAGCAGGAGGCGGCCGGGCGGAGGCGCTGGTTCGAGGACGACAAGCTGGAATTGATCGTGTGGTATGTGCCGGCGAACGCGATCGAGGGATTTCAAATTTGCTACCTGACAAACGCCGGGCGCAGCGAGCGGGCGCTGACGTGGCGGCCGGAAAATGGATTCGTGCATGCGCGGGTGGATCCGGGCGACGCGAGCCCGCTGAAAAACCAGACCCCGATCCTGGTGCCGGATGGCGCGGTGCCGTGGGCGGATCTGGAGTCGGCGTTCGCGAAGCGGAGCGCGGAGATGGAGCCGGCGCTGCGGGAGTTGGTGCTCGGGCGGCTGAAGGCGAGGCGGTAGGATGGGCGCGGACGGCTGGAGTCGGGGAGGAGCGTTGGGTTAAGATAATTTGGAGCGCGGCCGGGTCTCAGTGGGTTGGAAGAAAGCGGCAGAGGACTGCCGCACTCCAAAAGCGTGCGTCGTATATTCGCGGCCTGCGTCGTAGGCCGGGAAGATGCTCGCGTTCGGCGGAGGGGAATGTTCGCTCGCGAGGATGGTGAGTTGGTGGAAGAAATGGAGCGCGGAGCTGACGCCGGGATTTCTCGGCGCGCTGGTGCTGGCGGCCGGGTTCATGGCGTTCGTGGCGTGGGACCAGTCGCACTGGTGGCGGGTGAAGGAGGACTACGGCTTCGGCTGGCTCGTGCCGGCGTTTGTCGCGTTCGTGGTGTATGATCGCGGGGCGAAAATTCGCGCGGCGGTGCAGGCGTGCGCGGCGCCGGGGAGCGCGCGCGCCGGCGGCCTGGCCAGGTGGACGCTCCGGATCGGGGCGGGCGCGGCACTTGCGCTGGGCGCGGTGATGTTTTTGCTCGGGGCGTTCTACCGCGCGGGCGCGGGGTCGTCGCAGCCGGGAACGCTGGCGATCACGATCGGGATGATCGGGATCGTGCTGCCGCTGCTGTTTCTGAATTCACCGGAGAACGGCGGGATCGGAGGGCGCGCCGAGCCCGCTTTCGCCGAGGCTGTGGCGGATGGGCCGGTCCCGCCGAGCCCGAGCGCACAGGCGGGACTTTTTGACGATGCCCGGGTGCGGCTGGTGCTGCTGTTTATTTTCCCCGTGCTCGTGTGGCTGGTGTCGGCGCCGATGGTTTCGGTGGTGGAGTCGCAGTTGAACCTGTTCCTGCTGCGCAAGGTCGTCACGGTGGTGTCGGGCGTGTTCGACCTGCTCGGGCTGCCGATCGAACAACAGGGCAACGTGCTCGTGCTGCCGAACGGCAGCGTGGGGGTGGAGGACGCGTGCTCGGGGATCCGTTCGCTGACGGGCTGCCTGTTCGCGGGGTCGTTCCTGGCGGCGGTGTTTCTCGACAAGCTGTGGAAAAAGATCGCGCTCGTGGCGGCGGCGATGGTGCTGGCGTTCCTGACCAACCTGATCCGCGGGCTTTTTCTCACGGGCTGGGCCTACCACTATGGATCGCGCGCGATCGAAGGCACGGTGCACGACGTCGCCGGCTATTCGGTGCTCGGGCTGACGGTGATCGGGCTGCTGTGCCTGCTGCCGCTGTTCAATTTCCGCCTGCGCGAAACGGAAGAAGGCTCTTCCTGACGGCGGGGTAGGCGACGAACTGGAACCAGGGCGCTTTTTTGAAATAGCGCTGCGCGAGCGCCTCGAGATCCGAGCGGCGGATGGCGTTGCAGTCGGCGGTGCGGTCGCGGGCGGCGACGAGGCGCTCGGGGCGCTGCTGGGCGTCGCGCAGGACGGTGTAGCCCCAGTAGGCATTGTTGCGGAGATCGGCGTCGCGGTGCGTGACGAAGGGTTGTTTCACGCGTTCGAACTCGTCGTCGGTGAGGGGGTTTTTGCGCAGCCGCTGGATTTCGTCGCGAATGAGCCGGTCGGCTTTTTCGGCGTCGCCGGGCGCGACGGCGGTGTAGACGCTGAAATAGCTGAGGTTCGGGAAACCGTCGGTCGCGATAAAATCGACGGAGCAGCCGTAGGCAGCGCCGAGCTGCTCGCGGAGGCGGACCCGGAGGCGTTCCTCGAGCAGATCGGCGAGGAGAGCGCAGCGGCGCTCCATGTGCATGCCGTCGAGATCGGGCACCGGGCAAACCCAGGCGAGCGCGACCTGGTGGAGCGTCGGTTCCGTGGTGGAAACATAAACCGGCTTGTCAGGCTCGCGCGGGATCGAGAGGGGTTGCGAGTTGACGATGGCGGAGCGGGGCGCGCGCTCCGGCAGCGCGCCGAGCGTGGCGGCGACGGCGGCGGAGACTTCGCCCCATGTCGTGTCGCCGGCGATGCCGAGTTCGATCGGGCCGTGCTTGAACTGCGGATCGATCCACGCGCGGACCTCGTCGATGGTGCGCTGCTCGAGCTCCTTTGGCGTCGGCGTGCCGAAGCGGTGGTCGCCGCCGGAGATGACGCGCAGCGCCTGGAGCGAAATGGTGCCGCCGGGCGAGGCCGAAAGCGACGCATACATCGAGCCGAACTGGGCGCGCGCCTGCGGCATCGCGTCGGTGCGATAAGCGGAATCGGTGAGGTGCGCGGCGATCAACTGGAGGCAGAGCCGCAAATCGCGGCGCGCGCAGCGGGCGTTGAAATCGAGAGCGTCGCTGTCCACGCCGAAGGAGAGCGCGAGCGTGTGGCTGGCGAGCACATCCTGCAGTTCCTCGACGGTGTGGCGGCCGAGGCCGCCCTGCGGCACGACGACGTTGGCGAGCAGGTCGAGGCCGGGCTGCTTTTCCGGCTGGCTGAGGCGGCCGTTGCCGACGCGGACGTAGATTTGCACGGTGTCGGCCTCGAACTGCGTGGGCTTGAAATTCAGCCGCACGCCGTTGGCGAACGCGGCTTGGGAAATGTCGAGGTCGGCGGCGTGTTCCTCGTGCACGATGCGGCCGGGCGGGCCGAAATCCTGGTAGGCGAACTCGCCGGTCTTGAGCTCGGCGGGCGCGGCGACCGCGGTGTTGCGGCTTTTGTTGAGCGCGGCGGCGATCTCGGCGGCGGTGACGTGAAACAGGGGATTGGTCGAAATGAAAACGTGCGGCGCGTGCGTGCTCCACGCCTGGCGGAAGGCCTCGAGGCATTCCGCGGGCGTCGTGGCGGCGAGGTCGGCGGCGAGGTCGCGTTGCACGGCGGCCGGGGTGGTGAAGACATCGCCGGCGACGATCGAGTTGGCGATGAGGCCGGCGATCCAGCTCGACGGCCAGGTCGCGGCGGTGCGGACGGCGTCCTCGTAGTAGGCGGCGAAGGCGGTGCGCGCCAGGCTGAGCTCGCCGGCGCCGAAGCCGTGAAGAAAAGCGCGGCGGTGCTCCTGCTCGAGGTCGGCGACGAACGCCTGCCAGTCGTTGATCTTGCCGGCGGCGCCGAAGGTCGCGAGCGCCCAGCCGGGGAATGGCGTGCTGATATTGGCGAGCGGGCTGACGAGCTGGCCGTCGGACTGGCGCGAGAACTTGGCGGCGCGGCGCTGGAGCATCGCGAACGCGAGCCCGCGGCGCAGTTGCAAGACGCGGCGGGTGTGGGTGTCGCGCCCGCGCGGATCGGGAAACGGATGCTCGAGATTGCAGCTCGCGCCGGCGAGGCCCGGGTCGGTGAAGACGCGGACGTTGGAGCTCGAGGCCTCGTCGGGAATCGCCGGCAGCACGTCGGCGCGCGGCGGTCCGCGGGGCTGGAGCGATTGAAAAACCTCCGTGACGAGACTGGCGGCGACCGCGGGATCGAGGTCGCCGACGACGACCAGGGCCATGCGGTCGGGCCGATACCACGCGTCGTAGAACGCGACGAACTGGGCGCGCGTGAACGAGCGGATCTGCTCCGGCAGGCCGATCGGCGCGCGTCGCACCTGGAGGGATTTCGGCCAGAGGAACGCGAGGTTGGTGTCGCCGGCGCGCGCGTCGGGCGTGTCGCGCGTGTCGCGTTCGTTGAGGACGACGTTGCGCTCGCGCTCGATCAGTTTGGGGTCGAAGGTGACGTCGCCGGCGTATTCGCGGAAAAAGCCGAGCCCCTCGCGCAGCGTGGCCGCAGAGTTGTCGGGCAGATCGAGCTGGTAGATGGTGTGGTCCCAGAACGTGAACGCGGTGTTGTCGGGACCGAAGCTCACGCCGAGCCGCTGGAGGGCGGAGATGAGTTCGCCGCCGGGATGCTGGCGCGTGCCGCGGTAGACCATGTGCTCGACGAAGTGCGCGAGGCCGCGCTCGTCGTCGCGCTCATTGAGCGAGCCGGCGGCGACGACGAGCCGGACGGAGACGCGGCCCTTCGGCTCGGCGTTCGGGCGGACGGCGTAGCGGAGGCCGTTGGGCAGCGTGCCCCAGCGAACCGCCGGGTCGGGCGGCAGGTCGCTGTCGACGGCGGGCCACGGCGCGGCGCGCAGCCCGGTGGCGAGAAACAGCGCGAGCAAGACGGCGCGGCCAGTTCGCAACATGCGTGCGGGAATGGGAGCGGCGCGCGTGGGTGTCACGCGAAAACGGCGGCGGAGTCGTGGGCACATTCGCCACCGCGAAGCGGCGCGGACGCGGTGACGGGCCACTTAAAGCTCGGAATGCGCGGGCGGCGGATTTGAAGTGAGGGAACGCTTCTCGATGCTCTGGCTTTACCGAATCCTGTTCCTCCCGGTGATGGTGGTGCTGGCGCCGCGGTATTTGTGGCGGATGCGAAAACGGGGCGGCTACGGCGCGAAGTTTGCGCAACGATTCGGCGGACACGAGGAATTGCCCGCGAAAAAGCCCGGCGTGCGGCGCATCTGGCTGCAGGCGGTGAGCGTCGGCGAAATGCTGGCGATCGGGCCGGTGCTCGAGGCGTTGCAGCGGGATGGGCAGCGGGGTGAGGGCACCCCGCCTCCACACGGCGTCGAGATTTATCTGACGACGACGACGAGCACGGGTTATCGCGTGGCGCAGGAGCGGTATGCCGGATCGGTTGCGGGGGTGGGTTACTTTCCGATCGACTGGTGGTGGTTTTCGCGGCGCGCGTGGAAGCGGATCGAGCCGGATTTGGTGATCCTCACCGAAGGCGAACGCTGGCCGGAGCACCTCCACCAGGCGAATGTGCGCGGCGTGCCGGTGATCGCGATCAATGCGCGGATGTCGGACCGGACGATTCGCCGGCTGAAACGTTTTCCCTTCGCGGCGCGCGCTGTGCTGGGCGGGCTCACACGGGTGTTGCCGGGATCGGCGCGGGACGAAAAACGCTTTCGCGAACTGGGCGTCGCGGCGGAGCGGCTGACGATGACGGGCAACATCAAACTCGACGTGCGGATCGCGCCGCTGGCGGATGGCGAATGGACGCGACTGCGCCGCGAACTCGGATTCAGGGATGGCTTGATCGTGCTCGGCTCGTCGACGTGGCCGGGCGAGGAGGCGGCATTGATCGAGGCCTGGCGGGCGGCGAAAGCGGCGGGCGCGGCGGCGTCGCTGTTGCTCGTGCCGCGTCACGCGGAGCGGCGCGGCGAGATCGAGCGGTTGCTGCAGGCGGCGAAGGTGACGTTTCACCTGCGATCGCGCGGTGCGGCGGACGGGCCCGTCGACGTGACGGTCGGGGACACGACGGGCGAGCTGCGAAAACTGACGCAGCTCGCGGATTTGGTTTTCGTGGGAAAGAGCCTGTTGCGAAACGAAGGCGGCCAGACGCCGGTGGAGGCGGCGGCGCTGCGGAAGCCGATTTTGTTCGGGCCGGCGATGAGCAATTTCCGCGCGATCGCGGACGAGCTGCTGGCCTGCGGCGCGGCGATCGAGGTGGCGGACGCGGCGGCGTTGAGCGAGCGCGTGGCGGAGTTGCTCGGCGATGCGGTGAAGCGTGAGGCGATGGCGGCGGCGGCGGAAAACTGGCAGCGGGAGAACGCGGGCGCGGTCGAGCGAACCGTCGCGGTGATTCGGGAGGAGCTGGCGCGGTTGGGGTGAGGTGAAGGGGCGAAATTTTGGAGTGCGGCAGTCCCCTGCCGCTTTTGATCCAAGGCGCCAGGGGGCTGGCGCACTCCCAATGAGTCCGACTACGCGGCGGGGCCGGCGCGGAGAGCGGCAATTTCGTCGAGATCGGAGGCGTCGAGGTGGATTTCCTCGCCGGCGGGCTCCTCGGGCTCGAGGGGAAAGTCGCGGACGAAGTCGGTGAAGTTGATGAGCTCGTAGCGGCCGTCGTGGTGCTCGACGACGGCGGTGAGCGATTCGACCCAGTCGCCGGAGTTCAAGTAGTGGATGCCGCCGATCATCTTGTCGGCGGCGGTGTGGATGTGGCCGCACATCGCGCCGACGCAGCCGCGCTCGCGCGCGAGCTGGACGATGTGATCCTCGAATTTCGAGACGTGGCTGACGGCTTCCTTCACGCGGGCCTTGATCGCCTTGCTGAGCGACCAGTATTCCTTGCCGCGCCAGGCGCGCCACGCGTTGTAGAGTCGGTTGAGCTTGAGGAGGACGCGGTAGCCCCAGTCGCCGAGGTGGGCGAGAAAGACGAAATTGCGCGTGACGGTGTCGAACACATCGCCGTGCAGCACGAGGTAGCGGCCGCGCCGGCCTTCGTGGATGAAGTCCTCGACCACGCGCAGGTTTTCGAAATCGAGCGGGAGGAAGGAGGCGAGGATGTCGTCGTGGTTGCCGCGCAGGTAGATGATCTCGGTGTCGCGCTTCTCGAGTTTCTTGAGGACGATGCGGACGAAGCGCGTGTGCGCCTTGGTCCACTGGCCGGAGCGGGTGAGCTGCCAGCCGTCGATGATGTCGCCGTTGAGGATCAGGCGGGCGCAGCGGGTGTGGCGGAGAAAATGATTCACCTCGCGGATTTTGCAGTCCGACGTGCCGAGGTGCACGTCGGAGAGGATGACGGTGCGGACGCGGAGCAGGGGTTTCATGGCGGCGAAAAAACGAGAGGCGAGGGCGTGAGAGCGGCCAGGGACTCCAAGATCAACATGTCACGTAATACGTGACACCTGGTCGATGTGCCCTCGCAGGAAGTGTCACGTAATACGTGACACTGGATCGGGCCGCTCGCGGGGAGTTGGGGCGGAGGCCGGGGGCGGGCGGGGACGAGGAGGCGGAGGCTGCGGGGGCGGACTTCGACGTGAACGATCGAGCCGGCCTTGTGCGTCTCGCCGTCCGTGTGAATGAGCCCGGGCTGGGTGCGCTCGATGGTGAAGCGCGCGCCGCGGAGGCGGACGACGAGCGAGCTGTCGTGGATTTTGCGGAGGAAGAGGCGCGCGATGAGCGGCACGGCGCTGGCGAAATCGACGCGGCCGATGGCGACGAGGTCGAGCTGGCCGTCGTCGACGCGGGCGCCGGGCGCGATGAAGGCGCCGTTGCCATATTGGTCGGAGTTGGCGATGGCAACGAGGAGCGTGTCGAGCGTGCGCGTCTGCTCGCCGGTGCGGATGACGACGCGCTGATGGCGGCGGCGGCAAAAGGCGCCGAGGCCGGTGCGCGCGTAGGCGGCGAGCCCGCGGCGCGTCAGGCGGTTGAAGCGGCGGCTGATCTCGGCGTCGAAGCCGCTGCCCATCGCGTTGAAGAACGGGCGACCGTTGGCAGCGCCGGTGTCGATCGTAGCGATGCGCGCGGCGGGCGCGACGGAGAGCTCGAGCGCAGAGTGGGGATTCACCGGCAGGCCGAGGTGGCGGGCGAGGCCGTTGCCGGATCCGCACGGGATGAGGCCGAGGGCGGCCGGCGAGTGGAGGAGCGCCTGGCCGATTTCGTTTATCGTGCCGTCGCCGCCGACGGCGACGATACGATCGCAACCGTCGGCGAGGGCGTCGCGCGCGAGCTCGGTGGCGTGGCCGGGCCCGACGGTGGCGGCGAGCGACGCGTCGAGACGGTGCGACGCGATGAACTCGCGGATGTGGCGCGGGAGCCAAGGGCGGCGGGCGTTCCGGCCGGAGTGGGGATTGAAGATAAAGCGGATTTTCATTCGCCGGGGCCAGGGATGGAGGGGACGAGGGCGGGGCCGGGGGAGCGGAGGTTCTGCCCGGGAGAACGACGGTCATGGACCGCCGCTACAGAACCGGCGATGGCGGCGAGGACGTCGCGGGCGATGTCGTCGGCGGCGTCGGGCCGGGCGAGCGGACGGAGTGCGGCGCGCCAGTCGCGCCAGAGGTGGCCGCGGTCGGCGAAAGCGCGGCGCAGCGCGGCGAGGACGTCGTCGGGCGTTTCCGCGAGCGCGCCGGCGCCGTGGCGCCGGAGGAGTTCGAAGTTGCCCTCCTCCTGGCCGGGCACGACCTGGCTGACGATCATCGGGCAGAGCGCGGCGATCGCTTCCTGCGTGGTCGCGCCGCCGGCTTTGCTGACGACGACGTGGTGCGTCATGAGCAGGCGCGGCACCTGATCGGTCCAGCCGATGATCGTCGCGGGCTGCGGGCGGGCGGCGGCGAGGCGCGCGAGGCTCCGGCGGAGTTTTTCGTCGCGGCCGACCGCGCAGGTGATTTCCCAACCGGTTTCGACGAGCAGGCGGCGGGCGGTTGCGGCGGCGTGGCGGGTGCCGGAGTTGATAATGTGGAGGACGCGCGGCGACGCATTGGCGGCGAGATCGGGCGGCGAGAGCGTGGCGGCGTTCTCGGCGAAAAATGCGGGAACGGGAAAGCCGCGGACTTTCAGCAGGGATGGATCGATGCCGGCGCGGCGGAGGACGACGGCGGAGTCGTCGTTCGGCAGGAACCAGCCCGCGGCCGGCGCGCGCCACCAGAGCGAGTGGATGCTGATGGAGTCGGTGACGATGTTGAAGAACGGCGGAAGCGTCCGCGGCGAGGGCGCCGCAGCGCCAACGGCGACGGAGCGGCGGGCGATGGTTTCGAGGAAGTAGCCGTAGAGCGGATAGGTGCAGCAGATGGCGTCGTAGCGCTGGCGCGCGAGAAGTTCATCGAGCACGCGGATCTCGCGGCGAAAGAGCCAGAGACGGCGCTGGATGAAACTCGTGCGGTCGATCCACTCGTAAAGCCGGCTCCAGAGTTTTGGCGTGTCGTTGATGAGGGAAAGGTAGATGCGGCGGGAAAGGGCGTTGAGGCGGGGCGAAGCGAGGGCGAAGGCGTCGACGATTTCCGCGGCGCCGGGTCCGGCCGTGCGCGCGAAGCCGGCGGCGAGCGCGCGGGCGGCGGCGTTGTGGCCCTCGCCGAAGCCGGCGGTGAGAATGAGGATTCGGCTGCTCATCGGGCGGTTTCGGAGACGAGCGCAGGGGCGGGCGTAAAGTCCGCGCCACGGGGAGGGCTGCCGGCGATCACTTCGAGGAGATCGGACTCGAAGCGGGCGATGACATTTTCCCAGGATTGGGCGAGGAGGGCGGCGCGCGCGGCGGTGCGGAGGCGCGCGCGGAGCGGGGCATCGATGGCGAGGCGGGTGGCGGCGGCGATCAGCGCGTCGGGTTCGCGACAGGGAATCGCGAGGCCGTTTTGCTCATGACGGACGAACTGGCGCGCGGCCGCGTAGTCGAAAGCGGCGACGGCGAGCCCGCTGGCCATGGCCTCGGTGAGGACGTTGCCAAAGGTCTCGGTGAGGCTCGCGTGAATGTAGAGGTCGGCGGACGCGTAGTGCCGCGCGAGCTCGGCGCGCGGGATGAAGCCGGGAAAAATGCACTCGGGATGCGCGCGTTGGAGCGCGGGGCGCAGCGGGCCGTCGCCGACGAGGACGAAGCGGCAGCGCGGATTCGCCGCACGCATCGCCGCGAAGGCGCGGAAGATCAACGGATAGTTTTTTTCCGCAGCCATGCGGCCGACGTGGAGCACGACCGGATCGCCGGGCCCGGCATGCCACCGGTGACGCAGGGCTTCCTGGCGGTGGTCGGGCGAAAAGTGCGCGGTGTCGACGCCGCGCGAGAGGAGGTGGAGGTTGGCGAAGCCGAGCGCACGAAGCTCGTCGCAGAGCTCGGTGGTGGGCGCGAAAGTGCGCAGCGTACGGTTGTGGACGCGGCGGAGCCATGCGAGCGCGACGCGATGCAGCACGGCGAAACCGTAGTGCCGGGTGTAGGCGTGGAAGTTGGTGTGGAAGCTCGAGGTGACCGGAAGCCCGAGCCTGCGCGCGGCGGCGATCGCGGACGAGCCGAGCGGGCCCTCGGTGACGACGTGAACCAGGTCGGGACGATCGGCGCGCCAGCGGCGGCGGAGTTTTCCGGCGGCGGGCAGGCCGAGCCGGAGAAGCGGGTAGCCGGGAATCGGGATCCCGGGGACGAGCAGTTCGGTGAATTCAGCTTGTGCGCCGGCGGGTGGGAGATCCGCCTTGGCCGAGCCTGCGGCGGGCAGGTCGTGGCGGCGCGGACGGCAGACGGTGACCTCGTGTCCGCGGCGGGCGAGCTCGCGGGCGACCCGGCCGAACGTCATCGCGACGCCGTTGATCTCCGGCGGAAACGTTTCGGTCACGATGGCGAGTTTCACGAAGTCGGTCGGGTCGTGGTGGCGAGGTGGTTGAAGTGCGCGGAATTGTTGCCGGAGAACCGTGGCGGGCGGATGGCGGTTGTGTGACGAATGGGTTAAAAGACCGGGACGCGAAAAATCGGTTCACTTCGGGATTGCATGCGGCGGGTCGGTTTCTACGGTCGACTCTTTTAGGTAAATGCAGTCGCACGGTCCCAAGCGCGTCTACACTCCGCAGTCCCTGGAATTCTGGTTCGGCCGGCTCGAAAATGACTGGGCGGAAACCTTTTCCGCGGACCAGCTCGAAGAGGGGCGGCGGATTTATGTCAACGGCGAGGTCCGGGAGCTGGAATTGACGGCGACCGATGCGATCATCCACCGGCGGGTGGAGAAGAAGGACGAATATGCGGTGATCGAGTGGGGGCCGCAGGGGCTCGCCGTGCGCTCGTCGAGCACCGACCAGAACGTGGCGCACGCGCTGGCAGTGGCGGGTTTGCACGAGATCGAGGAACTGGTGGCGGACGAGATTTCGCCGCTGCCGGGGGAGGTGGCGGCGGGGGAAGCGCAGGCCGTCGTGACGGTGCCGGTTCCGGCCGGCAACGGCCACGGACCGGCCGACCACGCGTCGGTGCCGGACCGGAATGGCGCGCCCGCGAACGGGAATGGTGCGAACGGCCACGGCGCCAACGGCGGGACGGGCGCGTCGCGGACGTTGCTGCTGGTCTTCAAGACGAAGACGACGGGGCTGACCTTCCAGGCATTTTGGTCCGAGGCGGGCGGCAAGACGCGGCATCCGGCGCTGGGGCCCGCGGTGCACGTGAACGGGAACGGCCACGTCACGACGGGCGAGCGGGCGAAGCTGATCGGGCTGGCGGCGTATGCGCGGAAGGCGCATTTCCAGTATCAGCAGGAAACGGGCGTCTACCTGATGGAGTCGCTCGTGGAGATTCCGAATTTCCTCAAAACCGTGCTGCCGGCGTGGCGGCGGATGTTTGCGGTCGAGCTCGACGACAAGGCGGCGAATTTGCTGAAGGGAACCCGGTTCGTGGAGATCGAGGCGGTGGCCGAGGCGGTGACTGCGAGGGAAAACGTTCCGGCGGCGGGTTCGAATGCATCCGGCGGCGACCGCGCGGCCGGGGCGGTCGGGCTGAACCTGCGGTGGATTTTCCGGGCGGGCGAGCGGATGCTCACGGACACGGAAGTGAGCGCGTTGCTCAGGCGCGGCGGCGAAAAAGTGCTGCTGCCGAACGTGGGCATCGTCGAATTCACCCCCGCGCAATGGGAGTCGTTTTCCGCGTGGCGCGACAATCTCGGCGAGGCGCACGAGGACGCGGCGCTGTCGCCGTATCTGGTTTTTTCCCTGTTCAACGACGCGCGGATCAAGCTGACGCTGACGCCGGAGATCGAGGCGTGGCGCCGGCGCGTACTCGCGCCGCCGGACTCGCCGCCCGCGCTGCCGGAGGTGCTGCGGCCCTACCAGCGGCGCGGCGTCGAGTGGCTCGCGCACCTGTGCGACGTCGGCTGCCATGGGTTGCTGGCCGACGAGATGGGCCTCGGCAAGACGCTGCAGGTGATTTCGCTGCTGGCGGCGCGGCCGATCGCCGGCAAGCCGAGCCTGATCGTCTGCCCGGCGAGCGTGGTGCCGGTATGGCGCGAGGAGATCGAGAAGTTTTTCCCGCAGTTCACCGTCGACGTGCTGAAGACGGGCAACGATTTTGCGCGACGGACCGACCCGATCGTGTGGCTGGCGAGCTACACGCAACTGCGCAAGCACCGCGAACTGCTCGGGGCGCACGAATTCGGCTACGCGGTGCTGGACGAGGGGCAGTTCATCAAGAATCCGGATGCGAAGGTCACGAAGACCTGCTTTGCGATCCGCGCGCGGCACCGGATCGTGCTCACCGGCACGCCGCTCGAAAACCGGCAGCTCGACCTGTGGAGCATCTTCCGTTTCCTGCTGCCCGGGCTCCTCGGGTCGCGCACGGGCTTCGAAAATGCGCTGAACGCGGATCGCGCCGGGACGCTCGAGCGGCTGCGCGCGCAACTGGCGCCCTTCATCCTGCGGCGGACGAAAAACGAAGTCGCGCGGGAGCTGCCGCCGAAGGTGGAGATGGAACTGCTCTGTCCGCTGACGGACGTGCAGCGGGCCGAGTACGCGCAAATTTGCGCGGAGGGCCTGGAGCGGCTCGGCGACGATGTCGGCGCCGCGATGCGCGAGAAGTCCTTCGGCTTCCTCGCGCTCCTCACGCGCCTGCGGCAGACCTGCTGCGACCCGGACATGCTGCCGTGGCGGAAGGCGCCGCTGTCGGACTCGGGCAAGATCAACCTGCTCGTCGAGAAACTCACGGAAATCATCGGCAGCCGGCACAAGGTCGTGATCTTTTCGCAGTTCGTGATGCTGCTGGACCGCGTGCGCGAGGCGTTGATGCAGCAATTCCCGGAGCTGCCGCGGTTCGAGCTCACGGGCATGACGCTGGACCGGCTGAAGCCGGTGCAGCAGTTCCAGAACACGGCCGGCGCGGCGGCGATGCTCGTGTCGCTGAAGGCGGCGGGCACCGGAATCACGCTGCACGCGGCGGACTATGTTTTCCTGCTCGACCCGTGGTGGAACCCGGCGGTGGAGGCGCAGGCGATCGACCGCGTGCACCGGATCGGGCAGACGAACACGGTGTTCGTTTACCGCCTCGTCACCTCCGGCACGATCGAGGAGCGCATCCAGGAACTGAAGGCGGAAAAGCGCGACCTGTTCGACCGGCTGATCGGCGGGCTGGGCGGCGACTTCGACTTGAGCCAGCACTTCCGCTCGCTGCGCGGACTCGTGCAACTGACGCAACAGGTCGAGCAGGAGAGCGCGAACGAGCAGGAGCCGGAGCCGTATACGATCGATTGAGGCGGACGGCGCCGCCGACCGGTGCGGCCGACGGGGACACATCGCGCTTGTTTCGGATGGCTGGCCGCTTACCGTGGCGGAACGTGAAGGCGCTGACGGAACTGATCGCCCAGCCGGATGTTGTCATGCCCGATCTCTCCGCCAATTCGCGCGAGGCGGCGCTGCGCGCGATGCATGAGGAACTGGCGCGCGTGGCCGCCGTGACGGAACCCGCGCTGCTGTTGCGCGACCTGCTCGAGCGCGCGCTGGTCGCTTCGGTGTGCATCGCACCCGACGTGGCGCTGCCGCATGCGCGCACCGCGGCGGTCCAGCGGATCGTGATGGCGGTGGCGCGCGTGCGGGCGCCGGGGGTCGGATTCGACGCCGAGCATCCGAATGTGCGGCTGGTGTTCATGATTGGCACGCCGCGCGAACAGGTCGCGGCCTACCTGGAACTGGTGGCGCGGATCACGCGGCTGTTGCGCACCGACGGAGTGCGCCCGGAACTGATGGCGGCGGCAACCGAGGCGGAATTTCGGCAATGCCTCGCGCGGGGCGCGGAGCGATGAGAGTCGTCACCGATCCCCCGGTGCTGCTGCAGCGGCTGATCCGGCTGTTGCGCTGGCGGCTGTGGCTGCAGGAAAAACTCCAGCCGACCGACTGGCAGGTGATGCTGTGGTGGGCGGCGCTCGCGGGATTCGCGGGCGCGGTGGTGTCGCTGTTGTTCCGGGTTTTCACCGAGGGCATTCACGAACTGTTGACGGGGCGCAGCTCGGGCGTGGTCGAGACGATGCGGCTGCTGCCGTGGTGGGCGCGCGTACTGGTGCCGGCGGCGGGCGGGCTGTTCGCGGGACTGACGCTGCTGCTCGGCAAACGGATCGCGCGGCGCGAGAGCTCGAC
>DASZPP010000281.1:0-12410 GCA_035549975.1 Opitutus sp.
CGGCGAGGATTTTCTGGGCGGTGGGATTTCCCGGATGAAGTTTTTTCGGGATGTTGTCGGCGTCCTGCCGGACGCTGAGGACAGCGCGGCGAACCGGGACGACGGGGATGCCGACCCGTTTGCCGCCCTTGCGCACGAGCAGCTCGCCGAGTCGCGGCTTCGGCGGCGGCAGCAGCACGCCGGGCGAGGAGTCGGGCGTGTTCTCGAGGCCTTCGTTGCTGCCGTAAACGCCGATCAGCATCTCGACCTTGTCGTAGTAGGGCGCGAGGTCCTCGTAGTTGATCGGCCAGTCGTGGCCGAGGCCGTCGCGGCTGCGGGCCTTGAAATCGTAGGGGCCGTTGCGGAGCGCGATGCGGGCCCAGTGATTCGTGCGGCCGCCGAGCATGCGCGCGCGCCACCAGGTGAAATTGCGGCCGTGCTCCTGCGACGCGCTGACGTAGGGCTCGCCCGGGACCTGCCAGCCGCCGTCGACCGTCGCGTCAAAAAAACCGAGCGGCTTGTCGGGCGTGCCGGCGCCGCGGAGCGGGGCCTGCGCGCCGATGTTGAACATCGGCGTCTCGCGCACCGGATCGTAGTTTCGCCCGGCCTCGAGCATGAGCACCTTCACGCCCGCCATCGTGAGCGTGTAGGCGGCCTGGCCGCCACCGGCACCGGAGCCGACGACGATCGCATCATAGGTCGGCTGGGTTTTGCGGGCGGTGATGACGGGCATGGGGCGGGGTGACTGCGGCGGATTACACGTCGCGGGCGGATTGGGGAAGAACCAATCCGTGAGCAGGCGCGAGATTCGCGATCAACTTTTTCCCCACATTGCGGTCATCAGGCCGCGGACGTAGCCGACGGATTCGGAAAGCCCGACGACGGGATTGCCGGTCTCGACCTCGTATTCGAAGGCGGCGGCGCCGGCGTAGCGGACTTCGGCGAGCGCGGTGAGGATCGCCGGGATGTCCATGCGACCGCGGCCGACGATCGCGGGAATGTCCTTCGCGCCGACGGCGGCGAGCGAGTCTTTCAAATGCACGCCGTAGAGCCGCGAGGCGCAGCGGTGGATCGCTTCGACGGGGTCGACGCCCGCGCGCATGCTGTGGCCGACGTCGATGCAGAGGCCGATGCGGGAATCGAGCGACTGGATCAGCTTCCATGGCTCGTAAGGCGAGGGAAAGGTCTTGTCCTCGGGGCCGTGGTTGTGGATCGCGAGCCGGATGTCGTATTCCCGGACGAATTTTTCGGCGAGCGGCAGCGATGCGGGCGACGGGCTGCAGGTCATGATCGGGATCCGGGCGGCGCGGACGTTTTCGAAGGCGCGGCGCATGGCGGCCTCGTCCGTCGTGAGGTTGACGACGCTCGTGGCGCCCGGCTCGACGCCGCCGGCGCGAAATCCGTCGGCCGCGGCGCGGCATTGCTCGGGCGTGTCTTTCTGGAAATTCGCGTGCGTGCGGAAAATCGAGACATCGCCGATCTCGAGCTGACGCAGGACGGCGGCAGCGTCGGCGACCGAGAGATTTTTCAACGAAATCGAGGCGACGCCGAGCTTGAGCCGGCGCGAGCGGTCGCGGGTGGAATCGGGCGCAGGCGGGGTCGAGCTTTCGGCGGCGGAGAGCGATGGCGCGAAACGCGCGAGCGAGACGGCGGCGGCGGAAAGCGCGGCGCGTTTCAGGGCGGCGCGGCGGGTGAGAGGAAGGTCTCGGGACATGAGGAGGTGGTTGGAAATTTTGATTTTGGCTTTTGTAGCGGCAGGCGTCCCTGCCTGCCGGACTGAACGAGTAGAATCGGCAGGCGCGGGGCCTGCCGCTACGCCGGTCGCTTGTTCACCCGATCCGTTTGGCGGCGGCCTGGGCGCGGAGGCAGAGTTCGGCGGCTTTGAAAGCGTGGGCCTGCGTCATCGCCTTTTCGGTGCGGTTCAGGCAGTCGAGGATGAACTCGCCAAAGAAGCGGAAGCCGACCTTGCCCTCGACGGGAAGGTGGCGCTCGCCCTGCTCGTCGCAGAGGTAGACGTGGTCGCCGGTCTTGTCGCGGGCGAGGTCGACGTATTTGCGGAGCTCGATGTAGCCCCTCGTGCCGAGGAGAAACGTGCGGCCGTCGCCCCACGTGCTGAGGCCGTCGGGCGTGAACCAGTCGACGCGCACGAAATTCGTCACGCCGTTGTTGCCGAGGAGCGTGGCCTCGCCGAAATCCTCGAACGTCGGATATTCGCGATGGGCGTAGTTCGCGATCGAGGCGCTCATGACCTCGGCGTCGGTGGCGCCGGAGTAGGTGAGGAACTGCTCGAACTGGTGGCTGCCGATGTCGCAGAGGATGCCGCCGAATTTTTCGCGGTCGAAAAACCAGGCGGGCCGCGACGGGGCGTTGAGCCGGTGCGGGCCGAGGCCGAGGACGTGGATCACGCGGCCGATCGCGCCCTGCTGCACGAGGTCGGTGGCGAACATCGCGGACTCGTTGTGCAACCGCTCGCTGAAGTAGACCATGTATTTGCGGCTGGTGCGGGCGACGACGGCCTTCGCCTGCGCGAGCTGGTCGAGCGTGGTGAACGGCGCCTTGTCGGTGAAATAGTCCTTGCCGCCCTCCATCACGCGGCAGCCGAGCGGGCCGCGTGCGGACGTGACGGCGGCGGCGGCAACGAGCCGGACCTCGGGATCGGCGAGAATTTCGTCGAGCGAGCGGGCGGGCTTGGCCGACGGGAATTTTTTCTGGAACGCCTCGAGTTTTTTTGGATCGGGCTCGAAAACCCACTTGAGCGTGGCGCCCGCGTCGATGAGCGCGCTGCACATGCCGTTGATGTGGCCGTGATCGAGGTGCGCGGCGGCGAAGACGAACTCGCCGGGCTTGACGACGGGGTTCGGTTTGCCGCGCGGCGCGTAGCTCATGCCGCTGGCTTTGTCGCCGGAGCCGGCGGTTTCGGCGGCGGCGCGGCGCGGGATCATCGAGCTGGCGGCGAGCATGGCGGCGGATTGGGCGATGAAGTGACGGCGGTTCATAAGGGGAGGTTGGGAGGGGAGAGACAAGCGCGGACGTGGATCGTGTCGCGCCATCGCCGGGACGTTTCAAGCGAGCGGATGTTTCACAGGATCACGTTTTGGCGCGAACGGTCCGCTGGCGACTGGAAATTTCGGCGGAAGCGCGCTCACTGGCGGATGGTCCCGTTTTCAGTTCTCGATCTGGCGCCCATCGTCGAAGGCGGCACGGCGGGCGAGGCGCTCGCGCGTTCGCGCGACCTCGCGCAACACGCGGAGCGGCTCGGCTACCGGCGTTACTGGCTGGCGGAGCATCACAACATGCCGGGCATCGCGAGCGCGGCGACAGCCGTCGTGATCGGGCACGTGGCGGCGGGCACGAAGACGATTCGAGTCGGCTCAGGCGGCGTGATGCTGCCGAACCATGCGCCGCTCGTCGTCGCGGAGCAGTTCGGGACGCTCGAGGCGCTGTTTCCCGGACGGATCGATCTCGGGCTCGGACGCGCGCCGGGGACGGACCCGCTGACGGCGCGGGCGCTGCGACGCGGCGCGAAGAATTCGGCGGACACGTTTCCGCAGGACGTCGTCGAGCTGCAGGCGTATTTTCGATCGGCGGAGCCGGGCCAGGCGGTGCGGGCGGTGCCAGGCGCGGGCGCGAACGTGCCGATCTGGCTGCTGGGCTCGAGCACGTTCAGCGCGCAGGTCGCGGCCGCGCTCGGGTTGCCGTTTGCGTTCGCGTCGCATTTCGCGCCGGACCAACTCGACGAGGCGCTCGGGATTTATCGCGAGAATTTCCGGCCGTCGGCGGAATGGCCGCAGCCGCATGCGATGGCGTGCATCGCGGTTTACGCGGCGGAGACGGATGCGGAGGCGCGACGATTGTTCACGTCGTTGCAGCAGAGTTTCGTGAATTTGCGGCGCGGGACGCCGGGGCCGCTGCCGCCGCCGGTGGAAGGCGACGAGCGCCCATGGTCAACCTTCGAGCAGGCGATGCTGGATTCGGCGCTTCGCGAGGCGGTGGTCGGTGCGCCGGAAACGGTGGCGCGGGGGATCGAGGCGTTCGTCAGGCGGACGGGCGTCGATGAATTGATGGTGACGGCGGCGATCCATGACCACGCGGCGCGCGTGCGGTCGTTCGAGATCGTGGCGGGTGTGCGCGAGCGATCGGGGTAGGGCGGGCTGAAGCACCACCCTGCAAGAAAAGTCGCGAGCAAGTTCGCTCCCGCGGCTATTCAGATGCCTCTCTCGATCGCGTGATCAGGCCGTGACCATCGCGGCGCGGACTTCGGCGGCGAAGGGCGGGACGATGGCGAACGGGTCGTAGGGCCGGCCGTGCGGGGCGAGCGTTTCGATCGGGATGTAGCCGCGGTAGCCGCCGGCTTTGATGAGCCGGACGAGACGCGGCAGGTCGGTGCGCTCGGGGCTGTCGGGGCCGCGCGGGCTTTCCTTCACCTGCCAGTTCACGGCGTGCGGCACGACGCGCGCGAGGTCGGCGTAGGGATCGGCGACCATCATGTTGCCGGTGTCGACGATCAGGCCGAACCACGGCGAATCGATGCGACGCGCGATCGCGAGGCACTGGTCGGCGTTGCGGAGCATGTCGCCGTGGTTCTGCACGCCGACGATGACGCCGAATTTTTTGCCGTGTTCGACGCATGCCTGCAGGCACTCGACCAGCCATTTCGCGGGCGTGTCCCAGTCGTTTTCGTAGCCCTTCGGCACGGCGCCGGCGAAGACGCGGATCACGGGCGCGCCGAGTTTGGCGGCGACCTCGATCCAGGCCTTGGCGCGGCGGACGTCGTCGGCGCGTTTCGCGGCGTCGGGCTGGGCGAAGTCGTTGCGGATGCCGGTGCCGCTGATGTCGAGGCCGAGGCGGAAGGCGCGGCGTTTGAATTCGTTGATGAACTCGTCGGTGGGCACGCCGGGATAGCCGGGAAAATAGTAGCCGGTCGGGTCGATGGCTTCGAAATCGTTCTTCGCGCAGAATTCGAGCACATCGAAGAGCGAGAACCCGGGGGATTTGCCGCCGACGCCGGCGAGGAGAAGATCGTTGAAACAAAAGGCGTTCAGGCTGAGCTTGAGGCGGGCGGCTGGCTCCGCGGCGGTCGCGGAGCTTGCAGCGGGCGTGGGTTCGGCGGCGGCGACGCGCGAGGCGACAGGGAGCAAGGCGGCGGCTTGGACGAAGCGACGACGGGTCAGGGTGGATGGCATGGGGGGGGCGGGGTTGCGGAGCGTGACGAATCGGCGGCGGATTCGACGCGCGGAAAATTCGCGTGCTGCGTCGGTCCGAAATCGACGGCGGAGCGTCTTGCGCGTGAGTTGCTCCCCAACCCCCGTTCCATGAAAATCGCTCCCCTGTTTGTTGTTGGATCATTTGCGCTCGGCTTCACGCCGGCTCTGCCGGCGGCGGACGACGGCTGGATTTCGCTCTTCGACGGGCACTCGCTCGCGGGCTGGAAGGGCGCGGAGCATCCCGGCTCGTTTCGCGTCGAGGACGGCACGATCGCGTGCGGCGGGCCGCGCGGGCATTTGTTTTATGTCGGCGCGGATGGGAAGGCGGAGTTCGAGAACTTCGAGCTGTCGATCGACGTGCTGACGAAGCCGGGAACGAACTCGGGCGTTTACTGCAACGCGCAATGGGCGGACGCGGGCTGGCCGACGCAGGCGGGGTTCGAGGTGCAGGTGAACAACACGCAGCAGGAGTTCGATGTCGGGCACGACGGGAAATACGTCGGCTACGTCGAAAACAAACTCACCGGCAGCCTTTACGGCGTGCGCAACGTCTACAAATCGATCGTGCGCGACGACGAGTGGTTTCACATGGACGTGATCGTGCGGCGGCCGCGCGTGCAGATTCGCGTGAATGGCGTGCTCGTCGTCGACTACATCGAGCCGCAACTGCCGCTGCCCGACGGCGTGCACCTGAATCTGCTCGGACGTGGGACGTTCGCGCTGCAGGCGCACGACGAGAAGAGCATGGCGTTTTATAAAAACATCCGCGTGCGCCGGCTGCCGGCGGGCGAGGATGCCAGCGTCGTGCGGCCGAGGCTCGATGCGGCGGGTGCGCAGCGGCTCGCGCTCGGGAAGGACAATTTTCCGCTCGTCGACCTGCACACGCATTTGAAAGGCGGGCTGACGTTGCAGCAGGTGCTGAAGCTCGGGCGCGACACGGGCATGGGCGCGGGAATCGCGACGAACGGCGGGCAGGATTTTCCCAACAAGACGGACGCGGACGCGATCGCGTATCTCGATTCGCTGGAGGGCGCGCCGGTGTTCCGGGCGCTGCAGGCGGAAGGGCGCGAGTGGATCGGAATGTTCTCGAAGGAAACGCGCGCGCGGTTCGACTACATCTTCAGCGACTCGATGACGTGGACGAATCGCGCGGGCAAGCGGCTGCGGCTGTGGATTCCGGCGGAGGCGGAGATCGGGCCGGATCCGCAGGCGTTCATGGACGAGCTGGTCGCGAAGACTGTGCAGATCATCTCCGAGGAGCCGATCGACATCTACGTCAATCCGACCTTCCTGCCGGATTCGATCGCGGCGCGCTACGACGAGCTGTGGACGGATGAGCGGATGCGGAAGATCATCGATGCGGCGGTGGCGCATCGGGTGGCGATCGAGATCAACGCACGCTACAAGCTGCCGTCGGAGCATTTTTTGCGGCTGGCGAAGGCGGCGGGCGCGCAGTTCACGATCGGCACGAACAACACCTCGCCGGCGGATTACGGCGACTGGTCCTATCCGTTTGAGATGATCCAGAAACTCGGGCTGACGTGGCGGGACATGTGGGTGCCGTGTCACAAGCCGAGCCGGGCGCAGCGGGCGCTGGCGAATCTGGCGCGGTAGGTGGGGACGCCAGTCCGTGGCGTGCGCGGACGGCTCGGAGAGCCGTCACGACCATTTCGATGCGACTGGAGGCGCGGCGCTACTGTCCGCTTGGCAAGGCGGCGCGGGTTCGTTCCACTCTCGCGCGATGTTTACCCCACCATTGGCGAGGCGTGCGGTTCTGGTGCCGGCGCTGGCGTTTTTTGTCTCTCATCTTCACGCCGCCGCCGGCAAGGACTGGCCGGTTTATCTCGGCGACAAGGCGGCGAGCCACTACTCGTCGCTCGCGCAGATCACGCCGGAGAACGTGCAACAGCTCGAGGTCGCCTGGACGTTTCACGCGGGCGACGCGCGCGGCGACCAGACCCAGATCCAGTGCAACCCGCTGATCATCGACGGCGTGATGTATGCGACGACGCCGCAGTTGAAGCTCGTCGCGCTCGACGCGGCGACGGGCAGGGAATTGTGGCGCTACGAGCCGGCCGAGGCGAATGGCGTGAACCGCGGCGTGTCGTATTGGGCGGACGGCGAGGACAAGCGGATTCTTTTCGGTTGCAGCCACTGGCTGCAGGCGGTCGACGCGAAGACCGGCAAGCTGATCGACGGCTTCGGCGATCACGGGCGCGTGGATTTGTCGGAGGGACTCGACCGCGACGTGCGCGGGCTCGCGATCCAGGCGAACACGCCGGGCGTGATTTATCACAACCTGATCATCATGGGCATGCGGCTCGGCGAAGGGCCGGCTCCGGCGGCGCCGGGGCACATCCGCGCCTACGACGTGCGCACGGGACGGATGGTGTGGAAGTTTCACACGATTCCGTTTCCCGGGGAGCCGGGCTACGACACGTGGCCGCCGGACGCCTACAAGCACGTCGGTGGCGTGAACGTGTGGAGCGGCATGACGGTCGACGAGCAGCGCGGGCTCGTGTTCTGCCCGATCGGTTCGGCGACGTTCGATTTCTGGGGCGGCGACCGGAAGGGTGACGACCTGTATGCGGACTGCCTGCTCGTGCTCGACGCCGCGACGGGCAAGCACGTGTGGCATTTTCAATTCACGCACCACGACCTGTGGGATCGCGACCCGCCGGCGTCGCCGGTGTTGCTGACGCTGCATCGCAACGGCAAGGACATCCCGGCCGTCGCGCAGACGACGAAGGAAGGCCTGGTGTTCGTCTTCAATCGCGAAACGGGCGAACCGCTGTTCCCGATTCACGAAGTCGCGGTGCCGAGTTCGGATCTGGCGGACGAGCAGGCGGCGCCGACGCAGCCGATCCCGGAAAAGCCGGCGCCGTATGCACGCCAGCTTTTCACGGCGGATGAAATCACGAATCGCACGCCCGAGGCGCACCGCGCCGTGCTGGAGCGGTTCGTGCGGATCAAACCGCACGCGCTCTACGCGCCGCCGAGCCGTGAGGGCACGATCATCTTTCCGGGTTTCGACGGCGGCGCCGAGTGGGGTGGCGCGGCGGTCGATCCGAGCGGCACGCTTTACGTCAACGCGAACGAAATGGCGTGGATTCTTTCGATGATCGAGACCGGCGGCGCGACCTCGCCCGGCCAGCAGGTTTATTTGCAGAATTGCACCGGATGTCACGGGGCGAACCGGCAGGGCAACGCCGCGGCGAGCATTCCGTCGCTCGTGGATGTGAAGTCGCGGCTCTCACGCGAGCAGATGATGGACGTGATCACGCACGGCCGGCGCGTGATGCCGCCCTGGGGATTTTTGACGGTCGAGCAGCGCGAGGCGGTGATCGATTTCCTGCGCGGCGACAAGGCGCCGGCGCAATCGAGCGGACACGACGCGGGGCCGCAGTGGACGACCTACGTCTCGGACCAGCGCGCCGCGCCGCCGCCACCCTACACGCACACCGGCTACAACCGCTGGCTCGATCCCGACGGCTATCCGGCGGTGAAGCCGCCGTGGGGGACGCTCAGCGCGATCGACCTCAACACCGGCGACTATCGCTGGAAAATTCCACTCGGCGAATTTCCCGAGCTGACGGCGAAAGGCATTCCGCCGACCGGCACGGAAAACTACGGCGGGCCGCTGGTGACGGCGGGCGGCGTGCTGTTCATCGGTGCGAGCCGCGACGAGAATTTCCGGGCGATCGACGTGAAGACCGGGCGCGAGTTGTGGAAATTCAAGCTGCCCGCGGGTGGCTACGCGACGCCGGCGACGTATGAGGCGGGCGGCCGGCAGTTCGTCGTGATCGCGTGCGGCGGCGGCAAGATGACGACGAAGAGCGGCGATGCGTATGTGGCGTTCGCGCTGCCGGCGAAGTAGCGCGGTGCTTGCTGCAGCGGCGGTTTGCGACCGCCGTTGATCCGGACGAAAAACGGCGGTCATAGACCGCCGCGACAACGAAACGCGCGGTTATTTTGCCGGATGGCAGGATTGCCACGCGAGGAAACGCCAGCGGCCGTTCTCCTCGCGCCAGACGCCGAGGAAGCTCAGGTCGAGCGCGCGATGGACGTCGCCGTTGGCGACGTGGTAGATGGCGCGGCCGGTCATGAGCGCGATGCCGGGGGCGGCGAGCTTGAAATCACGGGACGCGAAATCGACCTTTTCGTAGACGGAGCGATGCGAGACGAGGGTTTCGGTCAGCGAAGCCTTCGAATCGACGTGGCCGTTGGAGTGGCAATAGCGCAGTTCATCCGAAAAGATGGCGTCGAGGCGCGCCGGATCGGCGGCGACCATGGCGGCGATGCGTTCGTTGTCGGCGGCGGTGAGGGCGGCGACGACATCGGACGGCGCGGCGGAGTCGGCGGCGCGGAGGGCGACGAGTCCGAGGGCGAGCAGGGGCAGGAGGCGAAGCAATGTTTTCATGGGGTGGAAGTGGCGGAGCAAAGGCGCGGCGGTGCGGCGGCGCAAGCGTAACGGAAGTTCGGTTGGTGCTTTTGATAATATTGGCGCCGCTGGGGGAGTGTGGCTGCGAGCGTGAGCGAGTGGACAACTCATCCACTCGCTCCCGCTCGCGGCCGCGGGTCGGCGTTTGACCCGGCAGGATGGAAGCGTGCCGGCGGGAGGAGCAGGCAGCCGTTTCGAAGGCATTTCCGCGCATCCATGCGGCGTTCGTTTCGTCAGGCCTGCACGCATGAAACCCCGCCTGCTCCTCCTGCCGATCGTGCTCGCGGCGGCATCGGCATTCGCGGACGAGCCGACCGTCATTCAACTTTGGCCGGGCCGGCCGCCGGGCGAAACAAAGGACTGGCCGGCGGAGCGCGATGTCACGACCGACAAGGACAACCGGGCCGGCGGTCGCCGCTCGACGCGACTGAGTCCGGTGTCGAACCCGACGATCGCGATCTACGCGCCGGACGCGGCAAAGAATTGCGGCGCGGCGGTGCTCATTTGTCCGGGCGGCGGCTACGATCGCGTGACGATCGACATCGAGGGCACGGAGCCGGCGGCGTGGCTGAATTCGCTCGGCGTGACGGCGATCGTGTTGAAATACCGCGTGCCGCGCCGCGAAGGCGTGCCGCAGCACATCCCGCCGCTGCAGGACGCGCAGCGGGCGCTGGGCATCGTGCGGCATCGCGCGGCGGAATTCGGGATCGATCCGCACCGGATCGGGATGCTGGGATTTTCCGCGGGCGCGCACCTGACGGGCGTGCTGAGCAACAATTACGAAACGCGCATCTACCCGGCGATCGATGACGCGGACGCGGTGAGCTGCCGCCCGGATTTCGCGATGATCGTTTACCCGGGATATTTTTGGCGCGGAAATCCCGGTGTCGCGCCGGAGGTCGCGCCGGCGGAGGGAAAGACGCCGCCGACCTTCATCGTGCAGGCGGAGGACGACCCGGTGCACGTCGAGAATGCGCTGCATTATTTCCTGGCGCTGAAGGCGGCGAAGGTTCCCGCAGAGATGCACCTCTACGCGCAAGGTGGTCACGGCTACGGGATGCGAAAAACCGGCCTGCCGGTGGCCACATGGCCGGATCGCGCCGCCGACTGGATGCGCGCGAACGGCTGGCTGCAAAAGAGCAAATGAGACGCGGCCCGGAACCTGACAAAAGTGGCGCGACGCGCGAAATCTGATCCTTTGCGATGAAACCTGCCCTGCTCGTCCTGTTTCTGCTGTCATCTCTGTTTCCGACCGTGCGCGGAGCGGAACTGAAGCTGCCGCGGGGCGCGCCGGAGGCGGAGGGCGTCGATCCCGCCGGGGTTGTCGCGCTCGCGAACGCGTTCAGCAAGATCGATGCGGTGCACAGCTTCATCCTCGTGCGGCATGGGAAGGTCGTGGCCGAGGCTTGGTGGAAGCCGTATACGGCGGACGACGTGCACATCATGTATTCCGCGACGAAGAGTTTCACGTCGACGGCGATCGGATTGGCGCAGGCGGAGGGGCGGCTGAGCATCAACGACAAGGTGCTGTCGTTTTTCCCGGACCTCGCGCCGAAGGAGCCCTCGCATAATTTGCAGGAGATGCGAATCCGCGACCTGCTCGCGATGGCGAGCGGGCACCAGAAGGACACGATGGACCGGTTGCGCGAGCACCCGGACAGCGAGTGGCGCCGCGCCTATCTCGCGCTCGACGTCGAGAACAAGCCGGGCACGCACTTCATCTACAATTCGGGCAACAGTTACATGCTCGGCGCAATCATCACGAAGCTGACCGGGCAAACGACGGAGGAATACCTGGAGCCGCGGTTGTTCGCGCCGCTCGGCATCGAGAAACATCCGTGGCCCAAGACCGCGGAGGGCGTTTCGCTCGGGGAAGGCGGATTGCTGCTGACGACGGAAAGCCTGGCGAAATTCGGGCTGCTTTATCTCCAGAAAGGAATGTGGGACGGTAAGCGGCTGCTGCCGGAGTCGTGGGTCGAGCAAGTGCAGGAGCGGCAGAGCTCGACCGGCGGCAATCCGGACAGCAACTGGGATTACGGCTACGGTTTTCAGTTCTGGCGCAACAAGGGCGGCGGCTATCGGGCCGACGGCGCGTTTGGGCAGTTCTCGTTCATCCTGCCGAAATACGATGTCGTGCTCGCGGTCACGTGCGGCACGTCGAACACCGCGGGCGTGATGGACGCGGTCTGGGCGAATCTCGTGCCGGCGCTGCACTACGTCGCGCTGCCGGCGAATCCGGCGGCGGACGACGAGATGCACAGCGTGCTTGCGAAGCTGGCGCTGCCGGCCGCGAGCGGTGAGGCGCACTCGGCGCGCGAGGCGGCGGTGTCGCGGCAGAGCTACGCCTGCCCCGAAAACGAGCAGCAGCTCAAGTCGGTGAGGGTCGACTTCTCGGGAGCGAATCCGGTGATCACGTTCGTCGACGCCGACGGCGCGCATGCGATCACCTGCGGGCGCGGCGACTGGGTGCGCGGCACGACGGATTACCAGAAGCACGTCAGCGGGCTCTTCGACTATTCGCCGCAAGGAATCGCGGCCTGCGGCGCGTGGAGCAGCGAGGACACCTATGTCGCGAAGCTTTGTTTCGACGAAACGCCCTACACGATCACGATGACCATGAAATTCGACGGCGACCGGCTGGTGCTCGACACCGAACAGAACCTTCGTTTCGGCGCACGAAAGCGGCCGCAGATCGTCGCAACGAAAGAGACCAATCCATGAAACCGTCCGGGACAAGGGTTCAGCACGTAGCGGCCGGCCGCCGTGCCGGCCGGGTTTAGAAAAAC
>DASZPP010000282.1:0-7124 GCA_035549975.1 Opitutus sp.
CGCCGCGCATCAGGCTGCCGGCGGGCGCGCCGCCGGGCGTGGGCGCGATCCTCGCGGCGACCCTGGCGCGGCCGCCCGAATCGTTGAACACCGACTGGTTCGGCACGACCTTGCTGCAGGGTTTGCTGCGCTGGTCGAAACGCGGGGCGTGCGATGCGCGGGACTATGCGGAGGCGTGGCTCGCGCATCAGGCCGCGCAGGAGACCGTGAGCCGCTACCAGGGGCCGAAGTCGCGCCTCTACCGCGTCGCCGGCGTGCCGATCACCACCTATGCGGGACACTACGGGCTCGCCATGCCCTGCTACGAAATGGCGGTGCAGTTCGGCGACGCGCGGGCGAAGCGCGTTTGCGTCGAGCTCGCCGGCGTGATCGCCGGGCACGCGCATCGCAACCCGATCGGGTTGATCGATCACGACGATTCCTCGGCGTTCGCGATTCCCGACGCGTGCTACTTCATCGTCACGCCGCTGATGCTCGCGGCGGAACTGGACCCGGCGGGCCGCGCGGCGTTTCACGATCTCGCCGCCGACCAGCTCCGGCGCTACACGGACACGTTCCTGGTCGCGGAGACCGGACTGGCCCGGACCATCTGGCGAAACGGCGCGCTCGGCCAAACGTATTGGACGCGCGCGAGCGGCTGGCTGCTGTGGGCGATGACGAGCGTCCTGCGTTATCTGCCCGAAAACGACCCGCGCCGGCCGGCGTTCCTGCGGGACCTGGGGCGACTGGCCGCGGGCGTTCGCCGCCGGCAGGATCCGGGCGGCGGGTTCCACGTCCTGCTCGACGATCCGACGACGCCGCTCGAGACGACGGGCACCGCGATGTTCGCGACCGGCGTGCACGAGGCGGCGCGACGCGGCTGGTTGAGGGAGGATTATGGCGACGCGGTGGCGCGGGCGTGGCAGTTCGTGCGCGGCAACATCACGGCGGACGGCAACATCGTGCACGCGTTCACCGGCTGGGCGGGCCCGGCGGAGCAGCGGCGGATGGTGATGGATCACCAGAAGCAGGAGTGGGTGCCGGGCTTCATCCTGCGCGTGGCGGACGAGATGACGCCGGAGGCCTGATATTTTCCCGCGGCCGAGTAGCGGCAGGCCGCCGGGCCTGCCCAGGTTCGGCGCTCGAAAACCGGCCGGCACGGTGGCCTGCCGCCACGCCGGCGGATGCTCACGTTTCGCATGATTCGGCGTCACGATTTTGCCGTTCGCAAATCCCGCCGGGTCCGGAACGATTTTGGGATGCGGTCCCCCATCATGCTTGGCATGCTCGCATTCCTGCTGCTGCGCGCCTCCGGCGCCGCGGCCGATACGCCGGAGCGAGCCCCCGTTCATTTCAACTGGGCCTTCGAGAGCGGCTCGATCGGGCAGATCGACAAGCTCGGAGAAAACGAATTCCGGCTGCACGTCGTCGGCCAGCAGGACGCGCGCGGGCGGAACCGGCAGGCGACGTGGTATTACTTCCGGATGGAGAACGTCGCCGGCCGCACGCTGACGCTGCACTTCACCGATTTCCTCGGCGAATACAACGACGTGCCCTCGACCCGGCCGCCGGTCGGCGCGAGCTACCGGCCGTGGTTCAGCGAGGACAATGTCCACTGGCAGCACGTGGACGGAATCGATTGGGACAAGGAGAAGGGCGAGGCCACCATCACGCTGCATCCGCACCACAACATCATCTGGGTCGCGCACGTCGCGCCCTACACGCGGGCGCGGCTGCTGCAATTGCTCGACGAGGTCGCCCGCTCGCCCGACGCGTTTGTCGAGGTGATCGGAAAAAGCGCGCTTGGCCGCGACCTGCACCTCGTGACGATCACCGATCCATCGAAACCCGACGCGGACAAGAAACTCGTCTGGCTCATGGCGCGCCAGCACCCGTGGGAGACGGGCACGTCGTTCATCATGGAAGGCGCGCTGCGCTTCCTGGTTTCCGACGACCCGCTCGCGCAAAAGCTCCGCGCGAACACGATCTTCAAATTGATGCCGATGATGAATCCCGACGGCGTCGTGCGCGGCGACTGCCGGTTCAACGTCAACGGCTACGACACCAACCGCGGCTGGGACGTCGTCGACCTCCGCGACAAGCAGTGGCTCGAGAAGACGCCCGAGATCTGGTATGTGAAGACGAAGATCCTGTCGGTCCACGCGCGGCACCCGATCGCGATCATGGTGAACCTGCACACGGACGAGGGGAACGAGTATTTCGAGTCGATGATCGACGCGCAGCCGGAGCAGGGCCGGCTCGACCGGCTGTATGCGACGCTGGCGGCGAAGACGCTCTTCGACCCGTCGCGGCCGAAGGTCTCGCTGGTCACCACCGGCCCGCGCAACACCACCGCCTCGCTCTGGCTCGAGGCCCGCGTGCCGATCGTGACGATGGAGCGACGGATCGTGACGAGCAAGAAACTGGGCCGGGTGGCGACGCCCGAGGACAACCTGCAGCTTGGCCGCGAGCTGATTTCGACGATGGCGGAGGTGGCCCATGACGACGCCGCGCGCTGAAAAACTTTTTCCTTCCGTCGTCGGGGCGATCGGCGAAACGCCGCTGGTCGAGCTGGCGCGGATCACGCGCGGCCTCGACGGGCGCATCGTGGCGAAGCTCGAATACTTGAACCCCGGCTCCTCGAAGAAGGACCGGATCGCGCGGCAGATCATCGAGGACGCCGAGGCGGATGGCTCCCTGAAACCGGGCCAGACCGTCGTCGAGCTGACCAGCGGCAACACCGGGACCGGACTGGCGATCGTCTGCAGCGTGAAGGGATATCGCTTCGTGGCGGTGATCTCGAAGGGCAATTCACCCGAGCGCGCCCGCATGATGGCGGCGCTCGGCGCGGAGGTCGTGCTGGTCGACCAGTGTCCCGATTCGCAACCGGGCCGCGTGTCCGGGGCGGATCTCCAGCGCGTCGAGGAGGCGGCGCAGCGGATTGTGCGCGAGCGGGGGGCGTTTCGTGCGGACCAGTTTAACGCGCGCGGCAATTTCCGCGCCCATTACCTGCACACCGGCCCGGAGCTGGTGCGGCAGACGGGCGGGGCAATCGACGCGTTCTGCGATTTCGTCGGGACGGGCGGCACGTTCGCCGGCTGCGCGGCGGCGTTGAAGGAGCACAATCCGGCGGTCCGTTGCTTCGTCGTCGAGCCCGCCGGCGCCGCGGTGCTGGCCGGGCAGCAAGCGACACGGCCGGGGCACCGGATCCAGGGCGGCGGCTACGTGATGGCGCCGTTGCCGTTGCTGAACCCACGGCACGTCGACGGCTACCTGCAGGTCGCCGACGGGGACGCAGCGGCGACGGCGCGCCGGCTGGCGAAGGAGGAGGGGATTTTTTGCGGCTTCTCGTCCGGCGCGAACGTGGCTGCGGCGCTGGAGCTGCTGCGCACGCGCTGCCGCGGGCAAACGGTGGCGGTGATCATCTGCGACTCCGGGTTGAAATATTTGAGCACCGATCTGGTGGAATGAGGATGAAACGAAAAGCCGCGATTTCCGCCCTGTTTTTTTTCGCAAGCGCCCTGGTCGTGGCGGCGGCGCCGCCGCCGCCGAAGTTCAACGTGCTGTTCATCGTCTCGGACGATTTGAACTGCGACCTCGGCTGCTACGGCGCGAAGGAGATGCGGACGCCGAACATCGACCGGCTCGCGGCCCGGGGCGTGCGTTTCGCGCACGCCTACTGCCAGTATCCGCTGTGTTCGCCGAGCCGCGCGTCGTTCCTCACCGGCCGGCGGCCGAACGTCACGGGCGTTTTGCTCCTCCCGACGGCGAAGGAGCCGGTGTCGCCGCATTTCCGGCAGTTCATTCCGGCGACGGTCACGCTGCCGCAGTTGTTCAAGAACGACGGGGCGTTCTCGGCGCGCGTGGGCAAGATGTATCACTACGGGGTTCCGAGCCAGATCGGGACGGGCGGGCTGGACGATCCGTTGTCGTGGACGCAGACGATCAACCCGCGCGGCCGGGACTGCGACGAGGAAAACCTCATCACGAAGATGCACCCGGGAAAGTTCGGCGACACGCTGAGCTGGCTCGCCGCCGACGGCGAGGACACGGAGCAGACCGACGGGATCGGGGCGACGGACGCGATCGAGCTGCTGGAGAAATTCCAGCGCGAGCACCGGCGGTTTTTCCTCGGGGTCGGCTTTTACCGGCCGCACACGCCGTATGTGGCGCCGAAGAAATGGTTCGGGCTTTATCCGACCTCGCAGATCGAGCTGCCGAAGCTGAGCGCGGACGACAAGACCCGCACGCCGGCGCTGGCGTATATCAGCTCGCGCAAGGGCCAGGACGAGACGACCGACGATCTCCGGCGCGATGCGATCCAGGCCTATCATGCCGCGACCTCGTTCGTCGACGCGCAGGTCGGCCGGGTGGTCGATGCGCTCGACCGGCTGGGGCTCGCGAAAAACACGATCATCGTTTTCACGAGCGACCACGGTTATCACCTCGGCGATCACGGGCTCTGGCAGAAATACTCGCTCTTCGAGCGGAGCACGCGCGTGCCGTTGATCATCGCGCTGCCGAACGGGCTGAACGCCGGAAAAACCGCCGGCGGGCTCGTCGAAATGGTGGATATTTATCCGACGCTCGCGGCGCTTTGCGGCCTGGCCGCGCCCGGCTATCTCGACGGGACGGACCTGCGCCCGATGCTCGAGAATCCTGAGGCGACGCTGAAGGATGCGGCGTTCAGCCAGCTCGAGCGCGGCAACATCGACGGCTACTCGGTGAGGACCGATCGCTGGCGCTACACGGAATGGCTGGTGGAGGGCCGGCAAACCGCGGAGGTGCTTTTCGACGAGACCAACGATCCGGCGGAAACCAAAGACCTGGTGCATGAATCGGCGGAGGCGGCGCTGGTCGCGAAGCTGCGCGAGCGGTTGGAGCTCATCGTCCCGGCGAAGAAATCCGAAAAACCGCTGGCGGCGCGATGAATCGATTCGACCTTGCAAGGATGGCCGCGGGCGCGGCGCTCGTGGCCTGCACCGCGCTGGGCGTCGCGCGGGCGGATTACCGGATCGGCGACCCGGCGGTGCCGTCGCCGCTGTTTCGCACCGCCACGGATTTCGCCGTCTATGCCGGTCATCCGCGGCTGTATTTCCGCGACACCGATCTCCCGGCGATCCGGGCGCGGATCGCGGGAGACTTTCGTTCCGACTGGAAGGATCTGCGCGCGGTGCTCGAGCGCAAGGTGGTGTCGCAACCGCCGCAACAATTCGCCGGTGGCTCCTTCCTGAAAAACTGGGAACTGGCGCGGGGCGTCGCATTCGTGGCGGCGGTGACGGGCGAGGAAAAATACGTCCAGTGGACACGCCGGTGGATGCAAGCCCTGGTGGCGGTGCCGCCGGCGAAGTCCGACGACGAGTTGCGCGGCCGGCTGCAATGCCTGGCGGTCGCCTACGACTGGCTCTACGACCGCTGGTCCGAGCCCGAACGCGAGCAGATGCGGGCGGCGATCATCGCGCACCTGGACAGGGGCTGGCGGTTTGCGACCCGCGATGTGAATTACGTGAGCGGTCACTCGCGCTTTGGCAATTTCGCCCTCGCGGCGGGACTGCTCGCGATCGTGACGGAGCGGCCGGAGCTGCGCGAGCGGCTGCTCGTCGTCCGACACAACTGGGTCGACGGCTACTGGCCGGCGCAGGCATGGATCGCGAACGAAGGCGGCTATCACATGGGCTGGTGCTACAGCGCTGGCTACCTGACGGGCGACATCCATTGCATCTGGTCGAGCGCGACGAACGAGTGCGCGTATTTTCCGTGGGAAGCGAAGCTGCCGCTGTTCTGGATCTACGGCCGGCAGGGCGACGGCTATTACCCGAACACGGGCGACGCCTACTCGGCCACCGGCGACTTCGGCTCGCTGCACGCGCAGCTCGTCGCGGCGGAGGGCGTTTTCAAGGACCGCCACGCGCGCTGGCTGCTGCCGAAGCGGGAGGACCGGTTGTTCGAAATCCTCTATGGCGACAGCCACGTGCAGCCGCTCGCGCCGGATGACCGGCGTGCGGCGCTGCCATTGAGTCTCTGGTTCGGCCATGCCGGCGTCGTGCTCGCGCGCGATCGCTGGGACGCGGAGACGACGCTGCTGCAATTCCGCTCGGTGCCGTTCTACTCGGAAAATCACCACCACCGCGACGAGAACTCGTTCACGATTCACTATCGCGGCGGGCTGGCGATCGACTCCGGGCTCTACGACGAGCGCGGCGCCCAACCGGGCGGCTACGGCGGGCCGCACTGGCTGAATTATTTCACCCGCACGGTCGCGCACAACGCGATCCTCGTCTACGACCCGGCGCAGAAGTTTACCAATTACAGCCGGCCCGTGACCAACGACGGCGGGCAGCCGTTTCGATCCGTGGAACCGTCCCGGCTGGAGGACTTGTTGCCGGGCGGCGCGGATCATCTCGATGGCGTCACTTACTATCAGGACGCGCCCGGCTACACCGCGATGGCCGGCGATGCGACGAAGGCCTACGATCCGGCGCGCGTCCGGCTGGCCCAACGCGCGATCGTTTACTTGCGCGGCGCGTCGCGGGCCCATCCGGTCGTCGTGGTTTTCGACCGCGTCGAGAGCGCGAAGCCGGAATTCGCGAAGCGTTTCCTGTTGCACACGGTCAACGAACCGGCGCTGCACGGAAACCTGATGGTCGCGGAGAATCGCGGCGGCCGGCTCTCGTGCCTCACGCTTCTGCCGGCGGACGCAAAGTTCGCGGTGATCGGCGGTCCGGGCCACGAGGCGTGGGTGGACGGCGCGAATCATCCGTGGGCGCCGGGCGGCCGGCCGCGCCCCGGCACGGAACCGGGCGCGTGGCGGCTGGAGGTTTCGCCGGGACAGCCGCGGGCGCGGGATTATTTTCTCCATGTGCTCTTCGTCGACGAAGCCGGCGCCAGGCCCGTGACCGCGGACGACGCGAAGCTCGCGCAAACGGACGACGGCGTGGCCGTGGCGGTCGCAGGCTGGCGGGTCGCGTTTCCGTTCGCGGCCGGCGGAGCGCCGCGTGTGGCGCCGGTGCGGTGAAATGGTTTGGGGAGACGCCGAGCGTTTGGTCCGCGTGCATCCTGCCGCGGCCTTTGGCCGCAATCAAACGTGAGCGATGAGGCTTTTGGGAGCGCGGCAGTCCTCCGCCGCTTTCGATCCAAAGTGCCAG
>DASZPP010000283.1:0-2494 GCA_035549975.1 Opitutus sp.
CCGCCCCCCGCTACCCTGGAAAAGTGCGTCACACGCCTAGTTCGACCGCAGCGCCTCGACCGGCGTCACCAGCGCCGCCCGCCGCGAGGGCAACAGGCACGCGAGCATCGCCACCAGCGCGATCGCCGCGGCCGCGGCGCCGAGCACGGCCGGGTTCGTCGGCTTCACGCCAAACAGCAACCCGCTCATCGCCTGGCCGGCCAACCACGCCCCGATCAATCCCAGCGGCAGCCCGATCGCGAGCAGCCTGCCGCCGAGCCCGAGAAACTGCCGCAGGATCTGCTCCGGCAGCGCGCCCAGCGCCATCCGCACGCCGATCTCGCGCTGCCGCTGCGCCACCGCATAAGCCAGCACGCCGTAGATTCCCACCGCCGCCAGCACCAGCGCCACCGCGGCAAAGATTCCCGCCAGCAGCAGCGGCACGCGCCGGCCCGCCACGCTGTCCTCCACGCGCGCCTTCATCGTCTTCAAGTCATCCAGCGGCAGCTCCGGGTCGATCCGCAGCACCGCCGCGCGCAGCGCCGGCCCGGCCAGCTCGGGCGACTGCGTCGTCCGCACCGTCACGACGAACCACAGGCCCGTGTAAGTCCCGAAGGGGAAATAGATCGCACCCTGCTTCTTCTGGTCCGCCAGGTCGTTCTGCTTCACCGCGCCGACGATCCCCACGATCGTGAACCACTTCGTGTCCTTCCCCGGCGGCTCGTGCGACAGGCGGTGCCCGATCGCATCGCCTTTCGGCCAGTAACGTTTCGCCACATCCTCGTCGATCACGCACACCAGCGTCTTCGACCGCGAGTCCCCTTCGTCGAGGTAACGCCCTTCGAGCAGCGGCACGCCCAGCGCCTGAAAATACCCGCCCGCCACGCCCGACATGAAATGCGCCTGCAGCGATTCGCCGGGCGCCAGCGTCTGCCCTTCGATCCACGTCGCGTTGTCGTTCGCCCCGCCGGTGAACGGCGCGCCGGTGCTCACGCCCACCGACTTCACGCCGGGCAACACCGACAGGTCCTGCGTCAGCCGCTCGACGAACGCCAGCCGGTCCTTGTCCTCCTTGTAATGCGACCACGGCAGCGCAATCGCGCCCGTCAGCACGTTCTCCGTCTGGAAACCCGGCTTCACGGCCATCAGTTTCGAAAAGCTCAGGCCGAGCAGCCCCGTGCCCGCCAGCAGCACGAGCGCGAGCGCGATCTGCGCCACGATCAACCCATGCCGCAACCGGTGCACCGCGCGCGTCGTCGTGCCGCCGCGCGACTCGACCGACAGCGCCGCCGTCAGGTTGCCGTGCAACGTGTGCCAGACCACCGGCACCGCGAGCGCCCCGCCCAGCAGCACGCTCGCGCCGAGCGCCGCCGCGCACACCCGCCAGTCGAGCGCCGCCGCGACGTGCACCGGCAGCTGGTGCGCCGCGAGCACAAGGATGCCTTGCAACGCCGCCGCCCCCAGCCCGAGCCCGAGCACGCCGCCGGCCACCGCCAGCACGAGCGTCTCCGTCAACAGCGACCGCGCGAGCTGGCCGCGCCCCGCGCCGAGCGCCTGCCGGATGCAAAACTCCTTCGCCCGCCCCGTCGCGCGCACGAGCAGCAGATTCGCCAGGTTCACCGCCCCGATCAGCAGCAGGAACAGCACGCCCGCCTGCAACAGCAGCAGCACCGGCCGCAATTGCGCCACAGAGTCGTCGCCGAGGTCGCGGATCACCGTGTGAAACCCCGCATCCGTGACGAGCTTCGCATACGGGTCGGTCTTCAGCATCCGCGTGTTCAGCGCATCGAGCTCCAGCTGCGCCCGCGCGATCGTCACCCCCGGCTTCAGCCGCGCGAACATCTCCATGTTGTTCGCATGCCGTTGCTGCGGTTTCTCGTCGTCCTCCGAGAAGCAGAGCGGCGACCAGATCTTCGGGTTGTGCCCGAGAAAACGGAAATCCGCCGGCATCACGCCCACGATCGTGCACGGCGCCGTATCGATCCGCAGCGTCTTGCCGACCACGTTCGGGTCCGCGCCGTAGCGCTGCCGCCAGATGGCGTCGCTGATGACCACGACCTGGTTCTTTCCGTAAACCGCCTCCGCCTCCGTGAACGTCCGCCCCAGCGCGGGATTCGCACCGAGCATCCGGAAAAACGACGGCGTCACATACGCCGCCTCGACCCGCTCCGGCGACCCCGCGTCGCCGATCGTCGCGCCCCAGTCGCGCGTCGCCGCGACTTCGGCAAACGCGTCCTTCATCTGCTCCTGGCGTTCGATGTAGTGCGGGATCGACGCTCCCGCACGCTCCACGCCCGCCTTCGGGTAGGAATTCGACACGAGCACGATCTGGTGCGGATCGTGAAACGGCAGCGGCTTCAGCAGCACGCTGTTCACCACGGCGAAGATCGCGACGTTCGCCGCGAGGCAGAGCGCGAAGATCAGCAGCACCGTCAGTGAAAAGTTCTTCTCCCGCGCCAGGGTGCGGACGGACTGGCGCACGTCGCGCCCGAGCGATTCGATAAGCAGCATGTCC
>DASZPP010000284.1:0-4499 GCA_035549975.1 Opitutus sp.
CGCACCGGCAATTGCTCTCCGTCAACCGCCACCTCAGCGACGCCGGCGACGAGGACGGAGCGATGGTCGGCCGCAGCCCGGCCATCCAGCGGCTGCGGCAGTTGATCGACCGCGTGGCGCCGACCGACGCCACGGTGCTGATCCTCGGCGAAAGCGGCACCGGCAAGGAAATGATCGCCCGCGAACTCTACCGCCGCAGCGCGCGGCGCGACAACCCGGTCATCAAGGTCAACTGCGCCGCCATCTCGGAGACGTTGATCGAGAGCGAATTTTTTGGCCACGAGCGCGGCGCCTACACCGGCGCGACCGGCCGCCGCGAGGGCCGCTTCGAGCTGGCGCATCAAGGCACGCTGCTGCTCGACGAGGTCAGCGAAATTCCCTCCAACCTTCAGCCGAAGCTCCTGCGCGTGCTGCAGGAGCGCGAGTTTGAGCGCGTGGGCGGCAACCGCACGATCAAGGTCAACGTGCGCATCCTCGCGACGTCGAACCGCGACATGCGCCAGCATGTCGAGAAAGGCGCGTTCCGCCAGGACTTGTTCTACCGGCTGAATGTTTTTCCGGTGCACGTCCCGGCGTTGCGCGACCGGCTGGAAGACATCCCGCTGCTCGCGGCGCATTTCCTCCGCCGGTTTGCCCGCAAGCACGGCGTCAAGATCACCGGTTTCTCCGACGTCGCGGCGCGGGCCATGCAAGCTTACGAATGGCCCGGCAATGTGCGCGAACTGCACAACGTCATCGAGCGCGCCGTGATTCTCTCGGAGGCGGGCCGGCCGATTTCCGCCGGCGCGCTCGCGCTGCCGCTGGATCCTGCCGGCATGGAGGAGATCGAGCCCGCCGGCGTGGCTGAACCACTGTTTGCCCCCGCCGCGCCGGAACTGATCCGGCCGATTTCGGAACTGGAGAAGGACGCGATCGCGGCGGCGCTAAAGCGTTTCGATGGCAACCGCACGCAGGTCGCGGCGGCGCTGGGAATCAGCGTGCGCACTTTGCGCAACAAGCTGCACGAATATCGCGCCATGGGTGAGTGCCTCGTCGGAGGTCTCGCGACCGGCGAGTTCTAAACGCATGCTGGCGCGGGCTAAAGCCCGCGGCTCATCCGGTCGATGGAGAGAAGAGGCGGGCGGCGGCGTCCGCCGCTACACCTGGCCGTCTCTTCATGCTTCCCCGGATCATCATCGCTGACGATGAGCCGTCGTTTCTTACAATGACGGCCACCGTCCTCGGCGGGCAGGATTACGACTTGGTCCTGGCCAGGAATGGAAGCGAGGCGCTCGACGCCGCCCGGCGCCAGGCGCCCGATCTCATGCTCATGGACGTGCAGATGCCGGGAGTCGACGGCGTGGCGGCGTGCCGCGAATTGCGCGCGGACAAGCGCCTCGCCGAAGTGCCGGTGGTGCTGCTCACCGGATTGAACGATCGCGAAGCGCGGTTGCGCGGCTTCGCGGCGGGCGCGGACGATTTTTTGGGCAAGCCGTTCGATCATGACGAACTGCGGATGCGCGTGCGCGTCATCGTCCGGTTGAATCGTTTCCGCCGCCTGCAGGAACAGCGCCAGCGCACCGAGCGCGTGATCGCGCTGGCCACCGACGGCTATCTGCTGTTGCGAAGCGACGGGACCGTGGCGCAGGCCAACCAGGCGGCGTGGCGGCTGCTCGGCGGCATTCCCGACGCGGGCGGCACGGCGCCGGATTTCGTGGCGCTCGCCGCGCGGTACTACCGCTGTGAGACGCCGGAGGCGTGGCACGACGGCGTGTGGGAGGAGGAGCGAAAACCGCGATTGCTCGTCAGCAGCGAATCCGGAGGCCGGCCGGCGCGATGGCTCCGACTCGAGGTGCTCGAACCGCACGCGCCGGTGGAGCGGTGGTTTCGGCTGCGCGACGTCACGCGCGAACACGCGCTGGAGCGCGACCTGTGGACCTTTCACGGCGCGATCTCACACAAGTTGCGCACGCCCTTGCACGGGTTGCTGGGCGCGATCGACCTGCTGTCGGCCGAACTCGAAACCGCGCCGAACGAGATCCGGGAACTCGCCGCGATGGCGCGCGAGAGCGCGGAGCGGCTGCATGAAAGCATCGACGACATTCTTTCCTTTCTCAGCGCCGCGAAGCGTTCGGCTCCGCCGATGCCGTGTTCCGCCGGCGAAGCGGCGGCGATGGCACGGGCGGCGGCGGCACGCATGGGAATCAAGGCATGCACGGTCGCGGCTGACGGGTCGATGGAGGGGACGTTCGTGACGATGCCCGCCGCGGCGTTGAACCTGTGCCTGGAGGCGTTGCTCGACAACGCGCGGAAATTCCACCCGCGGGCAACTCCGGAGGTTCGCATCGAGATTGCGGCGGCGCCGGAGCGATGGCGCCTCACTGTCCGCGACGATGGCGTTCACCTGCCGGCCGAGGCGCTCGAACACGCATGGGAGCCCTACTATCAATGGGAGCCGCGCTGCACCGGCGAGGTTCCCGGCATGGGCCTGGGCCTGGCGATGGTGTCGGCGCTCGTGGTCGAGCACGGCGGCTCGTGCCGCCTGCGCAATCGCGCGGGCGCTCCCGGCATCGAGGCCGAGTTGCTCCTGCCGTGCACGCGCCCGCACCGGGACGGAATGGCGTCCGCGGACGCGCCGGAGCGCGTTTCCCAAAAACAGGCCTAAACCACCGGCGGCGCAGAGCCGATCACCTTGGGAGCCCCCCACGCAAATCGAGTCCATGTCGACTATCCAAGAAATCACGGAATCCATCATCCGCGAAAACATCAGCCGTGCCGTTGGTGATGTCTTCAAAACCATGCTGGGCCGAACCTGCACGCTGATGGCCGAAACGAAATCGCCCTTTTCCGGCGCGAGCCTTCAGGCCGGACAGTGTGTGGTGGGCACGGTCGGATTCATCGGTGAGCTGAATGGCCTGATCTACCTTTATTTCGATACGGGCTTCGCGCGCCTTTGCGCGGCGCAACTGCTCGGGATGGCCGAGGCGGAGGTCGACGCGGCGGGCGACGAGGTCGTCAACGACGCGATCGGCGAAATCACCAACATGACGGTGGGGAGTTTCAAAAACAGCCTGTGCGATGCCGGCTATCCCTGCCGTCTCACGATCCCGTCGATCCTGCGCGGGACGAATTTCTCGGTCGAGCCGATCAGCTCCACGACCAGTTACGTGTTTAAATTCGAGTGCACCGGCCACCGATTGATCGCGGACATCCTCATCAAAGCCGGCGAATGACCTGCGGAGCCCCCCATGCGTTACAAGATTCTCACCGTTGACGATTCCAAGACCGTCCGCGTCATCGTGCGGAAGGCGTTCAAGTCCTACGACTGCGAGATCCTCGAGGCCGGCAACGGGGTCGAGGGCCTGGCCGTCGCGGCCCGCGAGCAGCCGGACCTCGTGCTGCTCGACATCACCATGCCGGTGATGGACGGCGTCGAGATGCTCACCAAGCTCAAGACCGACCCGCAGTTGAAAGGCATCCCGGTGATGATGCTCACCGCGGAGGGCGGCCGCGACAATGTCCTCAAGATCGCGAAAATCGGCGTGCGCGATTACCTCGTGAAACCGTTCAAGGAGGACACGCTGATCGAAAAGGCGGGCCGCATCATCGACCTGAAGCCGCTGACCGACGCGCCGGCGAAGGCGAAATCGATCCTCGATGCGGCGGACATCCTCGTGATCGAGGACAAGCCCGCGATCGTGCAGCAGGTGCAGGACGGGCTGAAGCACACGCCCTGGAAAATCCACGGCTTGAGCACGCAGGGCGAGGCGATCGATTTTTGCTCCCGCACGCCGCCGGACCTGATCATCACCAGTCTCTCGCTGCCCGAGGATGCGGGTTTCGCGCTGTTCCGGCTCCTGCGGGCGAACCTGAAAACGAAATACACGCCGATCTTCGCGCTGACGGTGAAGACCGAGACCACGCAGCAGCAGACCGCGCAGAACATGGGCTTCACCGCGATCGTGACCAAACCCATCGACATGACCGAGCTCGAGGCGAAAATGGCCAAGGCCATGAACCTCGACACCTCGCAGCGCTATTTCTCGATCGAGCAGGACACGCTCGTCATGCGGTTGCCCGAAAATTGCTCGGGCGCCGTGCTGGCCGAGGCCGCCTTGTATATGAAAAACAAGGTCGCCGAGGCGGTGGACGCCGGGCTGCAGAAGACGATCATCGACGTGCATCACCTCAAGACGCTGCACATGGGCATCATCAAGCTGCTCCTGCAGGCGATGCAGTTGTGCCGCGAACTCGGCCTGCAATTTGTCCTCGTGGGCAACCCGCAGATCGCCACCGAGTGCAAGAGCTTCGAGGACACGCGCAGCTGGACCTTCTACGAGTCGGTCGAGGAGGCGAAGAACAGTTTTGGCCGGGCGGCACCGGTCCCGCAATTGACCCCGGCCTGAGCCGGAAAGTGATGCAGGTGTGTTGAGGCGGCCGGCGCCGCGCGAACGGCGCCGGCCGGTTTATGGTCGGCACCCCGCGGACGGCGGCGTCGCCGGCGCACCGCCGTGGCCGGC
>DASZPP010000285.1:0-10677 GCA_035549975.1 Opitutus sp.
AGTGATTTTTAGAAATTACGAGGGCCGGTTGTTTCGCTACCCGCTGAAAGCCGTTCCGATCGAATCGGGAAGTCCGTCCGCGCAGCCCAAGCGTGAATCGCTGCCTGTGGCTCGGGACTAGCCGGCGCGCATCACTGGTGCGCCGAAAAAGCTCAAAATTTCATGGGCATGACTCCCGCGTGGTCGGGTTGCAACCATCTGCCTCCGAACGACTCGCTGAAATCTTTCAGTTTTTTTTGAGCGTTTTGTCATACGCTCCGTCTACCTCCGTGTAGTCAGCACTGTCCATGGGGACAGTGATGTTTGTAGTTCTTACGGTTTGCTTGGTGTTAGGTCACTCGAGCCGCCCCGCAAGGGGCGGCTCTTGTTTTTGCGCGGTGAGAAAAGCAAACCGGCGGCTCCTTGCGGAGCCGCCGGTGCTGATTTGGACCCAGCGTGTAGCCTCACGCCATGGCTGAACGCGTGACGCGGTCAGTTGACGTTGGTCGAGTTGATGAGGAAAGGGTAGCCGTAGAAGGGCAGCTCGCCGGCGAACTCAAACGGCGCCGTGCCATCCGCGCCGCAGCCGTAAGTCTTGCCGTTGCGGGCATCCGTGATGTTGCCGATGCGGAAGCTGACGATCTTCTTTCCGCGAAAGTCGGCGACCGAGAGAATCGGTCCGCGGACGGCGGTGCTGACCGCGACTGGATCGCCCATCCGCTGGTCTTCAATGGTGCGATAAACGGCGCCTTCGCCGCCGAAGGTGACTGCGGCCACGACCTTGCGGTCGCCGCGAACGGCCACGTAGAAGAGGTTGTTCAGCGGGTCGGGCTTGTATTGCGAGCCATCGGTGGCGTAGGGCAGGAGCGGAAGGTCATCCGGTTCCCCGCGGCGTGCGAAGCACATGCTCACGGGATTCTTGCCGACGTTGAACGAGCCGGCGATGCGAAGGCTGCCGAGCTTTTCGTAACTGTAGCGCTTCATCAACGGCGAGGTGTCGATGATGCTGATCGTGCCGTCCTCGGCGGCGACGTAGGCCTTGAAGTAGTCCTTCGTCCAGCGATCCATCTGCAAGCCGGCGAGAACAGCGGTGGGTTTTTCGATCGCGGCCTGCCAGACGATCTTGGGCGTGATCGACGGGCGGATGGAGAAGGCCTGCGGGAAATCCGCGGGTTCCCAGCCGCGCGCGGCCATGGTTTGGTTGAAACTGGCCGCCGAGCTGAGGTAGCTCTCGCGAATGTAGGAGAACAGCGGGGAGAGGTCGACGACGGCGACGGTGTTGTCGTATTTGGAGGCGACGATCGCGTAGCCGCCCTTGGCGACCACGGCGGACCAGTCGCCGCTGTAAACGAGCTTGCGCTGGGCGTCATTCGACAGATCGATCTGGCTCAACACCCGGCCGCCCGTCTGCGACGGGCCGCTCCACCAGCCGTTGCTCGCGGCGGCGACCGCGGTGGGCATGCGCATCGGGAGGTCGATGTAGCCGAGGAGCTTGAACCCGGACCAGCTTCCCTGGTTGGGCATGGCGACATAGGGCCAGGTGTGGAAGGCGAGGAATTTCCCTTCCAACGCGATCACGGCGAGCTGGCCCGTATGCGTGTCGGTGTCCCAGACCGTCACGAGCGCAAACTCGTTGGCCGTCGTCACGGCGATCGCCGTCGGCACTTTGTTGGCGGGGAAAACGAGGCCGGGATAGGGACGCTCGCTGCTGGTGCGGCTGGTCTGCGTGCCGGCGACCCCGAGGTAACCGTCGCGATAGAGCACGAGCGCTTCGTTTTGCTGCATGCCGTAGTTGCGCGCCATCGCCACCGGATATTTCGGAAGTTCCCCGAACTCGGCCGCGTAACAATCGGCGGAAGTTTGCGGATCGGGATGCGGCGTGCCGCTCGGCCAGTCGAGGCGCGGGCTCGTCGCAAACACGTGATCGTAGTAAGCGTAGGTCTGGATGCGATCGAGCCCGGGATCCGTCTCGACATCGGGCACGTAGCCGACCTGGCCGCTGTCGCTCCAGTAGTCGCTGTCCGTGGCCGGCGTGTCACCAAGTTCATACGGGTTCACGCGGATGTAGCCGGATTTGTAGGGCTTGGACGCCGGTTGAAACAGCGCGGGGCGCGTGTCAGCCGCGAGCAAATGCAAGTCGTCGAACGCCGGACCGAGGCGGTATTCCATCGTCGCCTTGTCGTAGCTCAGCGCAAGCAGGCCGTAGAGCGGGAGATTGAGCGAACCGTCGGGTTTGTAGACGGACTGCTGCAGAAGCGGCACGTCGGGCGCCGCGGGGATGACCGCCGCGGTTGTAACGACGGGCGCAGGTGCGGCGACGGCGGCGGTGTCGATCACATTGACGGTGACCTCGACGGCAACCCCTGTGACGCCGCTTTGGTTGCGCTTCGAGTAGGGGATCGCGCGCAGCGTGTGAGTGCCGACCGGCGGGCGCCACTTGCTGTAAACGCCATTGGTGTCGGCGGCGAAGGCATACGGCGCGGAGTTTTCCGTGCGCACCGCCTTGCCATCGAAGTAGAAGGCAACGCATGCGACGGAGTCGTGTACGTCGGCGCGAACATTGAGAGCCGTGCCGTCGGTCACGAGCGAGATGACGCTGCCGTCCGTCAGCGGACGAAGGTCCTGCTGCGTGGCGGCATTGATAAGGGTGAGGGTGGGGATGGCCGGGATCGGCGTAGCCGATGACTGCGAGAAAGCCCGTGCTGGCCCGCAAAAAGCGGCCAGGGCGGCGAAAAGGAGGGAACTGACTGGGCGTGCATCAAACATACTCGGAGGTGGTGTTGAATTGGGCGCTGCGTCTGCCGAAAGCGCCGCGATGAGATCATTTCATCGGCCCATGTGAAGCTTTCACCTAGTCAAAAACAGGTAAGACAGCCCACCGGCTGCATAGCATGTTGCCGGATACAAACATCAGGGAATTCCCTACGGCCCGAAAATTTCGCGCGCAGAAAAAAGCCGGCGGCCCCAAGGGCCGCCGGCGTAGCCGATCCGGAGTGCGTTGAGCGGGTTTAGGTCGGCGCAACTGCTTGCAGGCGTGCGAACCTGCGATCAGTTGACGTTGCTTGAGTTGACCAGAAATGGATAGCCGGGCACCGAGAGCTGGCCGGCAAATTCAAAGGCGGCCTTCCCGTCGGAGCCGCAGCCATAGGTTTTTCCATTGCGGGAGTCGGTGATCTTGCCGACGCGGAAGCTGAGTATTTTTTTGCCGCGGAAATCGGCAACGGAAACGATGGGGCCGCGCACGGCCGTGCTGACGGCAACGGGATCGCCCATCCGCTTGTCCTTGATGGTGCGATAGACAGCACCGGACCCCGAATACGACACCGCGGCCACGACCTCGCGGTCGCCGCGCACGGCGATGTAGAAAAGGTTGTTGAGCGGATCGGGCTTGGACTGGGAGCCGTCGCTGTTCTTCGGGAGCAGCGGCAGCGTGCTGCTTTCGCCACGGCGGGCGAAGCACATGCCGACCGGGTTGCGGCCGACGTGGAACGAACCCGCAACCCGGAGGCTGCCGAGCTTTTCCCATGAGTAGCGATGCATCAACGGCGTGGTGTCGATGACTTTGACGTCCCCGTCCTCGGTCGCGACGTAGGCCTTGTAATAGTCCTTCGTCCAGCGATCGATTCTCATGCCGGCGAGAACGGCGTTTGGTTTCGCAATGCTGGTGGTCCACACGACCTTCGGTGTGATCGATGACTTCACCGAGAATGCCTGGGGAAAGTTGCTGGAACCGGTTCCGCGAGCGGCGAGCGTGGCCTTGTAGCTCGAGGCGGAACTCAAGTAGCTGTTATGGATGTAGCTGAAGAGCGGCTTGAGGTCGATGAGCGAGACCTTGTCCTCGTATTTCGAGGCGACGATGGCGTAGCCGCCGGTTGCGACCATCCCAGCCCAGTCGCCATCGTAAACGTTTTGGCGATAGCCGTCTTTTGAAAGGTCGATCTGGCTCAGCACACATCCGCCCGTCTGGGAGGGGCCGCTCCACCAGCCGTTGCTGGCGGCGGAGACCGACGTGGGCGTTTTCATCGGCAGATCGATGTAGCCGAGAAGCTTGAAAGCCGACCAACTGCCCTGGTTCGGCATCGCCATGTAAGGCCAGGTATGGAACGGCAGATACTTGCCCTCGAGGGCGATGACGGCGAGCTGGCCTTTGTGCGCGCTGGTGTCCCAAATCGTCACGAGCGCGAACTCGTTCTCCGTCGTGATCGCCATCGCGGTTGGCACTTTCGTCTCGGGAAACACGAGGCCGGGGAATGGGCGCTCCGTGCTGATACGGCTGGTCTGCGTGCCGGCGACGCCGAGATTGCCGTCGCGGTAGAGCACCAGCGCTTCGTTTTGCTGCATGCCGTAGTTGCGCACCATCGCGATCGGGTACTCCGGCTTCTCCCCGAAAAGCGTTTTATAGGAAGATTCGGTCGTCTGCGGGTCCGGGCTCGGTGTGCCGCTGGCCCAATCGAGGCGGGGGCTGATGGCAAAGACGTGATCGTAGTAGGCGAAGGTTTGAATCCGGTCGAGGCCGGGATTGGCGGTCGAGTCAGGCACATATCCCACCTGACCGCTGTCGCTCCAGTAATCCGAATCGGTTGACGGTGAACCGAGTTGATACGGGTTCACACGGATGTAGCCGCCCGAGTAAGACTTCGATGACGGCTGGTAGAGCGTGGGGCGGTCGTCGGTTGCGTTCGGGCTCAAGTCCACGAAGGACGGCCCGAGGCGAAGTTCCATCGTGCTTTTGTCGTAGCTCAGCGCGAGGAGCCCGTAGTTGGCGAGGTTCAACACCCCCGATGAGCCGAAGAGAAGATTGCCCACCGAACTCAACAGGCTGGACGAATCAGACGACGAACTGGAACTCGAACTGGAGCTGGACGAGGTGGTCGACGAGGACGAGGTGCTGCCTGCGATGACCTTGATGGAGACCTGTTTCGCCGTGCCGGCGGTGCCGCTGGCATTCTTCCCCGGATACGGCACGGCTTTCAGGGTATGCGTGCCCGTCGGCGGCGTCCACGCGTAGAACTTGCCTGAGTTGTCGGCGGCGAGTGCATAAGGGGCGGCGTTTTCCGTGCGGACGGCTTTGCCATCCAGGAAAAACACGACGCTCGCGACGCTGCCGCTCACATCGGCCCGCACGTTGAGCGCATCACCGTCACTCGTGAGCGAGATCGTATCGCTCGAGCTGAGCGCGCGGATCGCCTTCTGGGTGTCCGTGTTGATCAACGTCAACTGCGTGACGGCGAGGTTGATTGAAGCGAAAGCCGAGGACTGGAAAACGCCGGTCAGGAGGGCGGCGGAAAGAACCGTAAGACGTCGGTATTTGAGCATTACTCAGGTTGGTGGGTTGGATTTTTGTCTGCGAAGCCGGACCTGAGTGGGCGCCGATGAGAACAGCTTCACGCTCCCGGGGAAGAGTTTTCTGCTGGAGGAGGAGTAAAACTTCCGGAGCGGTTTCGCGGAAAATTTCCGCAGGCGAATGCGACTCGCGGCTCAGGCCGCAACCCGGATTGTCCCACCGATGATTTTCTCCGAAAACCTGAGTGAAGGTTCCCATGCGGCGCCTCAGGTTTACACCGCACCGCCAAAAAAGTTCCTTGCGAATTCAGCCGTTGCTACGTTGCTTGAGCTTGCCTGTAGGGGTGTCCTCCGCGGAGGGCTGAGATTGCGGCGCGAACGGCTGCTCGACCCTTGAACCTGAAACGGATCATGCCGACGAAGGAAACAGCAGGCGCCGTCAGCAGCGCCTCGGGCGCGCGGCGCCCGCCTCTCGGAGGAGCCGGATCGGGCCGGGCTTTTCCACATGAAACTCCCGAATCGAATCACGTGCGCCGCACTCATCGCCGGCGTCGCCATGGCCGCGACGCTGCGCGCACAAACCACGGCTGACGAGGCCGTGGAGCTCTCGCCCTACCAAGTCACCGGCGTGCCGATCGAGCAATCGGTGAACCCGTTGACGCGCACCACGGCGGGTATCATGGGCGACGCGCGCGGTCCGCTCGACACACCGCGCGCCGCGAGCACGATCACGAGCGGACTTTTCAACGAGCGCCAGATCCACGGCGTGCAGGAAATTTTGCCCTACGCGCCCGGTGCCTACGTCGGCGCCGCCTACGGCAACATCACGACGCCAAACATCCGCGGTGACATCGCGGAGACCTACTTGAACGGACAGCGGCTGAGCTACAACTACTACGGCTATTTCCCGTCGTTCAACGGCGTCGAGGCGGTCGACGTGGTGCGAGGGCCGGGCTCCGCAGTCTTCGGGGCGGGATATTTCACGGGTGGTTACATCAACTACATCACGAAGCAGCCGAAGTTTTCCGGCGCCGAAACGACGGTGACCGTCCGCCTCGGCACGTGGGCGCCGGGGGAGGTCTCGTATCGCAACGGTTCGGTGCAGATCGACACGACCGCGCCGGTGAACGACAAGCTCGCCTGGCGGCTGAGTTACGAGGCCAAGGGCGGCGAAACTTTTTTCCGCAAGAACGATGCGCCCGATGACCGCGAGGACATCTTCGCCGCGCTCACGTGGAAACCCTCGGACGCGACGACGCTCGAGTTCAATGCGCAGTACTTTTGGCAGAACGCCCCCGAGACACTGGGCGTGAATCGCGTGACGCAGGATCTCGTTGATCACGGGCGTTATTTCACGGGCCTCTCCGCCGACTCCGTGCCGTATCCCGGACCAGTTCCCGCGAACGGCGAGGTGACGTTGCCCTGGGAGGCGTCGTTGTTCTCGAAGGGCGATTTTTCGAACGCCAATGTCGTCCGCGCGCAGCTCGCCCTGACTCACGTCTTTTCGCCCGCCGTCCAACTCGTCAACCGCTCGCTCTACGAGTACGTCAACCGGCGTCGTTACCAGGAATTCGAGTATGGCGAGTGGGTGACGCAGAACACCTTCGAGAATCGCACCGAGCTGCACCTCGACTGGAGCGGATCGGCGCTGCCGCAATCGGTCGTCGCCGGCGTCACCGTCCGCTACGCGCACGTGCTCGGTTTCGAAAATTATTTCAACGAGTACATCTACAACTTCGACGTCACCGACCCCTCGCGCGAGTTCAACGAGGCCGCGAAGTTCCCGAGCTCCTATTATCCCGGCCTGCCGGGGCCCGACGGCTACCTGTTCTTTCCGGCGGCGTGGGGCAGCCCGGAGACGGCGGACAGCACGCTCTGGAATCCGGCGATCTTCTGGCAACACGAGATCAAGTTCACCCCGAAGCTCGCCCTCATCGCCGGCTTGCGCGGCGATCTCTTCAACGGCACGGCGAGCGATGCGCTGCCGCCGCCGGATGAAACCCCGTGGCGGGATTCGACGACGGTCGAAACTTTTTCGCCGAGCTTGAATGTAATTTACCACCTGACGTCGGCCGCTTCCGTCTATGCGACGTATCAGCGCATCCGCGCCGTCGCCGGCAGCCTGGCGGGCGGCGGGCTTATCCTCAACGACGATGGCACGGGACGGGGCGTCCTGAATCGCGATGACTTCCGCAACCGCAGCGACCTCGCGGAGGCCGGCGCGAAGTTCTCGCTGTTGGACAACAAGCTGTACGCTGCCGCAACGCTGTTCGACCAGCGCCGGACGAAGATCGGCCTCGGCGGCGAACACGACGACATTCGCGTGAGCGGCGTCGAGCTCGAAACGATCTACCAGCCGGACGCGAAGCTGAGCCTCACCGCGAACGCCACGATTCAGGACGGCCACTACGTGGATTCGGCGCCCTTCCAGCTCGGCGGCCGATCGATTTACGACGCGTATGCCGTGGGCGGCGGGCCGGGCGGGCTCGGCACGTCAACCGGCGATTTCGATCCCTATGCCAACCAGGTGCCGCCGGGCGACTGGCCGCTCGTCGGATTTTCGAAGCTGATGCTCAACGGCAGTGTGCGATATCGTTTTGCGAACGGATTCGGCGCCGGGCTCGATGCGCGCTGGCAGAGCTGGCAGCGCGGGAACCTCGACAACCAGTGGCACATTCCGGCGCAATACACGTTCGATGCCTCGCTCTCCTATGCGACGAAGCGATGGACGGCCAACCTCGACTTCCTGAACCTGACCGATCAGCGCAACTGGCTGCACAACGGCGATGCGTATACGGCCAGCCAGCTCATTTTCCCCGAGCTGCCGTTTCGGATGGAGGGTTACGTAAAGTTCAAATTCTAGGCGCGCGCCGCGCTTGCCGAAGACGGACGGGTCAGTTCAACTGGTCGGTCCATGATCGGACTCCACGAAGGCCGCGGCTCGAAGGTGAAGAAACCACCGGAACGGGTTTTCACGCTGCGGCTGTCCGTCACGGGCGCCCTGCCGCCGGTCTGGCGGCGGATTGCCGTTCGTGAATCGATGTGGCTGTCGCGGCTGCACGACACGATCCAGATCCTTTTCGACTGGTTCGACTACCAGATGCACGTGTTCAACCTCGAAGACCTGCGTTTCGGCAACCCGCTGAGGCGCGACGATCTTTCCATCGAAGACGACCGCGACGTGACGCTGGCCGATCTGGATTTGGAGCATCGCGCGCGGTTCAATTATCTCTATCAATTCGGCGAGGGCTGGCAGGTGGACGTGAAGATCGAGAAGAGCGGCGCCCTGCAGAAGACGGTCCATTATCCGCACTGCATCGCCGGCGAGCGCGCCGGTCCGCCGGAGGACTGCGGCGGATTGGAGGCGTTTCACGACATGCTGGCGTGCATCAAGCAGCCGCAGACCTACCTCGGCCGCGAATGGCTCGAGTGGCTGGGGCCGGGTTACGATCCGGCCGCCTGCGACGTGGAGAAGATCAACCGGGCGCTCAAAAAGCTCGGCAAGTGACGCAGGCCGCGCCGGCGGAGGCGCGGCTCAGTTGCGGCCGGGCGTCGTCACCAGCCCGCGGCGTTGGAGCAGCGGCTCGATGTAGGGATCGCGGCCGATCATGTTGCGGAACAACGCGAGCGCGTCGGCGCTGCCGCCGCGCGAGAGCAGCAGGGCGCGGAAGCGGTCGCCGTTTTCCCGCGTGAGGCCGCCGTGCTGCTTGAACCATTCGACCGTGTCGGCGTCGAGGACCTCGCTCCAGAAATACGAGTAGTAACCCGCCGAGTAGCCGCCGGCGAAAATGTGCGAGTAATACGGCCCGCGATAGCGCGGCGGCACGGACGGGAAGTCGACGTGCGCCTTCTGCAGCGCGGCGGTTTCAAAGGGCAGCACCTGGGCGGCGGGCGGCACGTCCGCGGGCGCGAGCTGGTGCCAGGCCTGGTCGATCACATTGGCTTCGACGAGCTCGAGCGTGGAATAGCCCTGGTTGAATTTTTTCGCGGCGAGCATCTTGTCGAGCAGCGCGGCGGGAATCGGCGCGCCGGTCTGGTAGTGCCTGGCGTAGTGTTGCACGACCTCGGGCCAGGTCGCCCACATTTCGTTCACCTGCGACGGGAACTCGACGAAGTCGCGCGGCACGCGCGTCCCGGCGAAACGCGGATAGCGCACGTGCGAGAACATGCCGTGGAGGGCGTGGCCGAATTCGTGGAAGGCGGTGCGGACCTCGTCGGGCGTGAGCAGCGTGGGCTGGCCGGGCGCGGGTTGCGGGATGTTGAGATGATTGGCGACGACCGGCTTCGTGCCGAGGAGTTCGGACTGGGAAACATACTCGTTCATCCAGGCCCCGCCCTGCTTCGACGGCCGCGCATAATAGTCGCCAATGAAAATCGCGAGCTGCGTGCCGTCGCGATCGAAGACGTTGAACACCCGCACCGTGGGCTCGTAGACGGGCAGGTCGTGGCGTTCCTTGAAGGTCAGGCCGTAGAGGCGGTGCGCGGCGTAGAAGACGCCGTCGAGAATCACATGGTTGAGCTCGAAGTAAGGTTTGAGCTGCGATTCGTCGAACGCGTAGCGCTCCTGCCGGACCTTTTCGGCGTAAAACGCCCAGTCGGCGGCATCGAGCTGGAAACCGCCGTGGGCGGCATCGATGATCGCCTGCATGTCGGCGGACTCGCGGCGGGCGTTGGCGAGCGCGGGCGGGCCGAGTTCGGCGATGAGCTTGTTGACCGTCGGGACATCGTGTGCCGTTTGATCGGCGAGTTGATAGGCGGCGTGGTTCGGAAATCCGAGGAGCTGCGCGCGCTCGGCGCGCAGGAAGGCGGTGCGGGCCACGATGCCGCGCGTGTCGAATTCGCCGCCATGGCTGTTGCGTGCGAGCGAGGCCTGCATGATCCGCTCGCGGAGCGCGCGGTTTTGCAGCGATGCGAGCGCGGGCTGACCGGTGGTGTTGAGGAGACGGATGGCGAACTGCCCGGGATGGCCGGCGGCCTTGGCGGTGTCGGCGGCGGCGGCGATCTCGGCGTCGGACAGGCCAGCGAGCTCAGCCCGGTCGGTCACGAGGATGACGGAGGCGTTGACCTCGTGCAGGACCTTCTGGGCGAAATCGGTGCGGAGCCGCGCGAGCTCGGTGTTGACGCCCTTCAGCTTTTCCTTGTCGGCGTCGGAGAGTTTCGCGCCGGCGCGAACGAAGTCCTTGTAGTAGCGCTCCAGCAGGTAGGCCGATTCGGGATCGAGGCCGAGCGAGGCGCGGCGCTGGTAGAGTGAGTCGATGCGGGTGAAGAGGGCCGGATTCAGCCGGATCGCGTCCCGATGCGCGGCGAGCTTCGGCGCAAAATCGCTTTCGACCTGCTGCATGGCGGGGCTGGTGTTGGCTTCGTTGAGATTGCTGAAGATCGTGTCGACGCGATCGAGGAGGCGGCCGGAGCGCT
>DASZPP010000286.1:0-12917 GCA_035549975.1 Opitutus sp.
GAACCCCGGCGCCGGCGCGCCGCGGGCCCTCGTGGCGCCGCTCGCTCGAAACGGCGGGCGCACGGCCTAGGAATCGCCGGCCATGAGGAGGAACACCGTTTTGTGCGCGTTGGGTGTGGCGGCGGCGGGGCTGCTGCTCACCGGCATCCTTTATCTCTGCGCGCTGGGCTTCCGGCCAGATGTGACCACGCGTCCGCCGCCGCCGGCGCCGGCGGATGTCGCCCGCGCGGCGGCGGCGCGCAAGATGACGCTCCATCCGGACGATCCGCCGCGGATCACGCAGGACGTGGACTACTCCGAGGGTGCGCGTGCGGCCTGGTGGCCCAAGGGCGAGTCGCCCGTGCTCGCGGAGCTGGTGCACGAGGGGAAACTTCCCCCGGTCGCCGAGCGTGTCGGCCCGGAGCCGATCGTGATGAAGGGCGTCGATGGGATCGGACGCTACGGCGGCACGTGGGAACGGCTGGCGGCGTCGGACTTCGATGCGTCGACGATTTCGGCGCTGTTGTCCTACACGAATCTGGTGCGCTGGTCGCCCGAGGGCTACCCGATCGTGCCGCATCTCGCGAAGTCGTGGGAGATTTCGCCGGACTATCGCGTGTTCACGTTTCACCTGCGCCACGGCGTGCGCTGGTCGGACGGCGTGCCGGTGACGGCGGACGATTTTCTCTACTGGTATGAGATGGAGGTGAAGGCGCTGAAGATCCCGGCGCCTGACATTCTGCGGAATCAAGGCGACGGGAGCGATGTCGCCCGGCTCGAGAAGCTCGACGACTACACGATCCGCTTCACGTTTGCCCAGCCGTATGCGCTGTTCCTCGAGCGGCTGGCGACGGTGCGGGCGATCCCGAACGAGCTGCTGCAGGAATACTGCGTGCCGGCGCACTACCTGCGCAAATATCATCCGCTCTTCGGCGACCAGGCGCTGATCGCGCGCACGATGCGCGCGCTGAACGTGCCGACGCCGCGGGCGCTCTACTTCCGGATGAAGGAATGGAAAAATCCGGACCAGCCGCGGCTCTGGCCGTGGATCCTGCGCACGCGCACCGATTCGGCGCCGTTCGTTTTCGTGCGCAATCCGTATTACCCGGCGGTGGACACGGAGGGCAACCAGCTCCCGTATCTCGACCGGCTGGTGATGCAGGTGCGCCCGCAGGAATTGTTCGGGCTCGCGGCGGCGTCGGGGCAGGTGTCGATGCAGGACCGCTACATCCGCTACGACGACCACGTGCTGCTGATGAGCGAGGCGAAGCGCAACGGCTACCAGGTTTACCAGTGGTATTCGGGCCTCCGCTCGTCCTACACGATTTTTCCCGTGCTCAACCGCAAGGCCGACCCGGCCCATCCGGCCACCGTGTGGAAGCACCGCCTGCTGAACAACCGCTATTTCCGGCAGGCACTCTCGCTTGCCCTCAACCGGCAGGACATCATCGACGCGCTCTTCAACGGCCAGGGCGAGCCGGCCCAGCTCGATCCCGGGCCCGGTTCGCCGTTTCACAGCGAGAAGCTCCTGAAGAGCTACACGCGCTACGATCCGGCGCGCGCGAACGCCTTGCTCGACCAGCTCGGCCTCACGCACCGGGACCGCGAGGGCTACCGCACATTCCCCGACGGCACGCGCATGGTGTGGTATCTCAACATGACGGAGAACACGAACAACGACCCGGCGCAGTTCGTGGTGGACGACTGGGCGGCGGTCGGCATCCGGTGCGTTCCCGAGATTCGCGCGCGCTACCTTTTTCTGCTGCAGAAGAGCACCTACGAGCAGGACTTCACGGTCTGGCAGGGGGAGAGCGAATTCCTGCCGCTGGTCGAGCCGCGCAACTTCGTCCCGACGTATGGCGATGCCTTTTACGCGCCCGGCTACGGGCTGTGGTATCTGCTCGGCGGGCTGCGCGACAGCGCCGATTCCAGGGTCCCGCGCGCCATCGCGCCGCCGCCGGGCAGCCCGATCCGCCGCAACATGGAGCTGCTGGCGCAAATCTACCGGACGACCGATCCGGCGAAGCGGCTGGCGTTGTTCCGTCAGATCGAGGCCAGTGACGCCGAGAATGTCTGGACCATCAGCATCGCGACGCCGCCGCCGCAGCTGGTGGTCGTGAAGGACGGTTTCCGCAACGTGCCGAAAGTCGCGGTCTGGGAGGGCAGCTTCGAGAGTCCCGGCAATGCCGGCATCGAAACCTACTATTGGGAACACCCGCACGATCCGCCTTCCGTCGTCGCGCAATTGAAACAGCTCATGATCGCGCCCGAGCCGCTCGCGGCCGGCGCGGCGGCTACGAGCGGGGCCGCGCCGCGGTCGATCGGTTCGCGGCTGGCGCACATTTTTTCGGTCGCGGGACTCTGGTTGGTGTTCGCCGTGGTGGCGGGCGGCGTCGGCTACGTGGCGTGGCGCCACGCCTTCATCGCGCGCCGGCTGCTGCTGCTGATCCCGACGCTCGCCGTCGTGTCGATCGTGATCTTCACGATCGTCCAGCTTCCGCCGGGGGATTTTTCGACCCTCCGCGCCGCCGACTATGAATCATGGGGCACCGCCGACGGCGAGCGGGCCGTGCGCGAATTGCGCCAGACCTACCACCTCGACGAGCCGATGGTGAAACGCTACCTGCGCTGGGTCGGCGTGCTGTGGTTCACGACGTTCAAGGAAGCCGACGAGGGCCTGCTGGAGGGCAACCTCGGGCGTTCGATGGAACTCGAGCGGCCGGTGAGCGTCGTGGTTGGCGACCGCATCATGCTCACCGTGGTCGTTTCGCTCGCGACGATCCTGCTGACGTGGGCGATCGCCCTCCCGATCGGGATTTTCTCGGCGGTGCGGCAATACTCCGTCGGCGACTACGTGCTCACGTTTCTCGGGTTTCTCGGGATGTCCGTGCCGGGGTTCCTGCTGGCGCTGGTGCTGATGTATTTTTCGCACCGCTTTTTCGGGCTCAGTCCGTCGGGGCTGTTCTCGCCGGAATTCGCGGCGACGCCGGGCTGGACCTGGGCGAAGTTCGCGGACCTGCTGAAGCACCTGTGGCTGCCGGTCGTGGTGCTCGGCCTCGGCGGCACGGCGGGGATGATTCGCGTGATGCGTGCAAACCTGCTCGACGAATTGCGCAAGCCCTACGTCGTCACCGCGCGCGCCAAAGGCGTGTCGGAGCTGCGGCTGCTGTTGAAGTATCCCGTGCGGCTGGCACTGAACCCGTTCGTCTCCGGCATCGGCAGCCTGTTCCCGGCGTTGATCTCGGGCGGGGCCATCGTCGCGATCGTGCTCAGCCTGCCGATGATCGGGCCGGTGCTGCTCACCTCGCTGCTGTCGGAGGATGTCTATCTCGCCGGCTCGATGCTGATGGTGATGAGCGTGCTCGGCGTCCTCGGCACGCTCGTGAGCGACCTGCTGCTCCTCTGGCTCGACCCGCGCATCCGCCTGCAGGGCGGCGGCAAAAGATGAAAGCGCTGCCGTCACTTCCTTCCGTGGTAGGGCGGGGTCTCCCGACTCCGCCGAAACGATCGCATAAATCCGGCGGGGTCAGGAGACCCCGCCCTGCATCTTCCTCGATTTTTCTATGACCAAGAAACGTTATGTTCTCGTCGGCACGGGTGTGCGGGCGCGCAATTTCATCCTTCCGCTCGTGGAGACTTATCGCGATGACGCCGAGCTCGTCGGGCTCTGCGACCTGAGTCCGACGCGGATGGCGTATTACAACGAGCAGCTCGCCGGGAAACTGGGCTACCACGCGGTGCCGACCTATGCGGGCGGGCAGTTCGAGGCGATGTTGAAGGAGCAGCGGCCCGATTGCGTGATCGTGACGAGCAAGGATTCGACGCACCACGACTTCATCGTGCGCGCGCTTCGGGCCGGCTGCGATGTCATCACGGAAAAGCCGATGACCGTCGACGCGGAAAAGACCCGGCTGATCCTCGATGCGGTCAAGGCCACCGGCCGCAAGGTCCAGGTCGCGTTCAACTATCGCTGGTCGGCGCATCGCACGAAAGTCTGGGAGCTCGTTCACGCCGGCACGATCGGGCGGGTGACCAGCGTCAACCTGGAATACCTGCTCAACACGAGCCATGGCGCCGACTACTACCGCCGCTGGCACGCGACGATGGCCGACTCCGGCGGTCTGCTCGTGCACAAGAGCACGCACCACTTCGACCTCGTGAACTGGTGGATCGACGCGATTCCCGAGCGCATCTTCGCCTTCGGCCGCCTCGATTTTTATGGGCAGCAGAATGCCGTCGCGCGCGGCGACGCGGCGCTGACGAAATACGCGCGCTACACCGGCGCGGCCGGCGCGGCGAAGGATCCCTTCGCGCTCGACCTGCACGAGCACGAAAGCCTGGTCGGCCTCTACCTCAACGCCGAGAAGGACAGCGGCTACCTCCGCGACCAAAACGTCTTTCGCGAGGGCATCGACATCTACGACAACATGTCGGTCGTCGTGCGCTATCGCACCGGCGTGCAGCTCAACTATTCGCTCGTCAGCTTTTCGCCGCGCGAGGGCATGCGGGTCACCATCAACGGCGATCGCGGCCGGCTGGAGTATTGCGAGTTCCAGCCCACGCACATCCCGGGGGCCGACGCGAAAAGCCCCTCGCGCGAGCCGGGCGACCGGGGCATCGAGACGATCCGGATTTTTCCGATGTTCAAGCCGAGCTACGACGTCCCGGTGGAAAAACTCCCCGGCGGCCACGACGGCTCGGATCCCGTGCTGGCCGAGCAAATGTTCTCGCCGCATCCGCCGGCGGATCCCTTCCACCGGAAAGCCGGCCACGAGCAGGGCGCGGCTTCCATTCTCATCGGCATCGCCGCGAACCGCTCGATCGCCGAGAACCGGCCGGTCGACGTGAACGACCTCGTTCCGCTCAAGCCCGGCGCGAAAAAACTGAGCGAACTCGCATGAACCGGCCGCCCGCCCTTCCACCCGGTCGCCGGCCCCGGCTCGCCCGCGGCGACCGCGACTTCATTCCCAATCTGAACCTTCCGTGGCTGTGAAACGTTATGCCCTCGTCGGCACCGGGGCGCGGGCCCGGAATTTTCTCGATCCCCTGGCGAAGCGGCCTCGCGACCAGGCGGCCGTCGTCGGTCTTTGCGATCCGAGCCCCACGCGCCTCGCCGTCTACAACGCGCGGCTGGTGGAGCTGGGTCACGCTGCCGTGCCGGTTTACCGCGCGGATCAGTTCGACCGCATGATCGAGGAGCGGCGGCCGGACATCGTGATCGTCACCAGCAAGGATTCGACGCACCACGACTACATCGTCCGCGCGCTCCATCACGGCTGCGACGTGATCACGGAAAAACCCATGGCGACCAGCGCCGCCGGCTGTCGTGCGATCCTCGCCGCCGTGGCGGAAACCGGCCGGCAGGTCCGGGTGGCGTTCAACGTCCGCTGGTCGGCGCATCGCACGAAGGTGCGTGAATTGATCGCCGCGGGGACGATCGGCCGGGTGGCCAGCGTCAGCGTCGACTACCTGCTCAACACCGACCACGGCGCCGACTATTATCGCCGCTGGCACGCGACGATGGCCGACTCCGGCGGTTTGCTCGTGCACAAGAGCACGCATCACTTCGACCTCGTGAACTGGTGGATCGACGCGATTCCGGAGCGCGTGTTCGCCCTCGGCCGGCTCGATTTCTACGGCCGGGCGAATGCGGTCGCGCGCGGCGACCAGGCGTTGACGGGCTATGCGCGCTACACGGGCGAGGCCGCGGCGGCGAAGGACCCGTTCAAACTCGATCTGCGCACGAACGAGGACTACCGCGCCCTTTATCTCGATGCGGAAGCCGAGGACGGTTATTTGCGCGATCGAAATGTTTTCCGCGACGGCATCGACATCTACGACAACATGGCGGTGATCGTCGGCTACCGCACGGGCGTGCAGCTCACCTATTCGCTGCTCAGCTTCTCGTCGCGGGAAGGCATGCGCATCGCCGTCAACGGCGACCGCGGGCGGATCGAATATCACGCGTTCCAGCCGACGCACATCCTGCCCGGCGCCTCCGCCGCTTCGGCTGCCGACGAGGCCGTCGAAACGATCCGCGTCTTTCCGCTGTTCAAGCCGAGTTACGAGGTGGAGGCGGAGAAGCTCTCCGGCATGCACGACGGCGCGGACGAGGTGCTCACCGGCCACCTGTTTTCGCCGGATGCGCCGCCGGATCCATTCCACCGTCTGGCCGGGCACGAACAGGGCGCGGCCTCGATCCTCATCGGCATCGCCGCGAACCAGTCGATCGCGACCGGGTGCCCGGTGAAGATCGATGATCTTGCGCGTCTCAACCCGGGCGCGAAAAACCTGAGTGCTTTGATTTGAGCCGTTCCCATGCCCGCCAAGATCCCCGACCCGCGTTCGACCGTCGCCTCCTCGCCGTTGCGCGAGCTCGATGATTACGTGTTCGGCTACGCGCACGCGGGCAGCCAGCTCAAGGATCACATCTACGAACGTTCGCGCCGGCTCTTCGCGGCGGGCGACGCGCAACGCGATACGCTCGCCTCGGCCGCGGCGGTCCGGGAGCACCAGGCGAAATTGCGCGCGGCGCTGCTGGCCTCGATCGGCGGCCTGCCGCCGGCGGACACGCCGCTGGCGCCGCGCGTCGCCGGCGTCGTCCAGGCCGGCGGCTGCGCGATCGAAAAAGTGATTTTTCAATCGCGACCGCACCACTACGTCACCGCGAACCTCTATCTGCCGCCGAACCGGGCGGCGCGGACGCCGGCGATCCTGTTTCTTTGCGGGCACCTGACGCCGGCGAAGGCGAGCCCGGAATACCAGGCGGTGTGCCAGACCCTCGCGGCGGCGGGACTCATCGTGCTCGCGATGGATCCGATCGGGCAGGGCGAGCGCTTCAGCTATTACGATCCGGCGCGGCGTGAAGCCACGGTTCCGCCGGGCACGTGCGAACACGACACGGCCGGCGCGCAGTGCCGCCTGCTCGGCGACAGCATCGCGCGCTATTTCCTGCACGACGCGATGCGGGCGGTCGACTACCTCGTGTCCCGACCGGAGGTCGATGCGGCGCGGATCGGCGTGACGGGCAATTCGGGCGGCGGCACGCAAACGAGCCTGTTGATGATGGCGGACCCGCGGCTGGCGGCGGCGGCGCCCGGCACGTTCATCATGACGCGCGATTCCTACCAGCGCACCGGCCAGCCGCAGGACGCCGAGCAGATCTGGCCGGGGTTCACCCGCGCGGGCTTCGATCACGAGGACATCCTGATCGCGATGGCCCCGAAGCCGGTGTGCGTGCTCGCGGTGACGGCCGACTTTTTTCCGATCGAGGGGACGCGGCGCACGGTGCGGCGGGCGCAGCGCGTCTGGTCGCTGTTCGATTCGCCGGGCCGGCTGGAGTGGGTCGAGGACGAGTCGACGCACGCCTACACGGCGAAGCTCGCCGGCGCGGCGGCGAAGTTTTTTTCGCGGCATTTGCTTGGACGCGAAGCCGGCCTGGACGCCTTCCGACCTACGCCGCTGTCGCCTGAAATGTTGGATTGCACGGCGAGCGGCCAGGTTCGCGCGGAGTTTGCGGATGCCGAGTTTGTCTTCGAGGCCAATCGGGCGCGGACGCGCGAGGCGCTCACGGCGCGCCGGGGCCTGGCGGCGGAGATCCGGCGGCAGCGGGCGCACGAGTGGCTTCGCGGGGAAGTGCATCGCGACCGGGAATTCGTGGCCTCCAATCCGCGCGTCATCGAGTGCGGCCGGCGCGTCGGGCCGTTTGTCGTGGACGTCGCTTATTGGTGGAGCCAGCCGCAGCTCGCGAATCTCGGTTTCCTGTTCCGGGCGCCGGGCGCGCGGGACAGCCTGCCGGTCACGCTGGCGATTTGGGATCACGGCACGGCGGCGGTTTCCGCGCATGCGGATTGGATTGAGGCGGAATGCGCCGCGGGCCGCGCGGCGCTGGTCGTCGACCTGTGCGGCGCCGGGCCGTTGCGGCCGGATGCAATCAACGGCGGGGCAATGGACGAATTTTACGGGACCTGGCACAAGCTGGCTGACGATCTCGAGTGGATCGGCGACAGCCTCGTGGCGCTGCGGACGTTCGAGGTGCTGCGGGCGATCGATGCGATTTCCGTGTGGCCGAGCCTGACGGCGGATGGGCTGGCGGTTTACGGATCCGGCCGTCTCGGGGTGCACGCGCGGCTGGCCGCGGCGGTCGAGCCGCGGATTGCGCGCTGCGCCTGGGACGAAAGTTTTCGGTTCGGGGATTTCGCGGAGGCCCGCCGCTACGAGACGCGGGGCATCAAGACGCTGATCCTGCCGGGCGCGTTGCGGCATTTCGAACTCGACGAACTTTAATGCACACGACCACCCACCTCAAAATCGTCCGCTCGGCCAACCGCGTCAGCAACGGGGCCGCGGCGGCCTCAGTCGGCGCCGCGCGAATTCGCGATGCGATCAACGCCCGCGGTTTCGCCAACATCATCGTGGCGACCGGCGCCTCCCAGTTCGAGATGCTTGACGCGCTCGTCGAGGAGCCCGACATCGCGTGGGACAAGGTCACCGGGTTTCACCTCGACGAATATGTCGGCATCCCGATCACGCATCCGGCGTCGTTTCGGGCCTATCTCTGGGAACGGTTTCACCGGCGGCTGCCGCGGCCGCTGCGCGCGTTTCACTACATCGCGGGCGACGGCGACCCGCAGCAGGAATGCGATCGGCTCGCGGCGCTGATCCAGGCGCATCCGATCGACGTGTGCTTCGCGGGCATCGGCGAGAACGGCCATCTCGCCTTCAACGACCCGCCGGCCGACTTCACGACGAAAAAGCCCTATCTGGTCGTCAACCTGGACGAGGCCTGCCGCCGGCAGCAATACGGCGAAGGCTGGTTCGGCAACCTGGCCGACGTGCCGAAGCAGGCGATCTCGATGTCGATCCACCGGATCATGCTGTCGAAGACGGTCATCATCACGGCGCCGGACGCGCGCAAGGCGAAGGCGGTGCGCGATTCGCTCGCGGGCCCGGTCACGAACCGGATGCCGTCGTCGATTTTGCAGACGCACGCCGACACGCACGTCTTCCTCGATCCGGAGTCGGCGGCGCTGTTGCGCCCGGCCTAGGCGGGAAATTTTCCACCGAGCCCGAGGCCGCACCGAGGTGGGCGGCGGACCCTTTGGAGTGCGGCAGTCCTCTGCCGCTTTCGAGTCAAAGCGCCAGAAGACTGGCGCACTCCAAAATCGTCGCGGACGTGATGAAGCGGAGAGAGAGTCTTCGACTGTCGGTCAGACGGCGTGCAGCGGGTTCGCTCGCGTTGATTTAGCGGACAACCGTCACGCGGCGGCGGCTGAGGGTCGGCGCGGCGGATGCGTTGCGGCCGCGCGCGGCGAGTCGGAGGTTACAGTCGCCCGCGTGCCCGGGGATCGCGAGCGCAAGTTCGGTCGTCGCCGCGCCGAAGGCCGCGAGCTCGACCGAACCTTCCACCGACGCGAGCACGCGGCCGTCGGGCATCTCGAGGGTCAGGCCCAGAGCGATGGTGTCCGCGCGCCCGGTATCGTTGACGAGCGTCAGGCCGAACCTGTGTTCGCGCGCGGCGGAAAGCGTCGGCTCATAAAAATTCAGACAGGCGCCGAGCGGCTTGAAGGCTTCCGCGACGTGGTCGGCGAAGTGCGGCTCGAGCTCGAGCGTGCGCACGTCGCGAAACGGATCGGAGGTGAACGCACCCGGAAAGCTGCACGTGAGATAGACGAAATGCAGGATGCCCGCAAAGCGCCGGCTCGCCCGGAAAAACTCCGTCTCCATGCCGATCATCGAACCGTAAAACGCGAGCCGGTCCTCCGCGGTGGCGCTGTCGCCGAGCAGCAGGGTGTAAAGTTTGTCCGTCAGCGCGGTCGGAGTGCCGTCGCGATTGAGCCAGAGCCAGCCATATTCGTTGATGATGTAGGGATGCGGCCCGGGATGCACCTCCGCGCTGCCGAGCTTGACGACGTCGTCGAAGGTCTTCGTGGCGAGCATCGCGGGCTGAAATTCGAGCGCGTTGTTCCAGTAGGAGCTCGCGTGAAGATAGGGATGGATTTCCACCGGGTCGTCCGGCGCGGCCGGTGGATTGTAGCCGTTGTCCCACGGGCGATCGGAGAGATCGAGCGAGCGCACCGCGGGAATCACTTTTTCGCCGAACACCGGATCGAAGGTTTCGTTGCAGGCGTCCCAGATCACGACGCTGGGATGATTCCAGTGGTCGCGCATCCAGTCGGAAAACTGGCGGGTCAATTCGGCTGCGTCCCAGTGACGGGCGTAGTTCGGGCGCCACTTGGGATGGCCGGTCCACACGAAAAATTCGTTCTGGATCAGGAGGCCGAACTCGTCGGCGAGATCGAGCCACTGCGCGGGCACCGGGCCGATGGAAAAACGAAATGCGTTCCAGTGCATCTTCCGCGGGATCTCGCCGAGCAGCTTGCGCACCCACGCCTCGTCCCACGGCAGGGCGCCGCACGCCGGGTCCTCGAAGAACCGGTGCAAGGCGATGTTCGAGCCGCGCAGGTGGCAGGGCCGGCCGTTCAGATAAAAGCGACCGGTCGCCGCGTCGCTGCGAAACTCCCGCAGGCCGAAACGTGTGCGCTGGACGTCGCCGCCGGTGTGCGAATCCACGACGTAAAGAAAAGGATCCTCGGGCGACCACGGATGCGCGTCGGGAATCGCGATCGCGTCGGTGAAAATCCTTTCCTCGCCGGGCTCGAGCCGGAGCCCGGCCGATTCGCCCCGGGCGACGGCGCGGCCGTCGCGCCAGGTCGCGATCTCGTGCACGAGGGACAACGCACAGGACGCCGGCCCGTGATTTTTCACGCGCGTCTGCACCTCGATCGACGAAGGGGCGAGGCGGGGCGCGACCTGCACGGATTCGATCACGGGGTCGTCGCAGAAAATGGCGGTCACGCGGTCGTAGAGGCCGGGCGTCCAGCGCAGCTTTTCGAAATCCGTGCCGGCGGGGAAATTCGCCGGCAGCACGCCGGGATGCGCGCCGATGCGAATGAGCAGTTCGTTGTCGCGCTCCCAGGCGAGCGCCGCGGTGAGCGGGAAACGGCTCGCGGTGAAGCAGCCGGCTTCTTCGCCGAGCGGCCGGCCGTTGAGCCACACGGCGGTGCCGAACTGCGCCTTGTTGATCACGAGAAATGCCGCGGCCCGGCGGGCTGGCGCCCGAAATCTCCGGCGATACCAGAAGTAATTGCGCGGCTGGCGCGAGATGCCCGGCGCCGTCGAGCGCGCCGACTCGGGCAGTTCGTGGCGGCTGATCCGCGTGGCGTTGAGCTCGTAGCTTTCGAATTCGTCGACGTGCGGGAAGGGTGGCTGCGCGAGATTCACGAGTCCGGGCACGGGTCCGCGGTGTTGAAACGACGCCGGCGGCTCCGCCGCCGACAGGCTTTCCCCGATTTCCCACTCGCCGTCGAGGGACAGCGTGGTGCGCGCCGGGGAGGACGCCGTGAGATTCCCGATTGCCGGACGAGTCGAGGTCGATTTCATCGAAAACGTGCGACGCATCAGAGGCGGTTTGACGGAGAAATCGACCCGTTCCGCCACCCCATCACTTTTTTCCACCATCGCATCACCGTTTGTCCTTTCGCCGCACCGGTTGTCCGGTGCTGCATAGTCGGTGTCGTTCCGCGCTCGCCGCGGGACGCGCCGTCGCCTTGTCCCGCAACAAACCAGAAAAATCATGCCCGTCGCCTTCATCGCCAATCTGTGGACCCTGGTCGGTCATCCTTCGCCCGCCAACGAGTGGTCGCTCGAGCGCAAGCTGCGTGCGATCGCCGACGCGGGCTTCGACGGCATCACGACGCGCCTCACCCCGGAGCATCGCCGGCTCGCCGGGAAACACGGCCTGAAGCATCTCATCGGCTATATTTCGTCGAGCGATCCGGCGGAGTTTGCCGGGCGCATCCGCGAGCAGAAGGAAGGCGGCGCGCTCCACATCAACGTGCAGATGGACGACCACGACACGCCGCCGGCGGTGGCGGCGAAACATTGGCTTCGGATGGAACGCGAGGCGGAGAAGATCGGCGGCGTGATCGTCTCGCTCGAGGTGCATCGCGACACCTGCACGGAGACGCCGGAAAAAACCTACGAGATCGCGGACCGTTATCACGCCGCGACCGGCCGGCTGCTGAAGCTCAATTTCGATTTTTCCCACATCGCCTGCGTGAAGCACCTCGCGCCGGCGAGTTACGTGGAGCGGCTGCTGGTGCACCCGGAGCTGGTGCAGCATTCCGAGCAGGCGCACTTCCGTCCGTTCAACGGCCACCACTGCCAGGTGCCTGTGATGCACCGCGGCCGGCTCACGCCGGAGGTGAAGGATTACCTGGCCTTCGTGGTGGAGTTCATGCGCGTTTGGCGCGCGGGCGCCGGAAACGGCGAGCGGACGCTGCTCGCGTGTCCCGAGATGGGCCCCTACGGGGCGTATAACGTCACCGGGTTCCCCCCCGCGTGGCCGGACGCGATCGTGCTGCGCGGCGAGCTGGCGAAGGCGTGGTCGCGCTCGGCGCGCGCTGGGGCGAGGCGCGGCTGACGCGCGGGCCGGCGGACGGACCAAAATGAGCCCCGGACGGGCGCGGGCCGGGCAGCCGCCGGCGATATTCCGTCGGCGACGTGCGATGATGGCGGCGAAACTGCCGGTTGAAATTGGCGACATTGCCGAAACCGCAGCGGAAACAGATTTCGGTGACGCCGAGCGACGATTCCTGCAACAGGCGCCCGGCCTGGCTGAGCCGGACCTCGTTGACGAATGCGGTGAACGTCTTGCCCGTGCGGCGGCGGAAAAACCGGCAGAACGCCGGCGGCGTCAAATGCGCGAGGGCCGCGACGGCGGTGAGATAAATGGGACCGCTGGCATGCCGGTTGATGTAGTCGCAGACGCGGCCGATGCGGGCGTCCGGCTCGAGGCCGCGCGCCGGATGATAGCCCTCGCTGGCGAGCGGGCGCACCTGCCGCGTCCGCGCGAGGTCGAGCAGGAGCTGGAGCAG
>DASZPP010000287.1:0-17063 GCA_035549975.1 Opitutus sp.
CGCCGTGGAAAACGCGATTCGCCCGAGCAAACTCGGCGCGAAGAACTGGCTGTTCGTGGGCCATCCCGACGCCGGCGACCGCGCCGCCGTTCTCTACTCGCTGATCGTCTCGGCCCAGCGCCACGGCCACGATCCGCACGCCTATTTGAAGGACGTGCTCACCCGGCTGCCCGCGATGACCACGAACGACGATCTCCGCCCCCTGTTGCCCGGCTCGTGGCAGCCGCCAACAGCTGCGTCCCTCTCGTAACTACGAGACCTACGCACGCCACACCGTCGTAGCTCTCGTAATTACACCCCCGTCAAGAAGGCACCCGAAGCGACGCTTACAAACGCTTGGCGGTTCGACAGCCTGCAATCAGCGCCGCGCACCAAGCAGTCTCCGTAGATTGCGTGTGTCGCGTCGGAGTCTGCGACTGCGCGGCTCCTTTTGGTTCTTTTCCGGAAAAGAAGGGCGGAAGCAGAGAGGCGGAGTCGCACGAGCGGGAGTGCGTGCAGGCTTCAGCCGGACCTTCGCGAATCATTTTGGTTGCTGAAGCCTGAGCGCCGAGCGCGAAATGCGACCTCCGACCTTCTGCGGGCGGGAAACGAGTTATTGAGCCGGAGGACCGTTGTCGAGGTAGCTACCGCAGTGCTACAATCACGACATGGTTTTGACGGCGTGGCTCGTCGGAAATAAGGACATCTTCGAAGTCCTCGGCATCGTTGGCGGGCTGCTTTTTACGGGTCTATCGCTGCGAATCGATGCACGGGTGCGGCGGGCCGAAACCCTCATCGAAATCACCAAACAGCATCGCGAACTGTGGATGTATTTCGACGAGCATCCGAAGCTCGCCAGGCTCTTCGATAAGAACCGCGACATGGCGGTTCATCCACTGGCGGATGAGGAAGTTCGCTTCGCCAACTTCCTATTTCTGCATCTCCGAGGCTCATTCGGCGCGAAGGCTGCGCGGATAAACGTGTTGCCTGAACACGTAGAGGACGACTGGCGTGAGATTTTCACCCATCCCGCGGTGACGGCTGCATGGGACAGGATGAAGCACCTCCACGACCACAGATTCGTGGCGCTCGTGGAGAGATACCGAAAGACCCTTCCGGGTTATTGAGCTGGAATATCGGGCTTCGCCAAGACGAGGGTCTTGCGCGGAATCCTGACAATTCGCTCGTCGGCGCCGCATGAGACCGTCGCGGGCAGTCTGCCCTCTGAGGCGGCGGTGATGTCGACGCCGATGACGGCGAAGTCGCCGTCATCGAGCGCAAGAATGTCCGGGCAACCGCTGCCGGACGAAGTGCGTGTGCCATTGGCGTGCGGGTCAGGGCCGAGACGATGGGTGAAAACAGGAGTGTAGGGATTCATGAGCGGTGGGTGAAGTCCACCCACACCATGAGAGCCGAGCCGGTAAAGTCAATGGGTGAAATCCACCCATGAAGAAAACCGCGGCGATTAAGGGACGCAACGTCGTGGGGCGGCGGATGAGAGCGATTCGGCTGGCTCAAAAGCCGGCGGTCTCCCTCGAAGATATGGCCGGACGGCTGGCGAACCGCGGCGTCCAGATAGACAGGTCGGCGCTCGGCCGGATCGAAAACCAGAACCGTTACGTCCTCGACTATGAGTTGAAAGCAATTGCCGATTCGCTACGGGTAACGGTTGTCGATTTGTTCCGATAGTCCTCCGGTCCGTGGGTTCGCGGCGACTGCCCGTTGGTAGCGGCATCTGCTAGTGCAAGAGAAATGCCTTGTTAAAAGGTTGCGTTTTTTGTAACAACCGAACGCCGCCAGCTTCAGCTCTCGGGGATGAACCGCCGACCGCTTGCCGAGCGGCGTGTGCATGAACCCTGAGAAACAGAATGTGAAGTCGGACGTGAGCGTGAAGGTGTCGCCGGCGACAGTCGGCTGTTTGATCCTGTTGGTCTCGTTCTTTCTCCCCTGGATTAGAATTCTTGGCACGGGTGTCGCGGGAAACGAAATCCCGCGGCTCGCTTCGAATTGGATGTGGCTCTGGCTCATCCCGATTGCCGCCGCTGCGGCGATTGCGCTCGAACTGACCGGACGCCGGCATACGGAAGTGGCCCAAATCGCGGGCGGCTTACCGTTCGTCGCCCTTGCCATTGGGCTCTATCAGAATGGAACGCAGCTGCTTTCAGCGCTCCTCATTGGCGCGTATGGGACGCTCCTGAGCAGCCTCTTCCTGCTCTCCATAGCGCCGCGCCTCTCCAAGAAAAAAGCGGCTGTATCCTCGTAGCAAGGGAAAGGTTAGAGACGAGATGAAATCGGCGCTAGAGCGTGGTGCGGAGGTCATCGAGCACTGGTATTCGCTCGTCGCCTCCCAGGAGTTTTCCTCGAAGGAATTTTACGACCACATCGAGACTGAAATCGCGGCGCAGAAGGTGCCGGCGCTCGACATCACACGTATCGATTTGTCAGAGGGCGGCATCCTTTCTGACAAGCGCGAGTACCTGCGGATGAAACGGGAGCGGCTCACATTCGACGTGTGTGCCGCTCCGGTCGGCGTGAACTACTTCTTTTCATACCGCTTCTACGTCGAGCCTGTCGTCATAAGCGTCTGGGAGATCATCGCCCTTCTCCTCGTGCTCTGGCTCCTCTTCTATGGAAGCGTCCCTGGCATCGGACCGATCTTGGGGCCGCTCGTTCTCGTCTTCGCCTGCGGTCTTCTCGTCTGGCTCATGAGAAACGCGATCGGCATGGGCCTCCAAGACCTGGATGGGGCGCTCGTGAAGCTCCCCGCAATCGGCCCCATCTACGAGCGATACTTCCGCAAGGACACCTACTATCGCCAGGACATGCGAATCGCGTATTGCACCATCGTCTCCACCATCGTGAAAGCGAGGGTCGAGGAGGTGACGGCCGGGAAAGGTGTCAAGCTGCGGCGCGAATACCTCTACAGCCCTGTCCTCGGCGACCTCTACAAAATGCGGAGCGTCGAAACGGGCGCACCTGTCACGCCGGTTGAGGCGGCCTAAATGGCCTCGATAGACGAGAGGCTCACGGAGGAATTCCTCCGGTGGTCGTATCTCGGCCGCGGCATCATGCTCTGGGATGCGCCGGTTCGTCCCGAACCAGCCTTCCGCCCCTTCGTCCGCCATTTCCATCACGAGGGCGACATGATCGACGACGGCAGGAAGCCGGGGGCGGTCGGGGGATGGTTGCGGCGCCTTGGCGAGAGGATGTCAGGCGTTGAGAAAAATGGAGAGAAGCCGGCCGCCGACGAGCCGGAGTCGGTTCCGGAGCCATCTTCGCAACCCGACATTGCGGAAATAGCCGTGGTGATTTCCAAGGGCGCGAAAACCCGAAAAGAGGAGTACAGGTATCTTTTTGCAGGCCTCGCCGCCGCCCGTGATCCGATTGCTTTCGAGCTCATCGGGACCGGAGAAGGAGTATTCCCGCGCTTTGCGGTCGGAAGCGGCGACTCGCCATTTGTGGAGCGCCAGCTCGAATCCTTCTTCCCGGACGCTTCCTTCGTCCGCGAGGAGGGCGGCATTTTCCGGGTGTGGGAGAGCACGGGCGCGGCGTACGCCGTCGTCGACCTCTGCCTCGCCCGGGAATTCATGCTGCCGATCGGATCGCCTGGTCTCGATCCATTCGTGGGTCTCGTCGGTGCCTTGGGCGAGACCCGGGAGGGGGAGGTTGCTGTCCTTCAGGTCCTGTTCGAGCCTGTGACGCACCCGTGGGCGGAACACGCGCTCCGAGCCGTCACCGACGCTTCAGGTGACGAGTTTTTTGTGAACGCGCCCGAGCTATACGCCGGTGCGAAAGAGAAAACGTCGTCTCCGCTTTTCGCCGCGTGCCTCCGGATAGCGGCGAAGAGCCCGGACGAACGGCGCGTCGAGGAAATCCTTCGGGGCGTCGTAGGTGCGTTGGGTGTGTTCGATCGGGTGAACGGAAATGCACTCATTCCGGTCCCAAACGGCGACTACCCGGACGATGCGCGCGAGGCCGACTACCACCTCGAAGGCGTCTCGGGAAAGACGGTCTTCGAGCATCCCGAGACCAAGCGGATGCTTGGGGACATAAAGCGGGGGAAGATCGAGGCGCTCATTTTCTCAAAGCTCGCGCGCCTGGCTCGGAACACCCGCGAGCTTCTCGACTTCGCCGACCTCTTCCGCGATGCGGGAGCGGACCTGGTCTCACTACAGGAGTCGATCGACACCTCGACCCCTGCCGGCCGCCTCTTCTACACCATGATCGCCGCTATGGCGCAGTGGGAAAGGGAGGAGATCGCCTCCCGGGTTGCGGCGTCCGTTGTCGTCAGAGCCAAAATGGGGAAATCCCTCGGCGGCCGTGCGCCGTTTGGATACCGCTGGGTGGATCGGAAGCTTGTTCTCGATCCCGACGAGGCCCCCGTTCGCCGCCGCCTTTACGAACTCTTCCTCGAACACAAACGGAAGAAGACCGTCGCCCGGCTCATGACCGAGGCCGGATTCCGCACGCGTGACGGATCGAACTTCTCCGACACGACCGTGGGTCGGCTCATCGAGGATCCGACAGCCAAGGGAAAGCACCGACTCAATTACACCAGGTCGGGGGAAAGGAATAAGGCGTGGGAGCTGAAGCCGGAGAGCGATTGGGAATATGTCGAGGTCGAGCCGGTCGTGTCCGCCGAACTCTGGGACCGCTGCAATGCCATCCTCAAGGGACGGCGAGACTCGTTCAAGCGACCGAGCCGGAAGGCGGTGCAGCTCTTCGGCGGGCTCACGTTCTGCGAATGCGGCGGCAAGATGTATGTGCCGTCGAACAGCCCGAAATACATCTGCCAGAAATGCAGAAATAAGATCCCGGTCGATGACCTGGAGGCGGTCTTTCTGGAACAGCTCAAGGGATTCTTCCTGTCGCCGGAGAACGTTTCGGACCACCTCGACAAAACGAATGGTGTCATGGCCGAAAAGGAAGAGATTCTCGGGGTGAAGCGCAGGGAAGCCGAGAAGGTCCAGAAGGAGATCGACCGGGTCTACCGCCTCTACGTCGACGAAAAGCTCACCCCGGACGAGTTCACCGGCTTCTTCAAGCCCCTCCAGACGCGCAAAACGGCCCTAGGAGACGAGATTCCCCGGCTAGAGGCTGAACTGGACTACCAGCGCATTTCGACCCTCTCAGGCGACGAAATACTCGCCGAGGCGGGGGAGTTGCACCGCCGGTGGCCGAAACTCTCCCGGGATGAGAAACGCTCCGTGGTCGAGAGCATCACCGAAAAGATCGTAATCGGTCGTGGACTCGAAGGAGGCATCGAGATCGAACTCGCCTACATCCCTTCCTCTGAAGAACTGACAACACGGCAACGTGAGCTCAGGGGTTCATCGCGGCAACGAGCATGAAAGCGCTCGGCAGCGTGATCTTGCCGGCGGCGCGCGAGATCGTGACGTCGCCGTCTTCGATCGGCTGGCGCAGGACTTCGAGCGCGGAGCGTTTGAACTCCGGCAGCTCGTCGAGAAACAGGACGCCGTGATGGGCGAGCGAAATTTCGCCGGGGCCGGGAATCGTGCCGCCGCCGAGCAGGGCGATGTCCGACACGGTGTGATGCGGGCCGCGAAACGGGCGCGCGCCCCACGGCACTTCGCCGGTGAGCGTGCGGCCGGCGGCGGAGTGGATGCTCACGATCTCGAGCTGTTCCTCGAGCGTGGGCGACGGCATGATGGTGGGAATGCGTTTCGCGACCATCGATTTGCCGGCGCCGGGCGGGCCGATCATCAGAAGATTGTGGCTGCCGGCGACGGCGACTTCGACGGCGCGGCGGAGCGCGTGCTGTCCCTTGATTTCGGAAAAATCGGCGGTGCCGGCGGGATTTGCCGGCGCGGGCGGCGGCGGGGCGGCGCGGCCGGACGGAAGCGGTGCGAGTTTGATTTCGCCGCTGAGGAAGCGGGTGGCGCGGTCGAGTGAATCCACCCGATAAACCGCGATGCCTTCGACGAACGCGGCTTCCTCGGCGGAGATCGCGGGAAGCAGCAGGCCGCGCTTGCCGAGCTTGCGGGCGAGCCGGGCCATCGCGAGCGCACCGCGGATGGGACGTGTCGCGCCGGAGAGGCTGAGTTCGCCGGCGATCAGCCAGTCGCCGAGGTTTTCGACCTGAAGCTGCCGCGTGGCCGCGAGGATGCAGAGGGCGATCGGCAGATCGTAGATCGCGCCCTCCTTGCGAATGTCGGCGGGGGCGAGATTGATCGTCGTGCGTGTGCGGGGCGGATGAAATCCGCTGTTGATCAGCGCCGCGAAAACGCGATCGCACGATTCCTTGACCGCGGTGTCGGGCAGGCCGACGAGAAACCATTTCGGCTCGCCGGCTTCACCGGCGTTCACCTCCACGTGGACGAGTTCGGCGTCGATTCCCTGCAGCGCTGCTGAGGCGATGGTCGCCAGCATTTCACCGCAATCGCAACAGGCCTGCGGGTGATGTCAAACCGCCTTGCGCGGGATCGCCGGCACGCGGGTCTCGACGAGCGCGATGTTGTGCTCGACTGCGGCGAGGTAGGCGTTGTCGCCGTCGGGGTAGGGACGCGCGAGGAAACGGCAGGCGTTTTGAAAATCCTGGTCGAGCTTTCGCTTCACGAATTTTCGCCAGAAGTCGGGCGTGCGGGCGATCAGGTCGTCGGCGGATTTGAAGATACGCTGTTCGTGCGGGACGTTGGTGAAATTGTCGGATTCCTCGAACTCGTTGAAAAGGATCTCGAGTTCATCCGGGTAGTCGGCGGCCGCCATCTGGCCAAGGTAGTCCGCGGTGGCGATGGCGCAGCCGATGAATTTTTCGATCGGGTCGCGGAAGTGCAGTCGGCTGATTTCCTTGGCGGGGCCGGTGCAGTTGATGGCGCCGAGCACGCCGCTGACTTCGGACTGGGTGACGCCGAGCGTCGGCAGGTAGGACGCGGCGAAGGCACAACTGCGCAGCACGTGGCAGAACGTGTATTTGGCGCCGGTGCCCGCGGTGTCGGAGCGAAGCTTGAGATATCCGGAGTCGTGCAGGAGCACGCCGGCCATCGCGAGCTCGAACTGGCGCGAGGAGACTTTCGGGCGAACGTCGGACTCGAGGCAGCCTTCGAGGATGAGCAGGAGGCAAACGGTAGCCTGAAGGGTGTGCTCGAGGTCGTGATAGCGAAGGTCGATCGCGCTGTAGTCCGGGTTGCGGCCGGTGAACAGCGTGTGGACGTCCGTCAGCAATCGATTGATGAAATCGAAGGACTGACCCGGAAAATGTTTCGAAAACACCTTGCGGCTGAAGGCGGCAACAGCATCGAAGTTTTTCGTGTCAACCGGGGGAAACATGGTTGAGTGGAACGGGAAAGCCGGATCGAAGAGGGACGCACCGATTAAGGATTTGCCAAGTTATCGCGCAAGCCGAAAATAGGGGAAAATATCTATATGACTCTTGGCCTCACGGGCGGGATCGGTTGCGGCAAATCGACCGCGGCGGTCATTTTTGAGCGGCGCGGGTTCCGGCGGGTCGATTCCGATGCGCTTGTTCGCGATCACGTGCTCGCGTCGCCGGAAGTGCAGGCAACGTTGCGGGAGCGGTTTGGCGATGGGATCGTGAACGGCGGCGCGGTTGATCGGCGGGCGCTGGCGGCTCGGGTTTTTGGAGACGATGCGGAACGGCTTTGGCTGGAGGAACTGATCCACCCGGCGGTGTTTGTGCTGTGGAGGGGCCTGATGGCGGCGGAGCCGGCGGCGGATTGGATCGTCGAGGTGCCCTTGCTTTTCGAGAAAGGCCTCGAAAATTGGTTTGATTTCACCATCTGCGTCGCCTCTGCTCCCGAAACTCAACTCGCCCGACTGGAGCAACGCGGCCTCCCACGCGCGCTCGCCGAGCAACGAATTTCCAAGCAACTGCCATTGGCGCATAAGATCGAATTGGCCGATTTCGTCCTGTGGAACGACGGCACGCCTGAATTTCTGGAAGAGCAAATCGGGCGGCTCATCGAATCGCTGCCGGTGGTGCGCTGAAGTTCGGCTCGCCGGTTCAACGCCGGGCACCTTTTTCCGCCGGAAACCTGGCGGTCCCACCATCTCCGAACCTTCTCAATGCCTCCGAAAAACGACGACGAAACGTCCACCACTGACACGCCTGCGGCCGAAGCGAAGAAAACGCCGCGCCGCCGCACCTCGCGCCTGACGCGTTCGCGTTCCAGCGCAGCGGCAGCGGCGGAAAAGGCGGCGCCGGCCACGGAAGCGCCGTCGGAAGTCGCCGAATCGACCCCGCCGCCTCCGGTGGCCGCGCCCGTTGCCCAACCCGAGCCGTCGCGACCTGAGCCAACGCGAGCCGAGCGGGAACCCGCCGCGGCCGCGATGGAAGCGCGACCGGCGGCGCCGTCGCCGAATGGCGAAGCCCCGACCCAGGGCGGTGGTGTTCCGGCAGCTGACTACGGCAATGCCGACTACCAGGAGCGCGGCGGCGGTGGCGGGGGCGGCGGACGCGATTTCTGGAAGCGGAACAAGCGCAAGCGCGGCCGGCACGGCGGCCACTGGCAGCCGAGTGGGTCGCGCGAGCAACATCCGCCGCAACCGCCGCCGCCGAGCAGTGCTCCGGCGTTCGGCGAACTGCCGAATCCCGGGCGGTTCGGCGATCTGGCGGCGCTCGACGCGCTCGCGAAGGAGATTGCCACGGAAAAAGCCGAGCCGATCTGGCTGAACGAAATCTATGCGAAGAGCCTGGCCGACCTGACGGCTTTTGCGCGCGACACGGGCATTTCGATCGAGGGCGCGCCGAACCGGAAGGAGTTGGTCACGCGCATCGTGAAGGCGGCGGCGGAAAAGAAGCAGCCGATCCGCGACCGCGGCTACATCGACATGACGGATCGAGGAGCTTTCATCGTGCACGAGCACGTGAACTATCGTCTTTACCCGGAGGACGCGTTTCTGCCCGAAATCCTGATCAAGACCCTCGGCCTGAAGCGCGGGCACCGCGTCGAAGTGCTCGTGCAGGCGCCGCAGGACGGCGAGCGCTGTCCATCGGTCGTGCGCGTCGATTCAGTGATGGGCCAGCAGCCCGCGGAGATTTCAAAGGTCACGCCCTTCGAGGAGCTCATTCCCTATTATCCGCTGAAGCGGATCCTGCTGGAGAATCAGGAAGTGCACACGAAGGACGTATCGATGCGGGCGGTGGACATCCTCACGCCGATCGGATTTGGCCAGCGTGCGCTCATCGTGGCGCCGCCGCGGACCGGCAAGACGATCCTGTTGCAGAACATCGCCAACTCGATCACGGCGAACAGCCCCGACGTGAAGCTGATCCTGCTGCTCGTCGACGAGCGGCCGGAAGAAGTGACCGACTTCAAGCGCCACACGAAGGGCGAGGTCGTTTCCTCGACGTTCGACGAGACGCCCGAAAGCCACGTGCATTGCGCCGAGATGGTGATCGAGAACGCGCGCCGGCGCGTCGAGATGGGCGAGCACATCGTCATCCTCCTCGACTCGATCACGCGGCTGGCGCGCGCTTACAACGCGCTGGCGTCGAACTCCGGCAAGATCATGTCCGGCGGCCTCGAGGCGAACGCCCTGCAGAAGCCGAAGCGCTTTTTCGGCTCGGCGCGCAACATCGAGGGCGGCGGCAGCCTCACGATCATCGCCAGCGCGCTGATCGACACCGGCAGCCGGATGGACGAGATCATCTTCGAGGAGTTCAAGGGCACGGGCAATTGCGAGCTGCACCTCGATCGCGGGCTGGTCGAGCGGCGGATTTTCCCGGCGATCAACATCGACCGCTCGGGCACGCGCAAGGAGGAGCTCATCTATCACCCGGAGGAGTTGCAGCGCATCTATGGCCTGCGGCGGGCGATGCAGGGGCTCGGTCCGATCGAGTCGATGGAAATGCTTATCACGCGACTCAAGAAGACCAAGTCGAACGCCGAGTTCCTGCTGGCGCTGGGACGGACGTGAGGGTAGGGCGCGCTGTCCCCAGCGCGCCGGTTCGATTCGGTCTCGCGGCGCGACGCGTCAAGGATAACGCACCCAACCTGCGGGATTGATCTGCGGTCGGCGCCGGAGATACTCGGCGGGCGTTCGAAACCGTGACCACTCCAGCCGACGACTTCGTAGTGCAGCTCGCGCGAGAAAGGGGGCTGGTCAGCGATGAACAACTCGCCACGGCGCAAGCCGCCGTCGCGGCGCACATGGATTTGACCGCGCCGGTGCCGAAGCTGATTGATCGACTCGAGGCGGACGGCGTGCTCGACGGTCCGCGCATCGCACGGCTCCTGGCGGAGGAATTCGACATGCCGTTCGTGTCGCTGGACGGCGCCGGCATTTCCGGCGAGGTGCTTTCGCTCGTGCCGCGCGCGTTCGCCATGCGCCACCGTTTGATGCCGCTGAAGCTGGACGGGGGGATGCTGCAGGTTGCGATCAGCGATCCGCTCGAAACCGACGGCATCGACAGCCTGACCCACATGATGAACCATGCGGTCGAGGCGGTCGTCGCGCCGGCGGACGAAATTGCGCGGGCGATCGAGCGATTTTACGGCAAGGACGAAAATTCGCTCGATGGGTTGCTCGACCGCCTGGCGCCGGCCGGAGCGCAGGACGCCGCGGTGCCGGTCGGGGCGGATCGGCGGGCCGCCCGCGGCGCGAGCGCCGAAGAAGCCGATGCGCCGATCGTGCGCCTCGTGCACTCGATCATTCTCGATGCGATCGGGCGCCGGGCGTCGGACATTCACCTTGAACCGCTGGACAAGCGGTTTCGCGTGCGCTATCGGATCGACGGCGTGTTGCTCGAAGTGGAGAACCCGCCGAAACGGCTGCAGCTCGCGATCATCTCGCGGTTGAAGATCATGGCCAACCTGTCGATCGCGGAAAAACGCCTGCCACAGGATGGCCGGATCCAGATCACGCTCGGAGCTCGCTCGCTCGATCTGCGGGTATCGTCGTTGCCGACGGCGCACGGCGAGAGCATCGTGATGCGCATCCTCGACAAGGCGGGCCTCCAACTCGGCCTGCCGGAACTCGGATTTTTCAGCGACGACCAGGCGATGTTCGAGCGGTTGATTGCGCTGCCGGACGGAATCCTCCTCGTCACCGGGCCGACCGGTTCGGGCAAGACGACGACGCTCTACAGCTGCCTGCACCACATCAACCAGCCCGACCGCAAGATCATCACGGTCGAGGATCCGGTGGAATACCAACTCGCCGGCGTGAATCAGGTGCCCGTGCGCGAGGAGGTCGGAATGACGTTTGCCGCGGCCCTGCGCTCGATGCTGCGGCAGGCGCCGAACGTCGTGATGATCGGCGAAATTCGCGACCTCGAGACGGCGGAGATCGCGATCAACGCGTCGCTGACCGGCCACATGGTGTTCTCGACCTTGCACACGAACGACGCGCCGGGCGCCGTCACGCGGCTGATCGACCTCGGGGTGAAGCCGTTTCTCGTCGCGACCTCGCTGCGCGCGGTGATGGCGCAGCGACTCGTCCGCCGCAACTGCGCGCAATGCAGCCGGCCGTGCGAGCCGGGCCCGCAGGAGTTGCGGGCGCTCAACCTCACGCGGACGCAGGCCGCGGGAGCGAGGCTCATGCGCGGCGCGGGGTGCCCGGCGTGCAACGGCACCGGCTACCGCGGGCGGATGGGAATTTTCGAGCTCTTCGCCGTCAACGAGGAGCTGCAGCAGATGATCTATCGAGGCGCCAGCGCGGCGCGGTTGCGCGACAAGGCGCGCTCGCTCGGCATGCGCACGATGCGCGAGGACGGGGCGCGGAAGGTCATCGCTGGTTTGACCACGGTGGAGGAAGTCGTCTCGATCACGATCGGCGATGCGAGTTAGCGCCGCGCCCGTTTCCCCTCATGACTCCGCTCCAGCAAGGCCTGTTCGCCGGTGTGCTCTTCGGGGCGCTCAGCGTGGCGACGATGCTGCCGCTGAAATTTCCGGACAAGCGCCGGGCGCTGCTGGCGGCGTCCATCGAGCGATTCGCGATCGGGCTGCTGATTCCGCTCGTGCACACGCCGGTGCCGGGCTGGCTCGACGGACTCCTCCTCGGTTCGTTGCTCAGCCTGCCGGGTGCGGTGACGACGCGCGCCGCGAAACCGATGCTGCTGACGGGCGCGGTGGGCGGACTCGTTATCGGCTTCGCAACGCGCGGGCTGCACTGATTTCAACCCAGGAATTCCCATGAGCTACGAAATGAACGAACTGCTCGACCTCGTCGTCGAGCAAAACGCCTCCGATCTCCACCTGCAGGTGGGCCAGCCGCCGACGTTGCGGCTCAGCGGCAGCATGACGCCGATCGACGGCCCGAACCTCACGCCGGCCGACACGGAGAAGCTCATGCTCTCGATCACGCCGGACAACCACATCAGCAACGTGAAGCTGAACGGCGGCTCCGACTTCGGCTTCGCGTTCGGGGAGAAGGCGCGCTTCCGCGTGTCGGTGCTCAAGGCGAAGGGCAACTACGGCATGGTGCTGCGCCAGATTCCCTACAAGATGTTCGGCCTGCGCGATATTGGCCTGCCGGACAAGATCCGCGAGCTGCTCTACCGGCCGCGCGGATTGATTCTCGTGACGGGCCCGACCGGCTCGGGCAAATCCACCACGCTCGCGTCGATGATCAACTACGTGAACGAGAATCGCGACGGGCACATCATCACGATCGAGGACCCGATCGAGTATTACCACAACCACAAGCGCTGCGTCGTCACCCAGCGCGAAATCGGGTCGGATGTGCCGAGCTTCGCGGAGGCGATCCGCCGCGCGCTGCGCCAGGACCCGGACATCATCCTCGTCGGTGAAATGCGCGACCTCGAGACGATCGAGGCGGCGATCAGCGCGGCGGAGACGGGCCACCTCGTGTTCGGCACGCTGCACACGAACAGCGCGGCGAAAACGATCGACCGCATCGTCGATGCGTTTCCCGCGAACATGAAGGACATGATCCGCACGCAGCTCGCGTCGTCGATCGTGGCGGTGGTTTCCCAGGTGCTGTGCAAGAAGATCGGCGGCGGCCGGATCGCCGGCTACGAGATCATGGTGAGCACGACCTCGATCGCGTCGCTCATCCGCGAGAACAAGACGTTCCGGATTCCGTCCGACATCCAGACCGGCGCGAATCTCGGCATGATCACGATGGACACGCACCTGATGAGCCTCTTCAACCGCGAGCTCATCAGCGCCGACGAGTGCGTCGAAAAATGCCAGGATCCCGTCGTGATGCGCGACAAGCTGGTGGCGATGGGCGCGAAGCTGAAGGCGTTGTGAGCGCGACGACCTCGCCATGTTCGAAGCCCACAGTCACGCGGTTTACGAACTGTTGCGCGAGCAGCGGCTCGTCGGCGCGGAGCAACTCGCGGCGGCGCGCGACGAACACGCGGCGACGGGCAGGCCGCTCGCCGACGTCGTGCTCGACCTCGGCCTGCTCGACGCGCGCACCTTGCTGGGCAAGGTGGCCGAATCGCTCGACTGCGAGCTGGTGGCGGACATCCCGACGACGCTGCCGGGCGATGCGGTGGGCCTGTTGAGCGGTTCGGTCGCGCGCAACTATGGCGTGATTCCGTTGCGCTCGGCCGCCCAGTCGGTCGACCTGCTCGCGACGGATCCGTTCAACACGCGGATCGTCGATGACCTGACCTTCGCGCTCGGGCGGGAGGTGCGCCTCGCGGTCGGCGATCCCGCGCGGGTCGAGCAGTTGATCCGGCAATATTACGGGGAGGACGACGCGAAGCTGGAGGATTTGTTGCGCGACCTGGAAGGAGAGGTCGTTGCAGAGGAGCAAACGCTTTCGACCGACGACATCGAGGCGATGGCCGGCCGCGCGCCGATCATCCGGTTCGTGAACCTCGTCCTCAGCCAGGCGATCCGCGACCAGGCGAGCGACATTCACTTCGAGCCGTTCGAGCACGAGTTCAAGATCCGCTATCGCATCGACGGCGCGCTCTACGAGATGGCGCCGCCGCCCAAGGCGCTGGCGCTGCCGATCACGTCGCGGCTGAAGGTGCTCGCCGACCTGAACATCGCGGAGCGGCGCGTGCCGCAGGACGGACGGATCAAGCTCACGATCGCCGGCCGCGCGGTCGATTTGCGCGTGTCGACGCTGCCGACGCAGTTCGGCGAGAGCGTCGTGCTGCGCGTGCTCGATCAATCCGCGGTGCAACTCGACCTCGCGCAACTCGGCCTGCCGCCGGACGTGTTCCAGGGCCTGAACGAAATCATCCACCGGCCCAACGGCATCTTCGTGGTCACCGGCCCGACCGGCTCGGGCAAGACCACGACGCTCTACAGCGGATTGCGCGCGATCAACACGACCGGGCTCAAATTGCTCACGATCGAGGATCCGGTGGAATACGAGATCGAGGGCACCATGCAGGTGCCGGTGAATCCCCAGATCGGGCTGACGTTTGCGGCGGCATTGCGCTCCTTTTTGCGGCAGGATCCGGACGTGATCATGGTCGGCGAGATCCGCGACCTCGAGACGGCGCAGATTTCGATCCAGGCGTCGCTGACCGGGCATCTCGTGCTTTCGACGCTCCACACGAACGACGCCGCCGGCGCCGTGACGCGGTTGATCGACCTGGGAATCGAGCCGTTCCTCATCGCCTCCACGCTCGACGCGGTGCTGGCACAACGCCTCGTGCGGCGGGTGTGCCCGCGGTGCCGGACCGCGTGGGAGCCGCCACCGGCGCTGCTGGCGCAACTCGGCATCGCGCGGGCGAGCATCGGTGACCGGAGGTTTTTCTACGGCCGCGGATGCGCCCATTGCAGCCAGACGGGCTATCGCGGGCGAGTCGGCATTTTTGAGTGGCTGCGGATCACGGACGCGATTCGCGACCTGATTCTGGCCCGCGCGCCGACGTTGCTGATCCGCCAGAAAGCGATGGAGCAGGGGATGCGCACGCTGCGCGACGACGGACTGCGTGCAATCTTCGAAGGCGCGACGACCATCGAGGAGGTGGAGAAATATACGTGAAAGCGTGCGGCCATGGCTAATTTCGCCTACACCGCCATCGAAGCCGCCACCGGCCGCGAGCGCAGCGGCACGCTCGAGAGCGCGAGCGCGGAAGCGGCGACGGCGGATTTGAAGTCGCGCGGGCTCGCGCCGATCGCGCTGGGGCCGGTCGGCGCCAGTCCGCCGAAAACGTCGGGGACGACGGGGCGGAGTTCGGCCGGTGTGAAATCAAGGAGCGGGCTGAAACCCGCCCTGCCGGAGAGCGCGTGGAGGAGGAAGCGACCGATCACGATCGGGCCGATCATCGGGACGAAGGGGCTCGCGCTCTTCACGCGCCAGCTTGCGACGCTGGTCAAGGCCGGCATGCCCTTGTTGCGAAGCATCGAAGTGCTGGCGCGTCAGCAGCGGAGCGCGGCGTTTCGGCGCGTGCTCGAGGAAATCGCCGAGACGATCCGCTCGGGGGGAAATTTTTCCGAGGCGCTCCAGGCTCACCCGCGGATTTTTGACCGGCTTTACATCAACATGGTCCGGGCCGGGGAGGCCGGCGGAGTGCTCGACACCGTGCTCGATCGACTCGCCCGCTTCATGGAAAAGGCGGAGCGGATCAAAGGGAAGGTGAAGTCAGCGATGACTTATCCAATCATCGTGATCCTGCTGGCGGCGGGGATCGTGGCGGCGCTGATGGTGTTTGTCGTTCCGAAGTTCGAGCAGATTTTCGCGGGGCTGCTCAAGGGCCAGCCCCTGCCGGCGCTCACGCGTGCGGTGCTCGGCGCGAGTTATTTCATCAAACACAACATCGTCGTCTCACTCGGCGTGATCGTGGCGGTGCATGCGGGATTTTTGGTTTTCCGGCGGACGCGCGCCGGGATCCGCGCGATCGACCGGCTGGCGATCCGGTTGCCGGTGGCGGGGGATCTTTTCCTGAAGGCGGCGATCGCGCGGTTCACGCGGACGTTTGGCACGCTGCTGGCGAGCGGCGTGCCGATTTTGCAGGCGCTGGTGATCACCCGCGACACGAGCGGAAACGTGTGGGTGGCCGACGCGATCGACGTGGTGCACGACCGCGTGAAGGAGGGCGACAATGTCGCGGGCCCGCTCGAGGCCACGACGATCTTTCCCGGCATGGTGACGAGCATGATCGACGTCGGCGAGGAAACGGGCGCGCTCCCCGAGATGCTCGCGCGCATCGCGGAGACCTACGACGAGGAAGTGGACAACGCCGTGGCGGCGCTCACGTCGCTCATCGAGCCGTTGATGATCGTGTTCCTGGCCCTCGTGGTGGGGACGATCGTGATCGCGCTGTTTCTGCCGATCGTTTCGATCATCCAGCACCTGCAGTGAGGCGGTCACGCCGACAACGGCGGTGAACCCGGGACGGGGCGCGTGAACAACTGCGCGTTCAGGCCCGGGAGCCGTTCGGAAAAATCCTCGCCGTCGGCGGCGTTGCGGAGGGCGCGCTGGACCATGCCCATTTTTGCGTCGAGGTTGTCGATCATCGAGACGAACACCGCCTCGGCCGTCGCCGCGTAAACGGCGGCGCCCCATTCGGGCTCGCCCTGGTGGCTGAGGATCACGTGCTCGAGCCGTTCGAGCAGGTCGGGCGCGAGCTTCGCCTTCATGCCGGCCTTGCGCGCGAGCTGGTAGCCGAGGACGACGTGGCCCTGCAGGATCCCGCGGCGGCTGCGCTTCGTGGCGAGCGTGCCCTCGTATTCGATCGCCTTGCCGACGTCGTGAAGGAGCACGCCGGCCATCGCCAGACCGGCGTCGACTTCCGGATAGAGCGGGAGGAGCGCCTGGCAGTCGCGCGCCATGTGCAGCGTGTGCTCGAGCAGGCCGTGGCGGTAGGCGTGGTGCATCGAGATCGCCGCGGGCGCCCAGCGGAAACTGTCGCCGAGTTCGTCGTAAACTCCGCGGACCGTCGCGCGCAATTCGGGCTGACCGATCGATTCGATGCACGCGTCGAGCTCGGTCCACATCGCCGCCGGATCCTCGGGCGCGGTTTCGATCAGGTTGTCCAGCAGGCCGGGGGCGCCGAGTTCGGACTCGGAGAGCGCCACGGCCTTGACGAGCTTCGGGGAAAAACGGCCCTGATAAAAATCGACTTTGCCCTCGACCCGCAGCACGGCGCCTTCGCCGGCATTCTTGAGGATTTCGAAAACCGGGCTGTCGCCAAAGACGGTGCAGCCGAAGGACCCCGCGCGATC
>DASZPP010000288.1:0-9287 GCA_035549975.1 Opitutus sp.
CGAATGCCTCCGTGCGCAGCCGGCGGTCGTCGCGCGCCCACACGTCGTAGAAAAATCCGTCGTCCTCCGCCCACATCCTCGCCCGGATGAAATCGCGCAGCGCGTCCGCCTTCGTGCGCCACGGGCGCGCGTCCTCGCCCAGCCGTTCCGCCCAGCGCGCGGCGAAGTCGCAGAGTTGGTAAACATGGCTCGTCGCGTCCACGCACGCGAGCGTGCTGCGCGGCGGCGCATCGAAACGCACGCCTTCGTCGATTCCGCTTTCCCAGAGGTGCAGCGAGATGTCGGTGTAATAAAATCCCCCGCCCTGCGCCGCGCGGTTCGCCTCGAACCACGCGATCTGCTTCGTCGCCCGCTCGAAAAATTCCCGCAGCTCCGCCCGGTCCCCGGTCTGCTGCATGTAATCCTCCGCCGCGACGACCCACACCGGCGGATGACCCTGCGACGACGTGTTGAACGACGGCTTGTTGCCGTGAAGCTTCGCTTGATAGCTGCCCGGCATCCACACCGAGCCCGGCAGGAATCCGTCGGGCAATTGCAGGCGGACATCGTTGAGCAATTCCTCGTGCGCATGCCGCGGCGCGAACGGCAGCGTGTCGAGAATCTCGTGCACGACATCCCAGTGTCCGAACGCCGGCGTGTAGCCCGGCCCGATCTCCTCCCACGGAAACGCGAACGGCGCCATCGCCGGATGCGTGCTGCGCACGTGCAGGTCCGCCACGTAACGCAGCATCGGCCGCCATTCCGGCTTGCCGAGCGTCGCCGTCGCCGCGCGCAACTTGTCCGCTTCCGGAAACAGATTCGCCTCCGCCGCCGCCACCGTCGTCACCCCCAACACCGCCATCAGCGCGAGCCGGGCCGCGACCAAAGTAGCGCGGTGCTTCGGCCCGCGCTTGGATTTTTGAACGACGGTAGGGACGCCACTCCGTGGCGTCCGCGGACGGCTCGGAGAGCCGTCCCTACCATCCAAGCGCGGGCTGAAGCATCGCGCTACCGCAGCCGTGCCGTTTTCACCACCGTTCGCGCCGCCTTCGCTCATGTCCGCACTCCCGCCTCCTTCAACCCTTCCCCGACCGCGCGCAGCAGCGGAAAGGTTGCGCCGTCGTAGTGCCCGAGCCCGAGGCCGACCGCGCCCATTTTCACCGCGATCCGCACGCCTTCCCGCACCAACTCCGGCGTGGCCTTGCGCCGCACACCGACGGACGACAGCAGCGGCAGCGGCGGCACGAGCTGTTGTCTCACCGCGTAAAACCAGGGTTCCTTGTGCCGCATCTCCCCGGCATCGCCGTCCTGCTCCGTGTAGTCCAGCACGCGCACCGAATCGAGATACGGCCGCATCGCCGGCAGGTTGATCCCGTAGTAGGGATACGTCGGCGAAGGGATGTTGTAGCGGAGGTCGACCGCCGGCCTGGCCGCATGCGCCGCTTCGTGCAGCGTGCGATAGACCCGGGCGACGGACGCAAACCGGAACGCATTCCAGCCCGCGACGGCGCGGAAATCCTTCGGATCGATCAGCAGCGACGCCTGGGCTTCATGCAGGTCGAAACCGAGCTCCCGCGCGAATGTGTGGCAGTGCTCGCAGAAACAAACCCCATTCTCCTCCGGCGTCGCCGGGTCGAACGCCATCAGGCAGGTCTGAAAGTAATCGAGGCCGTAGTTCGCCACCGTGTCGGTCGCCAGCGCGGCGAGATATTCGCGGGTGGCGGGATGATTCGGGCACGGCGCCGACAGCCACTTGATCTTGCCCCGCGTCACGACCTTCCCGTGGGCATCGCGCGTCGCGAGATCGATGTATTCGCCTTCCATGCGCTCGCGATCGATCAACGAGTGCGAAAGCTCCATGCCGACCTTGAGCCCGCGCTTCCGCGCTGCGTCCGTCAGGACCCGCAGCCAGTCGGTGTCGTTCAGCCACGCGTGATCCGAAAGCCGCGGCTTCACCCGGCCATAACGTTTCCACTCCGGGTGCCAGTAACACCGCGTGTCCTCGGCCTGCCAGGTCTTGCGCACCGGATTGTGCGGAAACGCCGCGTCACCAAACGGCCGCAACTCCGGGTGCATGATGCCGAGGAGATAGACGGAGTTCACGCCCGCCATCTGCTGCAGGTTGTCGAGCACGCGCTCGACGCCCTCGTCGTGCAGCTCCCACGCGTAAAGGCTCGCGGAAACTTCGAATTTCCGCCTCTCCGCCGCCCGGGCCCGCGGCCGCAGCGCCGCCCCGGCCACCGCCGTGCCGGCGAGCGCGATGAAATCGCGGCGGCTCAAATCGTTTTGTGCGCTCATGATTCGTCGAACCACGTCGATCCCGGCAGCTTGTAGCGGCGGGCCGCCGCTTCGTTGAGCTCCACGCCGAACCCCGGCGCGTCGCCGGGCGTCACCGAGCCCGGCCGGAACCAAGCGCTCGTGCCGCCTTGCGCGAGTTCGTGGAAGAATGGCACGTCGTGCGCGTGGAATTCGCACACGAGGAAATTCGGCACCGCGACCGAAAGATGCGCGCTCGCCATCAGCGCGAGCGGGCTGCCGATCATGTGCGGCGCAAACGGCTTGTTCGCCGTCTGGCACAGATCGGCGATCTTTTTTCCCTCCGCGAGCCCGCCGGCCTTCTGGAGGTCGGGCGTGATCACGTCGCAAAGGTCCTCGGCGATCAGCGGCCAGAATCCTTCGCGCAACTGCAGGTTCTCGCCCGTGCCGACCGGCGTCGAAGTGTGGGCGCGCAGATACGCGAGCGACCTCGTGTCGTGCGGCGGCACCGGATCCTCGAGCCAGAGCAGCCGGCACGACTCGAGCTCCTTCGCCACCTGCAAAATTTCATTCGGCCGGTAGCGCCAGTGCGCATCGAACGCGAGGTCGACGTCCGGCCCGACCGCGCGCCGGATCGCCGTCGCGAGCCCGACCATCCAGTCGATGTCCGCCGACTTGAGCGTGTAGCCCGTCGCCGAATCAAATGTGCTGCCCGGCAGATCCAGGTCGAACTTCAACGCCGTGTAGCCGAGCTTCGCCACCGCCGCCGCGCGCTCGGCCGACGCCGCGATGATTTGGTCACGCGAAAGCCCGTGACCCGACTCTTCCCGCACCCAGTGCGGCGCACTCGGCTGCAACAGCGGCGACAGGCACTCGAGCGCGCCCGCCGCATGGCAATCGAGATAGATCCGCACCTCGTCGCGAAACTTCCCGCCGAGCAACTGCCACACCGGCAGGTTGAAGTGTTTTCCCTTCAAATCCCACAACGCCGCCTCGATGCCCGTGATCGCGTTCCACACGACGCCGCCGAGCGAACCCGCGCCCGACGCCGCCCAGCGCATCCGCTCGACCAGCCGCTCGATGTTCGTCGCCTCCTCGCCCGCGAGGAGCTTCGAGAACTCGGCGACAATCTGCGTGAGGCCCGGCGCGAAAAAACACTCACCGGTCCCGAGCAGCCCGCCGGCCGCATCGGTGTAGACGCGCACGTAGGTCCACTCGAAATTGGCCTGCACGACGGCCGTGGAGATTTTCAGAATTTTGGGCATGAAATTAAATCCGGTTTGAACCACGGATTTCGCGGATGAACACAGATTCGATTCCAGGGCTTTTATCCGTGTTCATCCGTGAAATCCGTGGCAAAAAATCACTCGCGATTCGTCACATGATGCCAAAATCGCGAAACGCCTCGACCGCGCCGCTGCCGGCCTCGAGCGCCTTGCGGACGAGTTTCTCCCCGCGCGCTTTTTCGAGCGCCTTGGCGAACACCTCGTTTTCCGCCGCCGCCGGGACAACGCACACGCCGTCGATGTCACCGAAAAGAATATCGCCCGGCTCGATCCGCGCCGCGCCGATTTCGACCGGCACGCGGTAGTCGACGACCTTGTAGCGCGGCGCCGAGTCCTGTCCGTAGGGCCCGAAGGAAAACGTCGGAAAGCCCAGCGCGAGGATCGCGCGCGTGTCACGCGAGTAGCCGTTCACCACCGCCCCCGCGGCGCCGAGCTTCGTCGCGCGGACGCTCATCAACTCGCCCCACAGCGCATTCCGCGGCGACGAGCCGGTGCTGAGATAAATTTCGTTCGGCTTCAGCGCGTCGAGCGCCTCGAGCATGAGGCCGAACGGTTTTTCCATCAGCGCATTCGCCGAACCGCTCACCTTGTCCTCGAACACGTCGACCGCCAGCACCGGCATCGCGCGGCCGATCACGACCATGTCGCCGCGCAACGGGCGGATCTGCGGCGGCAGGAACTGGTGCCGCAGCCGCAGCGTGTCCATCACGTCGCCGACCACGGACGTGAACAATTCCCGCCGCGCGATCGCGAACAGCTCGTCGTCGTTTTTCCAAAGGTTCATGTCCGTGTAGCGGCAAGCACGGAGGCCTGCCGAGGTTCAACTTCCGAAAATCGGCAGGCACGGGGGCCTGCCGCGACACCGGCGATGTGCAGAAAAATCGGGATCGCTGTTTTCATTGCAGTGCGATCTCCACGGCTTGATAGGCATCGACACGCGGCAGCCGGATCACCAGTTCCCGCCCGGATTGCTCCCAGTGGAGCGGCGCATCGACGAGCGCCGACACCGCGCGCACTTTCCTGCCGTCGGGAATCTTCCAGCGCACCTCCACGTTTTCAACCGGCGGCAGATAGCCGCCGTCGTTTTCCGCGTCGGCCGTCCAATTCAGCAGGTGCAACACCTCGCGCGAGCCGTGCTGCGTCAGGTTGGCGATCACCATCGACGGCGCGCGCACCTCGACGGGCGCCGGCGTGGGCGCCACGGATTGCAGGAGCGCCCGCAGGAAATTTCCCAGGTCCGTCTGGCGGGTTGAACTGTAGAGGCTCTCGAGCGACGACGCCAGATAGGCGACGCGCCCGCGGCCGTGCTGCGACGTCACCACGCCCGGCAGGATCGGCCGCCGGCCGTCACCCGTCACGATGTCCCACGGGCTCGTCGCGCCGGGCAGCATTTCCGTCGGTTCGAAATACCAGAGCGGCACGAGCGTGCGGTCGCCACCGGCATGCGGCGTGAGGTAAAGATCGTTCGGCCCGCCGGTGGTGCATTGATAGCTCTCCAGCGTCGCCGCGAGTCCGCCCGTCGGCTTGACCGGCCGGACGCGCAACAAGTCCTCCAACGCGAAACGTTCCTGCTTGCGGCCCGAGGCGTCGTAGAGCGAAGCGTCGTAACTCGCCACCAACCCGCCGCCGTTGGTCACGAATTGCTCCAGGTTTTTCACTTGGCTCGGCGTGAGGCTCGGCACATCCGCGAGGTAGACGACGCGGTAGCGCGCGAGCTTCCGCGGCTGATCGAGCAAAGACGCGGGAATCGAGGAAACCTGCACATGGCCGTAAAGGCACGCCGCAAACGCGCCGAGCGTCGAGGAGCGCACATCGGCTTTCCAAAACGTTCCCTTCTGCGCGTGGCCGGGTGGATCGCGATCGGCATACACGACGGCGACGTAGGGGACGTTTTCGAAACCCGCGTAATCGGCCTCGTGTTTTCCCAGCACGGAAAACGCCGACGCGACCCAGTGGCGGTTCGTCGGGTCGGTCACGTAGCCGGTCGGCTGCGCGATGATCGGCGCGCCGCCGAACGCCGCCGTCGCGAAAATCTCCTGCTGGTAATCGAGCCCGTTCGAAACGATCCGCGGCCAGTTGTTGTACACGCCGACGTAGGGCCAGACGTCCAGCCCGGCGGCGCGCGCAAGACTGATGCCCTCGGCGCGCTGCAGCAGCGAATGGCCGCGCTCGTAGAGAAAGGCGTCCATCGCGGCGAGGATGCGCGGATCCTCGTCGGCCATTTTCCGCGGGTTGTTGACGTTGTAGATCAGCGGAATGTCCTTGTAGGACTTCACGATCCGGCGGACCTGCTGCATGATCCCGATCAACTGCTCGTGATACCAGCGGTGATATTGATCGATGGTCGCGCGCTCCTCCTTCGTGTAGTCGGCCTCGTTCTCGTGCCACGGCAGCTCCTTGCCCGTCGCCTTGCGGAAGCCGTTGCGGCAGCCGTCGCAGTAACAGACCTGCGGGCTCGGCCAGAAATAGAACGGCCGCCACGTGTCGAAATAGAGCCCGTCGATGTCGTAGTCGCGCACGATGTGCGTGACCATGTCGAGGTAGGCCTGGCGATAGGGCGTGTTCCAGCAAACCGTGCCGTGATCCTCGCCGACATACATGTGGCTGCGCGCCGGCCCGCCGCCGGGCCGCGTCTGCTGCGCGTATTCGGGATGGTCGCGCGTGACCATCGACCACGCGAGCTTGTGCCCGGTCGAAATGTAGGGCACGACGCGGATGCCGCGCGGCTTCGCGGCGGCGATCATCTCGGCGAGCGCGTCGCGGTTGCCGAGGTCGGGATGATGCGAAAAACGCACGCCCTGGATCGTCGCGTATTTGCCCATCGTGCCGATGCGCACGGTGTTCGCGTGCATCGCGACCATTGTCTTCGCGAGCGCCTCGGCGTCGAACTCGAGCTTGGGCGCGAACGGCGGCTGGTAGGCATCAACGAGGAATACCCGCGCGGTGCGAATCCAGCCCGGATCGTCGGCGCGTGCGAGCGTTGTCGCGAGCGCCAGCAGGCAGCCGGCCAGCGCGGTTCCAAAAATCCTGCGGCCCTTTGTAGCGGCAGGCCCCTGTGCCGGCCGGCTTGGAGCGTCCAAACTTCGGCCGGCACGGAGGCCTGTCGCTACACAACCTGCACGACTCCGGCTTTTCTGAATTCGCGCCCGAACATTCCTGCGCGCCCGGTGCGGGTGAATTTTTCCTCTGATCATGGTGTTCACGTTATTCATCCCGCGCTCGAAGCGAATTTCTCGTCGCGTTCCAGCGGCCCGCACAGGAACAGCACGATCGACAGCCCGATCAGCGGCAGGATGCCGTAGCCGAAAAGCACCGGAACGTAGCCGTGCCGGTCGATCATCCAGCCGGTCAGCCAGCTGAACAGCATCCCGCCAAATCCCGCGCCCATGCTCGCCAGTCCATAGACCGATGCGACCGCGCTCCGCGGAAAAATGTCCGCCGGCAACGAGAGCATGTTGGCCGTGCAACCGGTGTAGCCGAACGTCGCGATCGACACGAACGTCAGCGCGCCGCCGACGCCCGGCGCGAACACCGCGCCCACCGCGCACGCCATGCACAACACGAAAAAGACCAGGCAGATCTTGCGCGCGGCCGGCACCGGCACGCCGCGCCGGATCAGCAGCGCCGACAATGCGCCGCCCGCCAGATTCCCGATGTCGCCCGTCAGATACGGAATCCACACCAGCTTCGCCATGTCGAGCAGGCTCAGGTGAAACACCGAAGTCACGTATTTCGGAATCCAGAAAATATAAAAATACCACACCGGATCGATGAACACCTTCGACAGCGTGAAGAACGGCACGAAGCGCGTCCGCATCAGCCGCGCCACCGGCACGCGCGGTTCACGCGGCGCGTTCGCCGCTCGCGGCGGCACGCGGTAGACGAGCAGCCAGCCGGCCAGCCACGCATAGCCGATCACGCCGATGAGCGCAAACGCCGCCTGCCAGCCCCAACGCACCACGATCCATGCGATGACCGGCGGCGCGGCGACGGCACCGAGCGCGGCGCCGCTGTTGAAAATGCCCGACGCGAGCGCGCGCTCCTTCGCGGGAAACCACTCGCCCACCAGCTTCACCGCCGCCGGCCAGTTGCCCGCCTCGCCGACGCCGAGCAGAAACCGGAACGAGCCCAGCGAAACCGGCCCGCGCGCAAACATGTGCAACAACCCCGCCGTCGACCACCACGCCATGCAGCACGCATACCCGAGCTTCGTGCCGATCCGGTCGATCAGCGGACCGGACAGCCCGTTCATGATCGTGTAGGCCAGCATGAACGCGAGCAGCACGAGCCCGTAACTCTCGTCGTTCATGTGAAACTCCTTCGTCAGGAGCGGCGCCGTCACGGAAAGCGTCTGCCGGTCGAGGTAGTTGATCACCGTCGCGCCAAACGCGAACGCGATCATCAGCCACCGCAGCCGTGACAGCCGCGGCGCGATTCCCGTGTTCGACCTGTCAGCCGCTTCTGTCATGGCCGGTGGGCCTCGTTCGACTCCGGTTCGAGAATTTTTGCCCGCGCGAAAGCGTCCGCCACTTGCTCGGCCGTCCGTCCGCTGATTTCCAGGAAACGCCGCTCCGCCGCCGGCAGCACCGTGCTCCCGCCGTCCGCCGAAAGGGGCAGCGGCCTGCCGAGGTCGCGAAAAAGTCGCAACGCCGACACCGGAATCCCCAGCGCCAGCCGGCTCGCGCCACGCGCATCCCAATACGAAACCCACACCCTGCCGCGCCGCTCGAAGAGGAAGGCGCGCACGCGATTCGCGAGGCCGTCCGCCACCGCGATCTGCCGGCACGGCACGAGTTCATACCGGCCGTGCTCGTCGACCAGGAGCGTGTGCTCCTGGTTCGGATTCTTCAGCTCCTGTTGCTGCGCCGGCGTGAGCCAGCCGCTGATCCGCGCGTCCTCCCAGCGGCGAATCACCTCGAGATCGTCCGCCAGCCGCGGATTCGCCGCGTATTCCTCCAGCGAACCTTTGATCGACAGGGCGCAGCCCCACCCCGCGCCGCGGCTCGCCACGAACTCGATCATGTCCGGCTGCAGCCCGATCGTGTGCTCGCCGGGCGGCCGGAAACGAACCCAGCCGAAGTTGTCCCGCGTGAAATTCCGCTGCAGCTCCTCGATTTCCGGGATGCGCCGCTGGCGCACGAGCGATTTCACCTGCTCCGGCATCGACGCGTCCTCCGCCGTCGCGCGGCTGACGAAATGCCAGTCGAAATGCCCGAGGTTCGACGCCTCCGTGAACGCCGGCTCCGGCTGCAGTTCGCGATAAACCTGCCACTGCGCATCCGCGAGGGTGAACCAATACGGCGGCGGCGTGTCCTCCGATCCGTCGAAATAAACGAAGCGGAATCCCGCATCGTGATAAATCCGCCCGAGCGTCACCGCCACCTCGTGCTGGATGTCGGTGTTTTGATTGAAGCGGACAAAGATCGGCCAGTTGTCGACGTCCATCAGCCCGCCGATCAGCCCCGCCGGATGCGCCGCCACCGTCGTGCCGCGCGCGCCGCGGGTGCAGCCCAGAAAGCGGTAGGGCGGCTCCGTCGTGTAGGTCGTATATTCGATCAACTCGTCGCCAAAGCGCAGCAGGCGGCGGCCCTTGTCGACCGTGCTGTTGCGGGGATTTTCGAGCACGGTGATCGTCGCCGCCGTTTCGTCGAGCGGTTCCGCGAGCGTGAAGTGCCGGCGCAGGTTCAACCGCGGATCGGGCACCGGCGTGACATAGGAGTCATGGATGCCCGCCTTGTTGAAATGCAGGTGGAAGCCGGTCGTGAT
>DASZPP010000289.1:0-9352 GCA_035549975.1 Opitutus sp.
ATGCGGTCGACGGTCTTCGGGGCGTTGTTCGTGTGGAGCGTGCCGAAGACGAGCATGCCCATCGAGGCGCAGCCGAGCGCGAGCTTGATGGTCTCGAGTTCGCGCATCTCGCCGAGGAGAACGATGTCGGGGTCGTGGCGCATCGCGCCCTTGAGTGCGGCGGCGAAGGACTGCGTGTGCTCGCCGACCTCGCGGTGGACGATCACGGATTTCTTGATCGGGTGGACGAACTCGATCGGGTCTTCGATCGTGATGATGTGCCGGGCGAGGGTGTCGTTGATGTAGTCGATCATCGCTGCGAGCGTGGTCGACTTGCCGGAACCGGTCGGGCCGGTGACGACGACGAGGCCCTGGTCGAGGTGGCAGAGTTTTTTGAGCGCGACGGGGAGATTGAGCTGATCGAAGGAGAGGATTTTCGCGGGAATCTGGCGGAAGACGGCAGCCTGGCCCCAGTGATTGTAGAGAAAGTTGCCGCGGAAACGCGCGAGGCCGGGGACCTCGTGCGCGAGGTCGAGATCGTGGCGTTCGAGATAATCGGCCCAGCGTTTTTCGGGGCAGATTTCCTTGAGGTAGCGCTCCATGGTCGGAGGGTCGAGCGGGGTGTCGCCGATCGGCACGAGCGAGCCGGAGATGCGCGACTTCGGCGGGAGGCCGACGGTGAGGTGCAGGTCGGAGCCGCCCTTGTCGAGCATCGTGCGGAGGAGCGTGTCAATGACGGGCATGGAGTGAGGCGAGAGGCTGGGGGCGGGAGGCGAGAGGAAGTCGCATCACGAGATCTTCGCCTTCAGGACGCGGTTGGCGATGTTGAGCTGGGCGGTCTCGGCGGAAATTTTGTTTTCCTGCCAAAGGCCGTAGACGACGGTGTCCATGAGACACATGCCGTCCTTGAGGCCGGTCTCCATCGTGTTGCGGAGGCCGGCGGACTTGCCCTCGCGGATCAGGGCCTGGACGGCGAAGTTGCTGACGAGAATCTCGCAGGCGAGCACGACGCCGCCGGCGGTGTCGGGCAGGAGACGCTGGCAGACGACGCCGCGGAGGCTCTCGGCGACGCTCGCGCGAATCTGCGACTGTTGAGCGGGGGAGAAGACGTCGAGGAGGCGGTTGAGCGTCGTGGCGGCGTCGCTGGTGTGCATCGTGCCGATGACGAGGTGGCCGGTTTCGGAGGCGCTGATGGCCATCTCGATCGTCTCGAGGTCGCGGAGCTCGCCGATGACGATGATGTCGGGGTCCTCGCGGAGCGCGCCCTTCAGCGCGGAGAAAAATGTCTTCGTGTGCGTGCCGGCCTCGCGCTGGGTGACGTTGCAGCCCTTCGACCGCTGCACGACCTCGATCGGGTCCTCGACGGTGATGATGTGGTCCTCGCGGGTTTCGTTGAGGTAGGCGACCATCGAGGCGAGGGTGGTGGTCTTGCCGGAGCCGACCGGACCGGTGACGAGGATGAGTCCGTTGTGGTAGGACAGCATCTTCTTGATCGTCTCGATGTGTTTTTCGAAACCGAGCGCGGCGAGCGGCTTCACCTCGGCGGGGACCATGCGGTAGGCGCCGGCGGAGCCGTTCTTGTGGAACATCAGGTTGACACGGTAGCGGTCCGCGCCGCTGAGCGCGAGGGCGTAGTCGAGGTCCTTTTTCTCGAGGTAGGATTTCTTTTGCGCCTCGGTGAGGAGGACGGTGTTCAGGCGCAGCGCATCCTGATCGGTGAGGACGTGATCGGAGATGTAGGAGAGCGCGCGGTTGCGGCGGATGAACGGGCGCGCGGAAGTGGAAAGGTGCAGGTCGCTCGCGCCATCGTGCGCCGTGGCGCGAAGAAGCGCGCGCATGCCCTCGGCGAGGGCGGCATCATTCATCGTGCCGATTTGGTCGAACGCCAGCGCGCCGGCGGCGGCGCTCGCGATGGCGCCGGTGTGGACGGGAGCTTCCGGAGCGGGGTCCGGTTCCTCGAACGGATCGTCGGCGGGCGGGCCGGCGTTGCCTTTCGCGAGCGCGATGCCGGCGATTTTTTCCAGCACCTCGATGTCGGTGACGACGCCATCGTCGATGAACTTTTGCGCAAAATCCATGAGCTCGGCGGAGTCGCCGAGGCTGGCGCGGATCGCCACCGCCTGGGCGCGGGTGAAAATCTGCTGATCGATTCCGAGGCGAACGAGCCAGAGCACGTCGGATTTCATGGCGAAGTTTGGCGCAGAAAGTTGGCGGCGCGCGGGCGGCGAGGCGAGCGTGAACGATGTGAACCCGGGCCCAAGCCTGCTGTCCATGGTGAGATGCAAAAGAAGAAATGGAATCACGGCCGGTGGTGTTTTGCGCTGTTTGGTGCGGTCCTGGCCCTGGCCGCGGCGGGTGCGACGTCGGGTTGCCTCGCGGTGGCGGCGGGCGCGGGGGCGGGAGCAGCGGTCGCGTATGTCCGCGGCGAGTTGAAGGCGACCGTCTCCGCCGACTACGAGCCGACGGTGACGGCGGCGAATCGCGCGTTGCAAGACCTGCAGTTTGCGAAGGTGAGCGAGAAGCACGACGCGATCGAGGACACCATCGTCGCGCGCACGGCGGCGGACAAGAAAGTCGAAATCCACATCGAGCAACTGACGCGGGAAGCGACGACGGTGAAGATCCGCGTCGGCTTGCTGGGTGACGAGGCGACGTCGATCGCCGTCCTCGACAAAATCAAATCCCGGCTCTGAGCGGCTGCCGGGTCGTTGAAAAAACGAACGGGCGTGGGCGTGCCACGCTCGGCGGGTCCCTCGTCGGGGGCGCGGAGGATTTGGGCGCGTCGTTTTTGAACTTTCCAGTGCGCCAGTCCGCTGGCGCTTTGGATCGAAAGCGGCCGGGGACCGCCGCACTCCCAAAGGGCCCGGTTGCTCACGTTTGATCAGGCGGCGAGTTCGACGAGCGCGGCGCGAGCCTCGGCAAGGATCGCCTCGCGGGAATCGCCGTTGAGACTGTGCGCGTAGATGAAGCGCACGTCGGTGATGCCGATGAAACCGAAGACGGCGCGCAGGTAGGACTCGAGAAAGTTGTAGGCGCCGCCGGCGGTGCCGGGACGGAATTCGCCGCCGCTGGCGACGATCACGAGAGCGTGCTTGTTCGAAGCGAGACCGGTGTACCCGCCGGCGGTTTTCGTGAATGTGCGACCGAAGCGAACGATCTGGTCGATCCACGCCTTCAAGGCGGCGGGCAGCGAGAAGTTGTAGACCGGGGTGGTGATCACGAGCTGATCGGCGGCGAGGAGCTCGTCGACGTAGGCGTTGCTGAGGGAAATGGCTTCGCGGGCGGCGGGCGAGTGTTGCTCGGCCGGGGTGAAGGCGCCTTCGATCCATGCTTCGGTGACGAACGGCGGCGGCGTCCGGCCGACATCGCGGACGACGGCGTGGTCGTCAGGATGGGCGACGCGCCAGGCGGCGAGAAATTCCTCGCCGAGCTTGCGGCTGTGCGAACGGTCGCCGCGCGGACTGGCGTCGACCAGGAGCAGGTTGGTGGATGGATTGGACGAGTTCATGTTTATTAGGAAACAATTATGGTTACATTTAGAGGCAAAAAATTTTCAGTTTTTCCCGGTGCAGACGGGCCGGAGTTGCTCGTGGATGTCGGCGAGCGTGACACGGGCGAGTTCGCCCTCCATGCCGGCGTGGGCCTTGAGGAAAACGCCGTGCAGGATGTTGCAGATCCGGGCGCCGACGGGGCAGCGGTGATTCGGCGTGAAGTGGGCGAGGCCGCGGTTCGGCTCGGGCTCGACGGCCCGGTAGACGTCGCGCAGCGAGATGTTCTCGGGGGTGCTGGCGAGGGAGAAGCCGCCGCTGGCGCCCTTGGCGGCGTGGACGAGCCGGGCTTTGGCGAGGGCCGAGAGCAGGCGGCGGATGACGACCGGGTTGGTGTCGACGCTCGAGGCGATTTCCGCCGACGGCACGGCCGCGCCCTGGCGGTAGGCCAGATAGGCGAGGATGTGCACGCTGGCGGCGAAGCGGGTGTTTCCGGTCATCGGTTAATGTAACAACCGAAGTTACGATTCGGGTTCGATTGTCAAGCGTGTCGCACAGAAAGCCTGGCGAACGGCGGTGGGGCCGGAGGCGGGAAAGCGGCCCGGGCGGGCACGTAAAACGGCGGAAAACGCATGGTTGCAATGGGCGCCGATTCGTCGACGCTGTCCGGTTTCCCATTTATCATGCTGAAGAAGATTTTTGCGAAGTTGCGCGAAAGCATTGCGCCTTCGCGGCCGGCCACGCCCGAGAAACCCACGAGTCATGCGAAACCAGCCCACGGCGCTGCGCATCGCGGCGAGAGCCGGAACGAGCGGCAAGGCCGCGGGGCCCACGGCGGCAGGCCGGCGGGCCAGCCGGAAGGCAGGCCGCACGGGCACGGAGGACGCAGCGAACGTCGGGACGAGGACGACAGCCGGCGCGGACGCGGCGGACGGCGCCGGAGTGGGCGCGTCCAAGAGCACGGCGGACAGCCGCGGAAGGACGACAGCTTCGAACATCCCCGGCATGAGCCGGTGAAGCCGACGGTGCCAGTCGATGTGCCGAAGATGGAGACGGCGTTTTCGGCACTGGGGTTGAGCGACCCGCTCGCCTTCGCGGTGCAGGAAATGGGCTACGTCGAGCCGACGCCGATCCAGGCGCAGGCGATTCCGGTGGTGCTGCGCGGCGGCGACGTGATCGGGTCGGCGCAGACGGGGACGGGCAAGACGGCGGCGTTCGCGCTGCCGATCATCCAGCGGCTGGGCGGACATGGCGCGCTGCGGTGTTTGATTCTGGAGCCGACGCGGGAACTGGCGCTGCAGGTGGAGGACGCGTTCCAAAAATACGCGAAGTTCACCGACCTGCGCGTGACGATCGTTTACGGCGGCGTGGGCTATGGAAAGCAGACGAGCGACTTGAAGCGCGGCATGGATATCCTGGCCGCGACACCGGGACGATTGCTGGATCACATCGAGCAGGGGAATTGTTCACTCGACCGGGTCGACATCCTCGTGCTCGACGAAGTCGACCGGATGCTGGACATGGGATTTCTGCCCGACGTGCGACGGATCGTGGGGAAATGCCCGAAAGGGCGGCAGACGCTCTTCTTCACGGCGACACTGCCGCCGGAAATCGAGCAGCTCGCGAGCTGGGCGCTGCTGGATCCGGTGAAGGTGGAGATCGGACGCGTGCGGTCGCCGGCGGAGACGGTGGCGCATGCGTTTTATCCGGTCGTGGCGTCGCAGAAATTCGAATTGCTGCAGTTGCTGCTGGAAAAGACGGATTTCAAGAGCGTGCTGATTTTCACGCGGACGCGGATGGGCGCGGACCGGATTGCGCACCGGTTGAAGACCCACGGGCATTCGGTGGGCGTGATGCACTCGGACCGGAACCAGCGCGAACGCATCGAGGCGCTGGAAGGATTCAAATCGGGCAAATACGAGGTGCTGGTGGCGACGGACATCGCGGCGCGCGGGCTCGACATCGCGGGCGTCTCGCACGTGGTGAACTACGACGTGCCGGAAAATGCGGAGGACTACGTGCACCGGATCGGCCGGACCGGGCGGGCGCATCACACGGGCGATGCGTTCACGCTGGTGACCGAGGATGATGTGCGCGACGCGCGCTCGATCGAGCGCTACATGGGGATGGCGGTCGAGCGGAAGAAGATCGAGGGGTTTCCGTATATCTACTCGGCGCTGTTCGACGAGAAGGCGCTCGCGGAATCGAGCGCGGCGCCGAAGCCGGCGAGCCGGCTGCATCGCGGGATGCGCCGCTGAACGCGGCGGAAGCTCCAAAGACCAAGCTCGCGAGCTCCGAGAAACCCCAGGATTAAAACATCAAGGCGACGGCTCGGCGGGTGAGGTTGGAGTTTGAGGGTTGGTGATTTTCTGGAGCCTGGTTCCTGGAGCTTGGTGCTTTCGCAGCGCGTAGCGCCGCGATCACTCCAGGCCGTTGATCTGGCGGTAGGCGAAAGCGGCGACGGCGGCGGCGGAGAGTTCGGAAACGAGATACACGCCGAACTGCTTCACCGACTCGAGCCCCATCGTCCACACGCCGAGGCCGACCGCGGGGTTGAAGGCGCCGCCGGAGATGCCGCCGACGGTGACGGCGCCGACGAGGACGGTGAAACCGATCGCGAGGCCGTAAAAGGAATTGCCCATCGTGGCCTTGGAGGTGGCGGTGTTGAGGACGACCCAGGCGAGCGCGAAGGTGAAAAGGAACTCGACGATGAACGACGCGATGGTCGGATGCACGGCGACCGCGGCGGGATCGATGCGTCCGCGCAGGACGTAGTTGACCAGCAGGGCGGCGACGAGACCGGCGAGAAACTGCGCGATCCAGTAGGGGACGACGTCGCGCCGGTCGCACCGGCCGCGGAGAAAAGCGGCGAGCGTGACCGCGGGGTTGAAGTGGCCGCCGGAGATGTGGCCGCCGGCGAAAATCATGACCATGAGAATGGAGCCGATGGCGAGCGGGGCGAGCGCGGCATGCTGGCGGACGGCGAGGCCCACGGTGAACACGAGGAAGAACGTGCCGATGAATTCGACGAGGGATTTTTTCATGACGGAACGGGGTTGCGCCGGGGAGCAGAGCGGGCCGGGCGCGCGAAGACAACGCCGTTTCCTGCGGCCGCGACGAGAGTCGCAAAAAAATCCTGCGCCCGCGGAGCGACTCGCGCGTCTGCAGGTACGGATCAATTTATGAAAACAACGACCAGACTTCCCGATGCGGAGCAGGTGCGCGAATTCGTGCGCGAGCGTTACGGCGCGATCGCCGAGCAGGCCGATGACAGCGGCGGGTGCTGCGGGAGCACGCGCGCGACGAGCTGCGTCTGCGGATCGAAGGATGACCGGACCTACGGCGAAAAGCTCGGCTACACGGCGGAGCAGCTGGCCACGGCCCCCGCGGGTGCGGATCTGGGGCTGGGCTGCGGCAATCCCATCGCGATCGCATCGATCAAGCCGGGCGAGACCGTGCTCGATCTCGGGAGCGGAGCAGGCTTCGACAGCTTTCTCGCGGCGCGCCAGCTCGCGGGCACGGGGCGCGTGATCGGCGTCGACATGACGGCGGCGATGATCGCGAAGGCGCGGGCGAACGCGAAGAAGGGCGGTTACGCGAATCCGGTGCTACCCGGCCGGACGGCGATCGAGTTCCGGCTGGGCGAGATCGAGGCGCTGCCGGTGGCGGATGCGAGCGTGGACCTGATCATTTCGAATTGCGTGATCAATCTCTCGCCGGAAAAGCCGCGGGTCTTGCGCGAGGCATATCGCGTGTTGAAGCCGGGCGGGCGCCTGGCGATCGCGGACATCGTGGCGACGAAGCCGCTGCCGGCGGCGTTGCGCGCCAAACTGGACGCGATCAGCGCGTGTGTCGCGGGGGCGACGCCGATCGATCAGCTGCGAGTGGAGCTGCGGGACGCGGGGTTTGTGCGCATCGAAATAGAGCCGCGCGAAACCTCGCGGGAATACGTCCGGCACTGGACCGATGCGCCGGAAGCGAGCGAGTTCGTCGTGAGTGCGATCGTCACGGCCGCCAAGCCGGAATGAGCTCCGTCGCAAGCTGCAGCGCCCGGAGTATGGTCCCGGCGGCCCGCGACGACCGGCAGCCGGCGGCGGCAACGCCGCGGCGGGCCATGCGAGCGCGGCCCGATCGGACGCCGGATAGCCGGACGCGGGGACGGGCTGGACTTAGCCGCGGCGCAGGGGAAAATGATCGCTCCATGATGGTTTATTGCAGCATCGAGCCCGCGGTGCCGGAGGACGCGCCCGCGATCGCCGCGCTGCTGCGCTCGGAAAATCTGCCGGCCGGCGATTTCGCGGAACACCTGGCGCATTTTCTCGTCGGCCGGAGCGGAGACGAGGTGGTCGCGGCCGTCGGGGCGGAAATTTATGGCGATGACGCGTTGCTGCGATCGCTGGTGGTGGCGCCGACGTGGCGCGACGGCGGCGTGGGGGGAGAAATGCTGCGGCAGCTGGAAGCGAGGGCGGAGCAGTGGGGCGTGCGGCGTTGGTGGTTGCTGACCACGACGGCGGAGGCGTTTTTCACGAACCGCGGATTCCGGGTGACCGCGCGCAGCAAGGTGCCTGCGGCGATTGCGGCGACCGGGGAATTTCGCGAGCTGTGCCCGGCAACGGCGGTGTGCCTTTCGCGGGAAAGGCGGACGGAGTGAGCGAGTCCGCGACGCGGATGGCGGCCGGCTCGCCGGCGCGTCTTGCGCCGGAATTCGGACGGAGCCCGGCGGGACCGGCGGAGGTCGCGTTGACAACGAAAGGCTTCGACCAGGCGGTGGCGGAATTCCTGGGGAAGCTGCGGGGCTTCATTCGCAGACGAGTGCGCGACACGGCGACGGCGGACGACCTGACGCAGGAAGTGCTGCTGAAAGTGTATCGTTCGCGGACGTCGTTGCGCGACGGGCAGCGACTGGAAGCATGGCTGTACCGCGTCGCCCGCACGACCGTGATCGACCACCACCGGCGCACGAAGCCGAGCGAGGAACTGCCGAGGGAATTGACGGCGGAAGCGGCGGACGAACTGGCGGAGCTGCGGGCGGCGGTGATCACTTCGATGAAACGGTTCCTCGAGGAGCTGCCCGAGCCCTATCGCGAGCCGGTGCGGCTGGCCGAGCTGGAAGGCCTGCCCCTGACGAAGGTCGCGCTGCGGATGGGCCTGTCGCTGACGGCGGTGAAATCGCGCGCGCGGCGCGGGCGGGCGATGTTGAAGAAAAAACTGCAGGACTGCTGCCGGTTCGAATTCGACCGGAACGGGAAGGTGATCGGATGGGAGCGGCGCCGACCGGGGCGGCCGTGCCCGTGCCCGAACGGGCGAAGGGCGGGCGCCGCCAGGCGACCGGCTGACCGGTCCTGAAAAGAGGGCGGCGGGCGCGTGACGATCGGGTGACACGCGGAATGGCGGCTTGAATCATATTCTCATAAGAGAATATAAGTGCCGGATGGAACTGGTGAAGATTTACGAGTGCCTGTGCGACCTGACGCGGCTGCGAATCCTGAACGTGCTCGCGCAGGGGCCGCTCTGCGTTTGTCATTTTCAGGCGGTGCTGCGCGAGCCGCAGGTGAAGATTTCGAAGCACCTGGCGTATCTGCGATCGCGCGGGCTGGTGGCGTGCGTACGCCGGGGAAACTGGATGGTTTACGAGCTGCCGGCGAAGCGTTCCCGGGAATTGCGGGCGAACCTCGCGTGCCTGCAGGATTGCGTGGCGGAGAATCCGGCGTTCCGACGGGACGGGGCCCGCCTCGAGGCACAGGCGCCGGCCGAGGCGGTGGCGGCGGTTTGCGAAGGGCGCGGCTGCCGGTGCGGCGAACCGCGGCGGAGCGTCGGCCGGCGATGAGGCGCGCGGCGGACGTGACGGAATTTTTATGGGCAAAAAGCCACCTTACAAGGTCCTG
>DASZPP010000290.1:0-5048 GCA_035549975.1 Opitutus sp.
GTGCTTCGTCTCCTTGATGAAATTGTAGGCGAGGCCGCCGGCGGCGACGTCGTAGAGCTGGATGTCCTTGATCCGGTCGAAGCCGCCTTCGTCGCGCACGTACCAGCCGACCTTGTTGGCGAAATTATCCTGATAATCGACGCCGGCCTTGAACTGGTCGGCGGATTTTTGCTGGTCCACGACCTGCCGGTCGTAGGCGGAGTAGAACTGGAGCGTGTCCTGCGGCGTCTTGAGGGTGGCGCGCGCGCTGAAGGCGGTGCCCAGTTGTTCGGAGTTGCCGGACTTCCCGGTCACGTCGACCGCGGCCTCGTAGGTCCAGTGGCGGCGGAGCGCGACGATCCGCGGGTCTTCCTGGCCGGCCGGCCAGCTCGCGGCGACCTTGCCGACGGTGGTGTTCAATTCGCCGTCGGTGCTGCTGATCTTCACGGCGCCGGCGGTCGTGGTGATCGTGCCGGCCATGATCGCGCCGCTCTCGAGGCGGACGTTCACCGCCTGGTCGGTGGACAGACTCGTGACCTCGCTTTGCTTGATCGTGAGATCGCCGGCGTAGTCGGTTTTCAACGTGATCGTGCCGTCGGCGATTTTCTGGATTTTGCCGACGAGGCGGGCGCCGTCCTTGGTTTCGACGACGTCGGCCGACATGCGGGCGGCGAGCAATGCCGAAGCGAGCAGGAGCAGGCCGGTTTTCAGGGCGTGGTGTGTGTTCATAGGAAGGGACCAACCGAATCGAGCGGGATTGATCCGTCAACCGCGGGCCGGTTCCGCGGAAACCGCCTGCTCGACAAGCCGCGCCGCCGCGCATTGCCTCGCGCGAGCCGATGCCTGCGCCCGTTCAACGTCCCGCCCTGCTCGTCGCCGACCGCTGGCGCGACTACGAATTGGTGGATTGCGGCGACGGCCTGAAGCAGGAGCGCTGGGGCGCCTACACGCTCGTGCGCCCCGATCCGCAAGTCATCTGGCCGCGCCATGGGGAAAAGTCCGGCGCGCGCTGGGACAACTGGGACGGCTTCTACCATCGCAGCGAGAGCGGTGGCGGACGCTGGGAGTTCCGGCGCGAGCTGCCCGAGCAGTGGGAGATCGCCTACCCGCCGCTCGGGCTGACCTTCAAGATCCGCCCGACCTCGTTCAAGCACACCGGCCTTTTCCCCGAGCAGGCGGTGAACTGGGAGTGGTTCAGCGGGAAACTGAAAGCCGCGCGCGCGGCCGGCCGGGAGGTTTCGGTGTTGAATCTTTTCGGCTACACCGGCGCGGCCACGGTCGCCGCGGCCGCGGCGGGCGCGAGCGTCTGCCACGTCGATGCCGCCGAGGGCATGGTGAAATGGTGCCGCGACAACGCCGCGCTCAGCGGCCTCGCCGACGCGCCGATCCGCTACATTGCGGACGACTGCCTGAAATTCGTCCGCCGCGAGGCGCGACGCGAGCGGCGCTACGACGCCATCATCATGGACCCCCCGACCTACGGCCGCGGCAAATCCGGCGAGAGGTGGAAGCTCGAGGACCAGCTGTGGGAACTGCTCGTGGCCTGCCGCGAGTTGCTGACGGAGCAGCCGCTGTTTTTCCTGATCAACGCCTACACGGCGCGGCTCTCGCCGACCGTCGTCGCGAATCTCCTCGCCGAACTTTTCGATGGACGTGGCGGCTCGATCAGCGCCGGCGAAGTCGGGCTGCCGGTGCAGCGCGACGGCAAGGTTCTTCCCTGCGGCATCTACGGCCGGTGGGAGGCCTGAGCGATGAGGCGCCCGCGCGGCGCCCGGCGCGATCGGAGGGAAACCTTCATTCCGCGTTTGAAGAATCGGCGGGACCGCGCCATTCCGGCTGCATGACGCTGCCCGAAACCTACCGCACCCGCGCCGGGGAAATGCTGGCGCATGCGTGGACCGTCAATGCCCCGGTCATCGCGCGGCTCGCGCCCGTGATCGGCGAATCGATCGCGCGCGGCGGCGTGCTGCACACCTTCGGGAGCGGGCACAGCGAAATCGTGGCCCGCGAGATCATCGGCCGGGCGGGAGGCCTCGTGTGCGTCAACGGCATCATCGACCCGACCGCCGGCTTCATCGAAAACCTCGTCGGCTACGGCACGAAGCTGGTGGAGCGCCACGATCGCCAATACCAGCTCCTCGCGGGCGAGGTCATCATTATCATCTCGAATTCCGGCAAGAACTCCGCGCCGATCGAGATCGCGCTCTACGCGAAACGGAAGGGCCTGGTGGTCGTCGGCCTCACGTCGCTCGCGATGTCCACGACGATGCCGACCGTGCACCCCGACGGCCACAGGCTCCACGAGATCGCGGACCACGTGCTCGACAACGGTGGCGTGCCAGGCGATGCGATCGTCGAGGTCGGCGCCGACGCGAAGGCGGGCCCGACGTCGACGCTGATCGGCTGTTCGCTGCTGAACTGGCTCTCGCTCGCGGTGATCGACTGGCTCAAGGCCCACCATCATCCGCTGCCGATCCTGCGCAGCCAGAACCTCTCCGGCTCGATCGAGCGGAACCGCGAGCTCGCCGAAAAATACAAGGGCCGGCTGAGCCGGCAGCTCGCTTGAGAAGCATCGCCGCCCAGGGCGCGGAAGCGGCGGGGCAAACGCCGCGGCCTTCGCGAGCCTGAGGAACCGAACACCCATGAATTTCAAAATCGGCGTCGATGGCGGGGGCACCAAGACCGAGTGCATCCTCGTGGACGCGAGCGGAAGGGAGGTCTGCCGGCATCTCGCGCCTGCCTCCAATCCCAGCGTCGTCGGCCTGGAGCAGGCGCAACTCGTCGCGACCGATGCGTTGTGCGCGCTGTTCGATGCCGCCCGGCAGATGGACGAGTCGGCACAGATTGTCGCGACCCGGCTCTTCATGGCGGGAAGCGGGTTCTTCTGGCGCGATTTTGCGGCCGGCCTGCGCGACTTCGGCGACGTCAGCACCGGGCCGGATTCGCTGCCCGTGCTCGAGTTGGCAACTGGCGGCGAGCCCGGGCTCGTGGTCCACTCGGGCACGGGATCGTTCGTCGCGGCGCGCGACTTCGTGGGCGGGATTCATTACGCGGGCGGACTCGGCTGGCGGCTGGGCGATCCCGGCAGCGCCTACGATCTCGGGCGCCGCGCGATCGCGCGGGCGTTGCTGGAATTGCAGGGCTGGGCGCCGCCCTCGCGCATCGGGCCGACCGTCCGCGACCACGCCCAACACCGCGACGGCGCCGAAACCAGCCTGTTGACGCGTTTTTTCTACAGCGAGCCGGCGCCGAACCAGAAAATCGCGTCGCTCGCCCCCGCGGTGCTCCGGCTTGCGACCGAAGGCGACCAGACGGCGCACGCCCTCATCGTCGAATCGGTGAGCGAGCTGCTCGAGCTGGCGGCGCGCGTCGCCGGAAAGCTGTTTGCCGGGATTCCTGCCGACACGGTGGGCGCGGGCCTGAGCGGATCGATTCTCACCCATCCGGTCGTGCTGCAGGCGCTCGCGCCGCGTTCGCCGCTGCCGTTCGTGCCGATCACCGATCCGCCGATCGAGGGCGTGCGGCGGCTGCTGGCGAGATTGTAGGGAGACCCCGCCCTACACACCGGTCCGACGGCTGGTTTCTGTTCGCCAGCGGCGGGGCCGGCGCTTTGCTGGGCGGCATGGGATTTTTCGATCGCTTTTCCCAAAAAAAGCCGGCGGTCGCACCGGTTGCCGCCCCCGAACCCGCGCCCGCGACGTCCGCGGCGATGCCGCGGCTCGTGGCCGCGCGCGAGCGGCTCGAGGCCAAGGATCTCGGGGCGGCGATGGCCATCTACGAGGAGGTGCTCGCGGAAGCGGGCGATCACGGCGACGTGCTCCTGACCATTTCGGCCGACCTCGGCGTCACGGGCCATGTGCGCGAAATCGTCGAACTCATCGCGCCGCGCTACGACGCCGAGCGCCACGGCACGGCGACGGGTTTGAACCTGGTTCAGGCGTATCTCGCGATGAACGATGCCGGCGGCGCGCAACACCTGCTCGATGTCCTGTTTGCGCTAAACCAGCCGGAGCTCGAGGAGCGGTTGCATGGCTTTGCGAACGCCATCGCCGAGCTTGCCCACGCGCAGCACGCGGGACAGGCGATGACATCCGACGAGGTCATGGCGCCGCGCGCCGAGGTCAGCACCGTCAAGCTGGTGAGCATCAGCAAGCCGGTCTGGTTTTACGGGCTCGAGCCGCTCGCCGCGCAAATCCTGCCGGAAAAAACCGGGGCGTTGCGCCGCGTGGCTTTCGCGCAGCTCGCGCTGCCCGGCGTGCCGGAGCTGTCCGAGCTCGCGAAAAAGCCGGAGGAGGAGCTCGGCCGGTTCAGCCGCGCGCTGCCGCTGTGGCTGGCCGAAACCTTTTATTTCTCGCCGCACTACGCGCCGCGGGCCGTGCTGGGCCTGCTCGACGGGCACTACGCACTGTTCCCGATGGAATGGACGACGGAAAACCTTCGCCAGCTCGTCGAGACGACGGAAGAGGGGCTCGACTACATTTTCACCGGCGCGCTGCGGCGCGTGTCCGATGACCACGAGCTGTTGTTGCGCGTGTGGGACGTGAGGAAATTTCGCGAGCGCAAGCAATTCAGCGCGCGCTGGGCGCCGGCAACGGCGGATGTCGAGCTCGCGAAGCTGCACGAGCAGATCCGGCTCTTCATGGAATGGACGCCCGACCGCGGCGGCCTCGCCTACGCGCCGCCCGCCTCGCCGCAGGCGTGGCTCGAGATGCTCGGGACGTCGGCGTCGTTGTTTCTCGCCGAGAAGGGGCTCGTGCCGCCCGGGCTGATTCCGCCGGTCGACAACGTGCTTGCGCGCACGGCCGCCGCGGCGGCGACGAGCGAGGCGGCGTCGCTCGCTTTCCTCACGCTCCGCAATCGCGCGGAAAAATTACAGCTCGGCGCCCGCCTCGCGGCGGCGCTCGCGTCGTCGCCGCTGATCGCGCAGGCGCAGGGCCTCGGGTAGCGGCAGGCGTCCCGGCCTGCCGGAATCCGCGCACCTGAAGCTCGGCCGGCACGGAGCCCTGCCGCTACGGGCGAATTCCGAGTGGCGGTCGGGGCGGCGACCGCTACCCTTCGATCCCATGTCG
>DASZPP010000291.1:0-9316 GCA_035549975.1 Opitutus sp.
TGCCCGGTCCGCCGGCGGAAAATCGCCGGCGGGCCGGAGTCGAGGCGCGAGGAAAGCGCCGGTGTTACATCTTCTTCGCGAGTTCCTCGTCGAGGCCCTTCAGCAGGAAGGGCTCGCCGCGGACCTGGTCGAAGGTCTTGAGGATCTTGAACTGGCCATTGGCCTTCGTCTCGCCGATGTAGACGTTCTTCGTCGCGTGGTGATTGTCCTGCATCGTGATCTTGCCGCCCGGGCCCTCGAAGCTGATGTCGCCCGACTCGAGCGCGGCGCGGACCTTGTCGACGTCGAAGCTGCCGGCCTTCTCGACCGCGGCCTTCCACAGGTACACGCCGTCGTAGGAAAGCACCATCGGGCTGTCCACGGCGCGCTTTTCCTTCACCACGCCGGAGTAGGACTGGCTCGCCAGCCATTTATTCCAGTCGCCGAGGAAAGCTTCGTTCTCCGGCGTCTTCAGCGACTGGAAGTAGGTCCAGCAGCCGAGCTCGCCGACGAGGTCCTTGGTCGGCATGCTGCGCAGCTCGTCCTCCGCGAGGCTGAACGACACCACCGGGCAATCCGCCGGGCTCAGGCCCGCGGCCACGATTTCCTTGAAGAACGGCACGTTCGAATCGCCGTTGATCGTGTTGATCACGCACGCATCGCCGCCGGCGGCGAATTGCTTGATGTCGGCGACGATCTGCTGGAAGTCGGTGTGGCCGAACGGCACGTACTTGCCGGCGGAGATGACCTTCCCCTCGGAATCCTTCCGCAGGCCGCCGCCGATGTTCTCGATCGGCACGCCGTGGAGCAGGAGGTATTTGTAGAGGATGAGATTGGTCGTCTGCGGATAGACGTAGTCGGTGCCGATCAGGTAGAACTTCTTCTTGCCCTGGGCGAGGAGGTAGTCGACCGCGGGCGTCGCCTGCTGGTTCACGGCCTCGGCGGTATAGAAGATGTTTTTCGACAGTTCCTCGCCCTCGTATTGCACGGGGTAGAAGAGCAGGCCGTTGTCCTTCTCGAAGACCGGCAGCACGGACTTGCGGCTCACGGACGTCCAGCAGCCGAACACGACGGCGACCTTGTCCTGCTCGAGGAGCTGCTTCGCCTTCTCGGCGAACAGCGGCCAGTTCGAGGCGCCGTCGACGACGACGGGCTCGATCTTCTTGCCGAGCACGCCGCCCTTGGCGTTGATCTCGTCGAAGGCGTGGAGCAGCACGTCGCGCAGCGAGGTTTCGCTGATCGCCATCGTGCCGCTCAGGGAATGCAGGACGCCGACCTTGACCGTGTTGTCGTCGGCGCGAGTGGAGCCGAGGAAGGCGCTCAGGGCGAGCGCCCCGACGCAGAGAATCTGGGTGAACTTCTTGATCATGTGAGTGGGAGTTTTTGAGCGGAGTCGGCGCCGTGGTGGTCGCCGATGCACTCGTTTGTTGGGAATCGTCAGAACTTGAAGAACGCCTGGACGCCGACGAAGGACGCCGAGTCGGCCGTGTAGTGGCTGTAATCGGTGTAGGTGTATTCGGCGCGCACCGTGAGGTTGGGCGTGACCGCGACGCCGGGTGCGATCGTGAAACGCGTGAAGCTCGGGCCGCCGTCATCCATGCTCTCCCCGCTGATGCGGAAGGCCGTCGAGAGCTTGTCGGTGAACGAATAATTCAGCATCGCCAGCCAGTTGTAGCCGGAGGCGCCCAGGCCACCGTCCTTGTGCGCGTATTCGGCGCCGAGCGCCGCCGCTTTGGTGAGCTGGTATTGCGCCCAGAAATCGAGCGACACGACCGAGTGCGCCTCGAAGTTGCCCTTGCTGTCGTAGGCGAGGCCGGCCCAAACCGTCAACCCGGGCGTGCCCGTGTAGCTCACGTAGGTCTCCATGCCGCCGTTGTGCTGCAGCTCGCCGTCACCCTTGGTCGCGCCATACGGCGAGTACACCGAGTCCACCAGCGCGGCCCCGAGGCCGAAGCCCTCGCCGCTGTAGTCCGCCTTGATGCCTTCGTGATAACCCGGAATGACCCCGAGAAAATCGCCGTTCGCGAAGGTGATTTCCGGATTGTTCACGGTGAAGAACGATTCGTAGCCGAGATAGCTCAGAAACTTTCCTCCCGTGATCGTCAGGCCGTCGCCGGCGTCGTAGGTCGCATAAGCGTCGAGCACGGTGGTCTCCGGATTGGCGTTCGGCACGTAGTACATGCTGAGCACGCCCGTGACCGGTTTCATTTTCGCCGTGAACAGCAACTGTGATGAATCGATGTTGAACGAGTCCGAGGTGCCGCCCGGCGAGGTGTTGTGATATTGATACGAACCCTCGATGTAGCCGCTCACCGCCAAAGTGTCGTTGAGCTTGATTTCAGCGAGGGCGGGAAGCGAAGCGGCGAGCGCGAGCGCAGCCGCGATTTTCATGCTTGTATTCATATTTAGTGTTTAGGTGTTGCTGGCACGGGGGGATCCCCGGGATGCGCCCCGCGGTAGCAGCATGCTTGCCATCGTCTTCCACCGCGCCGTTTGATGACACGACCGTCGACGAAACCGCCCGCCCGTCTCAAACGCTCCGAGCCTAAAAGGTTGGCCCGAGTCCTGCTAAATGGAGAACGGTTCGCAGAAAAAGTCGGGAACGTCTTCCGTTGCTCCAACCCTAATAAAACCCCGTGAATAACCGAAAACTACTGACCCTGATCGCCAGCGCACTCGCGGCCGCCACGGCCGCTTTGAACGCCCAGACCCCTCCGGCCCAGCCCGCTCCCGCGCCGGCGGCGGCGGCGCCCAGCTACAGCCTCACGCTGACGCCGGCCTTCGCCTCGCAATACATGTTCCGCGGCGCGCGCCTCGGCGGCCCGTCGTTCGAGCCTTCGCTCGAATTCGACTCGGGCGCCTTCGCGCTCGGCGTGTGGAGCAACTTTCCGCTCGCCGACAAGGTGGACGGCCAGTCCGACCCGGAATTCGATTTCTACGGCTCCTACACGTTCGCCGCCTCCGAATCGATCACGGTCGTGCCGGGCTTCACCGCCTACACCTTCCCGAGCGCCGAACACAGCAAGGGATTCTACACGGCGACCTTCGAGCCGAACGTCGCGGTGAACTACACCTTCGCCGGCGTGAAGTTCACGCCGAAGATTTACTATGATGTCGTGCTCAAGGGCCCGACGTATGAATTCACCGCCGCGTATGCCGTTCCGCTTGCGAGCGCGGGCACCGAGCTCGATTTCGTCGGCACGGTCGGCACGTTCAAGTGGACCAACTTCGCCGAGAACACTTCGCCCGACGTGAAGAATTGGGGCGACTACTGGCTGGTCGGCGTCTCGATGCCGTTTCAAGTGACCAAGGAATCGAAGCTCACCGTCGGCCTCGCCTACACCGAGGGTGACAACAACTATCTCAAACAAGGCAGCGCCCACCGGGTCGTGAACACGGCGGCCGTCGGCCGCGGCGTCGTTTCGGTCAGCTACGCCTGGACGTTCTGATCCGGTTTCCAACGTTCTCTCCCTCAGCCCGCGGCTCGCCGCGGGCTTTTTTTTGCCGCCCGGCCGGCCGTCGCCAATCAACTTGAGCGCGCGATCCGCCTCGCCCATTCTCGCGGAGCAGTCCGGCCTGAACGTTCCGCTCCCGCCGGCTGCCGCTCATGCCGGCCCCCGCCAAAACATTTCGCTGGACGTTCGATCTGCGCGCCCCACCCGCCGCGCTCTGGCCGCTGGTGTCCAACACCGACCGGTTCAATCGCGATTGCGGCTACCCTCCCGTCAAGCCGGTCGCGCCGCCGCCCGGCCGCGCGGGCCGGGCCACGAACGCCCGCCGGCTTCGCACGTCGCTGTTCGGCCTGCCGATCGTCTGGGAAGAGCAGGCGTTCGAGTGGATTCAGCCGGTGCGCTTCGGCGTCGTGCGCGATTATTTCAGCGGACCCGTCGCGCGGATGGCCCTGCATTGCGAGCTCCGGCCGCGCGAAGGCGGCACCACGCTCGACTACGAGATGCAGCTCACGCCCGCCCACCTCCTCGGCCGGTGGCTCTTCCCGCTCGCGGTCGGCCGTCGCGTGCACCAGGTGGTCGAGCGCGTCTTTCGGCGCTACGACGAGTTTGCGCTGCGCGGCCTCGCGAATTCCCAGGTGGCGCGCAAACCCGAACTCGCTCCAGGCGGAACCGGGCGGCTCGCCACGATCGCCCGCACACTCGCCGGGGAGGCCGGGCCGGTGACGGAACTCTGCGCGTTTGTGAACACGGCGGACGACCTCGACGCCGCGCGCATGCGTCCCTACGCGCTCGCGGATGAGTGGCGCGCGGACCGCCGCAGCACCCTGCAACTTTTCCTGCTCGCCACGCGCGCCGGCCTGCTCGATTTCCGCTGGGAGCTCGTCTGTCCGCATTGCCGCGGCGCCACCGTCGCCCAGCGCACGCTCGTGAATCTCGCCGCCGAGGGACACTGCCCCACGTGCGACGCCGACTTCACCGCCAACTTCGACCAATCGGTCGAGCTCACGTTCACCCCCAATTCCGCGGTGCGTTCCGTTCCGCGCCTCGACTACTGCGTCGGCGGGCCGCAGGTGACCCCGCACATCGTCGCCCAGCAACTCGTCCCGCCCGCGGCGACGCGCGCCGTCCGCCTGGCGCTGACGCCCGGCCGTTATCGCGTCCGCTCGCCCGCAATCGCCGAGCAACACGCCTTCCACGTCGCGTCCGGCGCGCCGGCCGGTGTCCGCATCGACCTGGCCGCGAAACCGCTCGACGAGCCCCGCGTCGCCCCCGATGGCGTGCTCGTGATCACCAACTCCACCGATGTTGCGCGGCTGGCGATCGTCGAACACCTCGCGTGGAGCGATCAGGCCACGACGGCCGCGGAGGTGACCTCGCTGCAGCTTTTCCGCGATCTGTTTTCGAGCGAAGTCCTCCGCCGCGGCGAAAAAATTTCCGTCGGCTCGATCACGATCGTCTTCACCGACCTCAAGAACTCGACGCGCCTCTACCAGGAGATCGGCGATGCGCCCGCCTTCGGCCGCGTGCTGACGCATTTCGAAATCCTCAAGGCCGCCGTCGCCGACGAGGGCGGCGCGATCATCAAGACGATGGGCGACGCGATCATGGCCGTTTTCCCGCGCCCCGTCTCGGCCCTCCGTGCGATGGACCGCGCCCGCCGCTGGCTCGCGCAGCCGGACAGCTTTTCGCTGCCCGCCGGGATTTCGGTGCCACCGTCGTCGCTCAAGCCGCTCGCGCTGAAAGCCGGGCTCAACTGCGGCCCGTGCCTCGCCATCAACCAGAACGACCGTCTCGACTACTTCGGCTCGACCGTCAACTTCGCCGCCCGCCTCTGCGGCCTCTGCTCGGGCGCCGACCTCATCCTCTCCGGCGCCGCCCGCGCCGACGGCGAAGTCGCCGCCCACCTCGCCGCCGCCACCGATCTCACCACCACCTGCGAAACCGCGAGACTAAAAGGCTTCGGCGACGCCACCTTCGAAATCTGGCGCGTGAAATGATCAACCACGGATAACCTAATACCAAATTCCTCGACTGAAACGCGGAGAGCGTGGAGCAGAAAAAAGGTGGATCCGTTGCTCGGAAGACTGACCTGCCGGGTGGATGTCTCGGCATGAAAGGGTGGGGTTTTTCCTCTGCGCTCTCCGCGTTCTTCGCGTTTCAACTGCGTTTTCCGGGATGAACCCGGATGCACGCGGAGATGAAAAGCTAGCCATGTCCATCCGTGTTCACTCGGGGTAAATGACGTTCGCCCGGATTCTCGTCACTTGTCACTCGGCACACCCGCCCCAAGCATTCCTCCGTCCCGCTTCCCCATGCCCGCGCGTGCGATCACCCCGACGCCGAAGACGTATGCGCAACTCCGCGCGGCCGTGATCGCGGCAATCGCTCCATCGATCTCGTCACGAAACCGGCCGGCCAGCGCCAGGGAAATCCCGCCGTAGTCGGCTTCGAATTTCCGCTGATCGCGCGGAAATTCCGGGTGAAAGGCCACCTGCATCCCAGCGCGGCGCGATACTCTTCTTCCGTCAAACCAGCGACCTGTCCGGCGGCCACCTCTTCGATGCGCCGGATGCCTTCTGTCACCGCATCGCTCAACGGCAGCGGGGCCACGACGCTCTCGACCAACCGGCGGGCGAGTTCGAGCCGTTCGGCAGGTGGCAACTCCAAGGCGGTGTGCGAAAGGTCATGGTCGAGCATGACGGCAAGATGAGAGGACATGAGGTGGTCGGGCGATGCGGCACGGGCAGCCGACCGCCACTCCGGATTGCCTTGCACCTTGATCCGGCCCCTGTTGGCGGTCGCCGCGTGCCGCTTCACCGGAAAAAGATCTCAGCTCCGCAAAATCCTCTCCATCGGTCTCCCCTTGGCCAGTTCATCGACCAGTTTGTCGAGGTAGCGGATTTCCCGCATCGTCGGCTCCTTGATTTCTTCGATCCGAACGCCGCAGATCACCCCGGTGATCGAGGTGCGCGCGGGATTCGGCTTCGGCGCCTCCTGGAAGAAGGTCTCGAAGTCCGTTTGTTTTTTCAACTGGGCTTCCAACCGCCGCAGCGTGTAGCCGGTCAGCCAGCAAATCACGGCGTCGACTTCCGCTTTCGTCCGCCCCTTCCTTTCCGCCTTGGCGACGTAGTAGGGATAGACCTTCGCAACGGGCGTCGTGAAAATGCGATGTTTGTCCGGCATGGGAACGGATGGCCTGCGGGAGAAGAGTCAACCGGCCGTGGCGCCCCGCCAACCCTTTTTCTTTTGGCAGAATGCCGGCGCGGATCTGGACTTTGCGAAAGGCTTCGGGGCGCATACTCCTTACCGCCATGAAGAAACTCGGTTTCCTGTCTTTCGGTCATTGGACGCCGTCGTCCCAATCCCTGGCGCGGTCCGCGGCGGATGTGCTGTTGCAGTCGATCGATCTCGCGGTTGAGGCCGAGCGGCTCGGCCTGGATGGAGCTTATTTCCGGGTGCACCATTTCGCCCGGCAACTGGCGTCGCCGTTTCCGCTGCTGGCGGCGGTCGGCGCACGCACCCGGAAGATCGAGATCGGCACCGCGGTCATCGACATGCGTTACGAGAATCCGCACTACATGGCGGAGGACGCGGGCGCGGCCGATCTGATCGCGGGTTCACGCCTGCAACTGGGCATCAGCCGCGGCTCCCCCGAGCAGGTGATCGATGGGTGGCGTCATTTCGGTTATCAGCTCAACGAAAAGGAGGACGACGCGGACATGGGGCGGCGCCACGCGGAAACGTTTCTTACGTTGCTCGACGGAAAAGGTTTTGCGCAGCCCAACCCGCGTCCGATGTTTCCCAATCCTCCCGGGCTCCTGCGGCTCGAACCGTTTTCCGCGGGTTTGCGGGAGCGGATCTGGTGGGGTTCGGCGACCAATGCGACGGCCGTCTGGGCCGCCCGGCACGGCATGAACCTGCAGAGCTCGACGCTGAAGTTCGACGAGTCGGGCGAACCGCTGCATATCCAGCAAGCCGCGCAGATCCGCGCTTTCCGGAAGGCGTGGGCCGAAGCCGGTCACACCCGTGTGCCCCGGGTCTCGGTGAGCCGGAGCATCTTTGCCCTCATGGACGATCGCGATCGCGCTTATTTCGGAAGCGACGAGGAGTCGCGGGACCAGATCGGTTTTCTCGACGCCAGCACGCGGGCGGTGTTCGGGCGGAGCTACGCGGCGGAACCGGACGTGCTCATCGAACAACTCCGCCGGGATGAAGCCCTCGCCGAGGCGGACACCATTCTGCTGACCATCCCCAATCAACTCGGCGTCGCGTATAACGTCCATGTCATGGAGGCGATTCTCACGCACGTCGCCCCGGGCCTCGGCTGGCGCTGAGCGGCAAAGGCCCCGAAAAGCCGGGGGTTAATTCTTGGCGTGAGCGGGCGGAGCGTTTGCCCGCTCACTCTCGGCTACGCCTTTCTGAACCTCCGCTGAAAATTTTATTGGAGAAGTGGAAAGGAGCCTTGGCTTGAACATCGACCACGCACGGTGCCTGAAAATCTCTCTGTGAACTCGGCTCGATTCTCCGTGCACTCTGCGTCTCACGCTCGTTTTCAACGCGGCTCTGCCGCGCCAGGCCATCCGTGTCCGGACTCCGCGCCCTCGGCGACCCAGGTTTGGTCTGGCTCCGGATCTTGTTCGAGCCGGCCCGCGCCGCTTCGGGCTACTTTTTCTCCAGCTCTTTCTGTGATCCAAACGTCCCGGCTTCGGCCGCTTTCACGAAGCCCTCGGTCACGCTTTTCAATTCCTCCCACCGCGCGCGGATTCGCTTCGCCTCGTCCTTGGTGATCACGCTGTCGGCCGACGACTGGGCGATCGTCGCCAGCATGTCGGCAAATTCCTGCACGATGTCGTTCGTCACTGGAATGAGCGGGCCGCCCGGCGGAAAGTTGTGCGGATTGCGGATGAAAAATCCGCCGGCCTGTTCGCAGGCCCACTGCGCCGGCCGCGTGTCGCTCGTGCTCCGGATGAGCTGCCCGACGCGCTCGAGCGGGCTGCTCGCGCCGCTGCCACTGTCGTTCTCCGGCGGCTCCGCCCATTTGTAGATCAGCGAGAGCGACAGCCCCATGTCCGCGGCGATCTGTTTCGCACTCGTCCGTTTCAACACCTCCCGCATGACCTCGTGCGCTTCCATGGCCTCGCGATCGTGCGAGCTTGGGATCGCGGCGCAACATTGTAAGTGATTTCGCCGATCAAAACTGTTTTCATCAGCGCCCCCGAATGGATGGGTCTTCCAGTCAAGTCGCCGGGCCGCCGGAAAAATCCGCCACGGTTTGTGCCATTCCGCCGGCGGGCGGGTGTAACGAGGTGATGGACGACGATGTCGAGCTCCTTCGGCAATTTGCCCGCGACCGCTCGGAGAGCGCCTTTACCGAGCTGGTCCGCCGCAAGGCCGCCCTCGTGTATTCGGCCGCGCTGCGCCAGGTCGAGGGTGACGTGCTGCTCGCGCAGGACGTCAGCCAGAGCGTCTTCATCGATCTCGCCCGCAAAGCGGCCGAGCTCACCAGCCGCCCGGTGCTGACGAGCTGGCTCTACACCAGCACGCGATTCGCCGCGCTGAAAGCCCGGCGCGCCGAGGAGCGCCGCCGCCGCCGGGAACAGGACGCCCACGCCATGGAAGCCATCGCCAACGAATCCCCGACCCCCGCCGACTGGGAAAAACTCCGCCCCCTGCTCGACTCGGCGATCTGCAACCTCGCCGAGCACGACCGCGCGCCGATCCTCATGCGCTATTTCGAAAACCAGCCTTTCGCCGAGATGGGTCGGAAGCTCGGCGTCGGCGAAAGCTCGGCGCGGATGCGGGCCGAGCGCGCCATCGAAAAGCTCCGCGTCGCGCTCGTCCAGCGCGGCGTCACCTCGACCGGCGCCGCACTCGCGCTCGCGCTT
>DASZPP010000292.1:0-2929 GCA_035549975.1 Opitutus sp.
TGCTCCTGCAGAATCTCTTCGCCGCCCAGATGATGCTGGAGCGATACGATGACGCGGCCGCCACGGCCCGGGAAATCGGCGCTTTGCAGCCGGGGCCGGATGCCGTGTCGCGGGAAATGCACGCGCTCGTCGGCGCCAACCGTTTCGAGGACGCGTTGGCGGCCATGGACCACGCCGCGGCAATTCCGGGCGTTGATTCCGATTCAAGATTGCTCGCGCTACGCGTGGAATGTCTGCGGAAACGGCCTGACCTAGATGCCGCCGAGCGGGCGCTGGCGGACGGCTACGCCAAACTGGGGCGCGTCGTCGAACTCATCCTCGAAGAAGCTTGGATGCGGTCGGTCGCCGAACAGCACGAACTCGCCGATCAGCTTTTTGTCGAAGCCGAACGGATTGCGCAAGGTCGCAGCCAGGTCATCGCGCGCCGTCGTTACGGGCTGTATCTCTACCGGCGGCGCCGGTGGGCCGAGGCGGCCTCGCGCCTCATTCACGGCGACGAAGATCCGGTCGCGAGCGTCGTTGCCACGGAATACCTGCATTGCCTGTTTGAACTGAAGCGCATGCCCGAAGTGGTGGCTATCGGGCTCGCCATCATCGCCGTCGGCAAGTTTTGCGCGCCGATCTGGGAATTGACCGGGCACGCGTTGGCGACCTTGGGGCGCTTGAAGGAGGCGGAAAAACTCTTCCGCGAACTCGTGCAGCATGAGCCGACGGAGCGCCAGCACCTCGCGCTCGCGGGCGTTTGCTATCGCGGGCGCGGGCTGAATTCCGCCATCAAGGTGTTGGAAGCCGCGCGGACCCAGCACCCCAACTCCTATTACGTGCAGGCCAACCTGAGCGGCCTTTACTTTGCCCGGCGCGAATATCGCAAAGCCTTCGATGCGGCCAAACGCGCGGTCGAAATCGCGCCAAAGCGGCAGGAGGGACACGCCGCGATGATTCGTATTCTCGGCGCGGGCGATCAGTTCGTGTTGTCAGACCAGGAAAAGGAACTGTTGCACAGCTCGATCGAGCAGTCGAAGGCCGTCCGGCAATTCCAGATGAAAGTCGACGGCGACGATATCGATCTTTCGGAAATCATCGAAGTCCTGAAGGCGCAGTCGGCCCATGCCCAACAGGCGATGCAAGTTTATCGGGAAAAGCGGCTGCCGGTGAGTATGCTCTCCGTGTTGCTGGGCCGCGCGCTGATCGATGTGTGGACCGGAATCACGCGCTCCACGGTCGAACGGGTGTTCGTCGGCGCGGGCACTTACGAAGAACAAGCCGCCGAGCAAAAACTCGCGGGCGAGGCCACCGATGTTGTGCTCGATGCGTCGGCGCTTTTGACGCTGCAGTCACTGGGCCTTCTGTCGGTCATCGGCCGGCGTTTTCCCAAAGTCCACGTGGCCACCGCGACGTTCGAGAAACTGTCTGACGAACTCGAAACCCTACGATCCTTCGCCCCGAGCACGAGCACGATGGGCTACGAAGGCGGTCGTATTCAGATCGTGGAATTCGGGCCGGAGGTTCATGCGCAGAAGCTCGCTATCCTTGAGGAGGTCGTGGCCTTCCTCGAAAGCGACGGCGTGACCCTCGAAGGCCTCGACGAAAAATCCTGGCCTGAATGGCAGGAGCACAAAGCCGCGCAGCTCGGAGCGTGGATCGTTCATCCCATCCTGATCGCGAAGGCCAAGGGTTGGGCGTTCTACACCGATGAGCAGGGGTTCCGGGGCTTGGCTCAGCAGAGCCACAGTGTCGCGGGGTTTTCCACGCAGGCGCTGCTGCGAGTGTTGGTGGATCGAAACATCCTCGACGACGCCGGTTATCGTCGTGCCGTGCTGAAACTCGTGGCGATGAACTTTGACTTCGTGTCGCTCTCGCTGGCCGACCTGCTGCATTATTTCAAGGAGACGGGCTATGTGCGGACGGAAGTTTTCGGGAAGCTCCTGCGGCAATTGCAGTCATCGGCCTATACAGATGAAAAGTCGCCGTGGATCCTCGGCGGGGTGATCGGCCACCTGTGGTTCGAGCGGAGCGGGGATCTCGCGGATCGCACGGAATGGATCGGGCTGTGCATCGACTCGTTGAACACCGCCAAGGAGCCTGCGCTCGCGATGCTCGACGTGCTCGCTGCGGCCGGCGCCCAGCTGGCTTATTTTCCGGAGGCCTTCACCGCGCTCATGCATTATCTGTGCGACAGCCCGCGCCTTAACCCCCGGCTGCGCAATGTCGTCGAAACCGCCTCGTTCGAGGTCGTGAAACTGTTGGCGAAGTCTGCGCGGGGGATTCCGTTTCCGGTCGTGGCGCAGCGGTGGAAGAAGATGGTCGCTTGGTTTCGGCGCAAGCAACAGATTTTCGGAACCTCGCCGGCTGGCGAGTAGCGCAACGCCGGCTTGCGATGAACAGCGGCGAGGGCCTCAGTCGGATTGGCCGTTGCGCTCCGAGGCCGTTGGCCGGACTTGCCCCGTTTCATTGCGAAGCGCAACATTGGTGCGGTCACGCCGCGTCGGGCACCTGCACGGCCCTCGCGAATTCGAAATCGTCGCTTAACTGGTCGCATCGACGCAGCGCCTCCTCAAGCCGTTAAAGCATCCGTCCGAACGAGTTTAGTCTTCCGACGTGTTCCGATATTTTTGTGTGGTACTCCACCACCGATCCTTGGCAACTGCAAACCGCAGACCCACTGAGCCAGTGGTCCAATTGCTACATTCCAGAGGAGAATTATCTCGCGAGTGCACGTTTAGCAGTAGGTTCATGCTAAACGGAATTTGGTGGACCGGATCGGGATCAAACCGACGACCTCGTCGTTGCGAACGACGCGCTCTATCAACTGAGCTACCGGCCCACGAGTGGGAGGGCAGGTTTTGGGGAATCGCCGCCCGCGAGTAAACAGCAATTTTCGGGGCCGCGCGCAAATTTCCCGCTGCGTTTTCCCGGTCGAGGTTCGCGG
>DASZPP010000293.1:0-1835 GCA_035549975.1 Opitutus sp.
GGCCGCCTCGCGCTGGCCGGCGCGGATGTCGAGGCGCTGTTTCAGGAAGCGATGACGCTGCTCGCGCAGACGCTCGAGGTGGAGTTCGGCCGCGTGCTCGAATTGCAGGCGAGCGGGGAAAAACTGCTGCTGCGCGCGGGCATCGGCTGGCGCGACGGCTTGGTCGGCCGCGCGACCATCGATGCGGACGCGGAGGAACAGGCGGGATTCACGCTGCAAGGCGACGGTCCGGTGGTCGTCGAGGACCTGGGCGCCGAGGCGCGCTTCGCCGCGGCGTTGCTGCGCGAGCACGGGGTGGTCAGCGGCGTGACGGTGCTGATCCAGGGACGGCGCAAGCCCTGGGGCGTGCTGGGCGCGCACACGGCGCGGCGGCGGGCTTTTGGCCAGCACGAGGTGGCGTTTTTGCAGACGATGGCGCACGTGCTCGGCGAGGCGATCGAGCGCAAGGCGACGGAGGCGGCGCTGCATGAGAGCGACGCGCGTTTCCACCAGGTCGTGGAAAACGTGGCGGAGGCGCTGTGGATGTTCGAACCCGAGACGAAGCGCGTCGTGTATGTGAGCCCGCGTTATGCCGAGATCTGGGGCCGGACGGGCCCGAGCGTGGACGATGCGCCGCCGGGCTGGCACGAGAGCATCCATCCCGACGACCGCGCGGCGGTGCAAAAGGCCGCCGTGGTCCGCGAACGCGCCGAGGGCGAAAGCCAGACGTATCGGATCGTGCGGCCCGACGGCGCGGTGCGCTGGATCCGTCACCGGACGTTCGCCGCGCGCGACGAAGCGGGGAAGGTGCGGCGGCTGATCGCGGTGGCCGAGGACACGACGGAGCAGAAGAAGCTCGAGGAGCAATTCCTGCGGGCGCAGCGGATGGAAGCGATCGGCACGCTGGCCGGCGGGGTCGCGCACGATTTGAACAACATGCTCACGCCGGTGCTGATGACGGCGGACCTGCTGACCGAACGGCTGGGCGACGAGCGCGATCGCCGGCTCCTAGCCGTCATGGCGCGCTCCGCGCAGCGCGCGGCCGACACGGTGAAACAACTGCTCCTCTTCAGCCGCGGCGCCGAGGGCGCGCGCACGCTCGTGCAATGCCAGCAACTGCTCAAGGAAATGGTCGCGATCATGCGCGAGACGTTTCCCCGCGAGATCACGATCGTCGAGCATCCGGCCTCCGACCTCCGGCCCGTGGTGGCGGACGCGACGCACCTGCACCAGGTGCTCATGAACCTCTGTGTGAATGCCCGCGATGCGATGCCGAATGGCGGCACCCTGACGGTCGGCGGCACGAATGTGGAGCTCGGCCCGCGCGACCTGCACCTGCATGCGGACGCGCGCTGCGGGCGCTACACCGTGCTGACGGTCGCCGACACCGGTCGCGGCATCCCGCCCGAGATCAGCAATCGCATCTTCGATCCGTTCTTCACCACCAAGGAAGTGGGACGCGGCAGCGGGCTGGGCCTGTCCACCGCGGTCGGCATCCTGCGCAGCCACGGCGGATTCATCACGGTGTGGAGCGAGTCGGGACGCGGGACCGTGTTCAGGTGTCACCTGCCTGCGGCCGGACAGTCGGCGCTGGCGGCATTGCCGCCGCCGGCGACGCCCGCGCTCGCGCCGGCCGGCTCCGGCGAGGTCATTCTCGTGGTCGACGACGAGGAGCCGGTGCGGGAGGCGATCCGCGAGATACTCGAGTTGAACAAATACCGGGTGTTGCTCGCCGCGGACGGGCGCGAGGCGATGGGCCGTTTTCTCGAGCAACGCGAAAACGTGCGGCTGGTGCTGACGGACCTGATGATGCCGGTGATGAACGGCGCCGCGCTCGTGCGGGCGCTGCGGGCGCT
>DASZPP010000294.1:0-34804 GCA_035549975.1 Opitutus sp.
GCGCGAGGTATTCGAGCTGCCGGATGCGTTCGCGGGTCACATGGAATCGCTTTCCGACCTCCTCGAGGGTGAGCTCGTCCTTGCCGTCGAGTCCGAACCGCAGCCGGATGATCTCGGCCTCGCGTGCGTCGAGGGACGCGACCATGGCATGCAGGTCGGAATTGAGATTCTTGTCGCGCAGGCCGTCGAAGGGGCTGACGGCGTTGTCGTCGCCGACGATTTCGCCGAACGTCGCGGAGTCGCCCTCGTCGCCAACGGGGGCGTCGAGAGAGGCGGGGCGAACGCTGACGGATTTCAGGTGCGCGACCTTGCTGGTGGGAATCTGGAGCTCGATGGCGAGTTCCTCGTCGGTCGGCTCGCGGCCGAGTTCCTCGGTGAGCGCCATGGCGGTGCGGCGCATCTTGGAAATCTTGTCGACCAGATGCACGGGCAGGCGGATGGTCTTGGACTGGTTGGCGAGGGCGCGCTTGATCGACTGCTTGATCCACCAGGCGGCGTAGGTCGAGAGTTTGCCGCCCTTGCGCGGATCGAAGCGCTCGACGGCCTTGATGAGGCCGATGTTGCCTTCGCTGATCAGATCGAGGAGCGGCAGGCCGAAATCCTTGTAGTCCATCGCGATTTTCACGACGAGGCGCAGGTTGGCCTTGATCATGTGATCGCGCGCGGACTTGTCGCCGCGGCGGATGCGCTTGGCGAGGGCGACTTCCTCGTCGACCGTCAGGAGCGCGGTTTTGCCGATTTCCTGAAGGTAGAGCTGCAGGTTGCTGCGGTCGCCGTGCGCCACCGGCTCATCCGCGGCCCGCTCGGGTTTTTCGAGAAACGAGGGCGGGGTGTCGGGAACTTCGAACCGGGCCGGCGCAAAGGAATCGCTGTCGCTGTGAGAGGGATTTTTCTGTTTTAGTGCGGACATGGGCGATGCGTGTGAATGCAGATTAGAATCTTGGGTAAGTGGATTTGTTCCCGGAACTGTAGCTAATGCTGTTCCATATGAGAAAACGCAGTTTCCCGGGCAAAGTTACAGCGCAAGGGGCTGTGTGGGCGCGAAATTGGCGCAAATGTGCCGGGACCCGGGGGCCAAGCTGGCGCAGTGGGCGATTTCTCCGAGAGCCGACGGCGGGCGTGATTCCAACTGCAAAGGGGCGACCGGCGCGAATTCAGACGCTCGGCGGGCGGCGAAAAATCTGCGGAACGGCTGTGGCGTGTGGGCGACCTGCCGCTCCCTTTGTTCGACACGATCTCTGCGAAATGACGTAGTCGGATTGTAGGGCGGGGTCTCCCGATCCCGCCCTACAACTTTTACCCTTCGGGTATGCGACGCGGTGAGTGAAATCGATTCGACCGCGCGCTTCCGGCTCAGAACTGCTCGGCCATCGCGACGGCCTTAAAGAGCGCGGAAGCTTTACTTATGGTTTCCTGATATTCGGAGGCGGGAACCGAGTCGGCGACGATGCCGGCGCCAGCCTGGATGTGGATGTGGCCGGCCTTGATTAGGGCGGTGCGCAGCATGATGCACGTGTCCATGTTGCGGTCGTAGCCGAAATAGCCGAGCGCGCCGGCGTAGAAGCCGCGCCGGGTGGGTTCCTGGGCGGCGATGATTTGCATGGCCCGGATTTTTGGCGCCCCGGTCACGGTGCCGGCGGGAAAAGTGGCGCGGAGCAGATCGAAGGCCGTGCGGCCGGGCGCGATCTGCCCCTCGACCTGCGACACGATGTGCATGACGTGCGAGTAGCGCTCGACGATCATGAACTCGGGCACGCGGATCGAACCGTGGCGGCAGACGCGGCCGATGTCGTTGCGCGCGAGGTCGACGAGCATCAGGTGCTCCGCCCGCTCCTTGGCGTCGGCGAGGAGCTCTTGCTCGAGCGCCGCGTCGTCGGCCGGGGTGGCGCCGCGGCGGCGGGTGCCGGCGATGGGGCGAATTTCGACAAGTCCGTCGGTCAATCGCACGTGGACCTCGGGGGAGGCGCCAACGATGGAGAAATCGCCCGTTTCGAGGATGAACATGTAGGGCGACGGATTGACGGTGCGGAGGGCGCGGTAGAGATCGAGCGGCGTTTTTTTGAATTCGCGGGAGAATCGCTGCGACGGAACAAACTGGATGATGTCGCCGGCCCGGATGAATTCCTTGCCGTCGACGACGACTTTCTCGAAGCGATCGCGGGTGAAGTTGCCGGGCGGCACCGTGATCGTCCCCGGGTCGACGAGCGGCGCGGGGGCGAGTTCGCGCGGTTGCTTCAGGATGGAGTGGAGATGCTGGAGCTCGGCGACCGCCGCATCGTAGGCGGCGGCGGGATCGCCGCGAACGTGGGCATTCACACAGAGGCGAAGGGTTTGGTTCGCGCGATCGAAGATCAGCAGCGAATCGGACAGCATGAAGTAGAGCAGCGGGCAGCCGAGCTCGTCGGCCGGAGCAGTCGGCACGGTGCGCTCGATGCGGGTGACGTATTCGTAGCCGACGAAGCCGACCGCGCCGCCGGTGAACCGCGGCAGGCCCGGAAGGGTGACGGGACGGTAACCGTCCATTTCGGCTTCGATGAGTTTCAACGGATCGGGCGGCGTCGGGACGGTTTCGACGGGACGGCCCGGCACGCGGATCTCGGTAGTGTCAGGGCCGCAGACGAAAACCTTGCGCGGCCGGCAGCCGATGAAGCTGTAGCGCGAGAGCTGTTCACCGCCGGCGACAGACTCGAGGAGATAGGACGGGCCGGCCTCCTTCAGCTTCGCATAGGCGGAAACGGGCGTCTCGAAGTCAGCCATGAGATCGGCGCACACGGGGATCACGTTGCCCTGCGTGGCGAGCTGCATGAATGCGGCTCTGTCCGGGTGAATGTTCATCGTCGCAAGAGTTGGCCTTATGCGGAGCACGCGGCGGCGTCGCAAGGCGAATGAAACGCGCTGAACTGTAGCGGCGTCCTATCCGCGCGGCTGTGGGCGGGCGGGGTGCGCGATCGCGGGCCGCATGACCGCTTGCGGGCTTTGCTGAAATCGGCGTAGTGAGGCGCCACCCCATGCATCGCGCGGCTTTCCTGGTTCTCGTTCCGGCCCTGATGGCGTCGGGCGCGCCGATCGATCGGGAGGCGCTGATCACGCGGCACAATCCCGTGATTCGGCATGTGACTTACGACGCGCCGCTGACGGTCGGGAACGGCGGGTTCGCGTTCACGGTGGACGTCACGGGACTCCAGAGTTTCGGCGAAGATTATTACCACAATGGGATTCCACTCGAAACCCTCGCGCGCTGGTGCTGGGTCACGGATCCGAATCCGCGGGGCTATGCACTCGACGACACCAACGAGGACTACCGGCGCGACGACGGCAGCGGGCGCGCGTTTCCGACGAGGCTCGGCACGCCGGCGTCGGATTGGTTGCGGCAGAATCCGCGGCTGTATCCGCTCGGCCGGGTGGCGCTCGAGTGGCGGAAGGACCGCGGGGCGGCGTTTGTGCCGGCGGACGTGGAGACTCCCGAGCAAACGCTCGATTTGTGGCGAGGAATCGTCACTAGCCGTTACCGGCTTGGCGGCGTGCCCGTGAAGGTCGTGACCGCCTGCGACCCGGCGTCGGACACGATTGCGGTGCGGATTGAGTCGGATCTCGTCGCGAGCGGAAAACTCCGGGTCCGGCTGGCATTCCCGCGCGGCCACGATCTGGCGGTGAAGAATACGCCGGACCTCGATTGGAGTCATCCGGAGGCGCACGTGTCGCGATTGGTGCAGCCGGGAACGGTCGAGCGCGAGGTGAGCGGAACGCGATATTTTGCGGTGTGCGACCGGCCGTTGCGTCCCGGCGGTGCGCACGAGTTTTTCCTCGAGCCGGACCAAGGGCGCCGCGAGCTTCCGTTCACCCTGCAATTTTCGCCGGGCGAAGAGACGCGCGCGCCAACGGTGAATCAGGTTCTGGCGCGAAGCGCAGCGCATTGGGAAAAGTTCTGGCGCACGGGCGCGGTGGCGGATTTTTCCGGCAGCACGAATTCGCGGGCGGCGAAGATCGAGGAGCGGATCGTCCTTTCGCAATATCTCACCGCGGTGCAATGCGCGAGCGACGTGCCGCCGCAGGAAAGCGGGCTCACGTGCAACACCTGGTTCGGCAAGCATCACACGGAGATGATCTGGTGGAGCCAGGCGCATTTCATCTTGGAAGGACACGACGCGCTGGCGGAAAAAGGCCTCGATTGGTTTCGCGCCCATCTGCCGGAAGCGCACTCACTGGCGCAGAGCCGGCAACTCCGCGGCGCGCGCTGGGCGAAAATGGTCGGACCCGGTGATCGCGAAAGCCCCGGAGGAAATTCGCTGATCATCTGGAATCAGCCGCATCCGATCTATCTGGCCGAGTTGCTCTATCGGAATTCGCCGGATCGGGCGATTCTCTCGAAATATCGCGAGCTCGTGCTCGACACGGCGGAGTGCATGGCGTCGATGGTGCAGTTTGATGCGAAGCGCGGCGAATATGCGCTCGGTCCGCCCTTGTGGATTGCGGAGGAGGTTTACGACCCGGCGACCAGCCGGAATCCGTCGTTCGAGCTGGCCTACTGGCGCTGGGCGCTGGGCGTGGCGCAGGCATGGCGCGAGCGGCTTGGTCTTCGGCGCGATGAGCACTGGGATGACGTCATTTCACGGCTGGCACCGCTGCCGGTGCGCGACGGGAAATATGTCGCGCTCGAGTCGCATCCCGACACATGGGACAATCCCGCCAGCCGGCATGACCACCCGGAAATGTTGATGTCGCTCGGGTTCCTGCCGGAAGGTCCGGAGGTCGATCGCGCGACGATGCAGCGGACGCTCGACGCGGTGCTCGCGCAGTGGGATTGGAAAACCAAGATCTGGGGCTGGGACTACCCGATGATGGCGATGACGGCCACGCGCCTGGGCCGGCCGAAGGAAGCCGTCGATGTCTTGATGCGCGACGGGCTGAACAATCGCTACACGGCCAGCGGCCTGTGTCCGCAGGGAAGCGATCAGGCGCAGGCTGACCAGACCGCGGGCCGGCGTGAAATTGCCGCGTATCTGCCGGCGAATGGAGCGTTTCTCTCGGCGATGGCGCTCATGATTGCGGGCTGGGATGGTTGCGCGGAAAGGTATCCGGGATTTCCCAAGGACGGCACGTGGAAAATACGCGCCGAAGGGTGGCACCCGCTTCCGTGACAAGCGCGGATGGGCCGCCGCGCTACTCGACGGTGACGGATTTCGCGAGGTTGCGGGGTTTGTCCACGTCGCAGCGGAGCTCGGCGGCAATGTAATAGCTGAGCAACTGGACCGGGATGGAAGCGACGATCGGGAGCACGGCTTCGTGGCACTCGGGCACGGTGATCACGTCGTCGGCGAGCCCGGCGGGAAGCGGCGCACCCTCGGTGATGACGGCGATGATCGGGCCCTTGCGGGCGCGAATTTCCTGCATGGACGAGACGATCTTGTTGAACATCTCGCCGCCGGGCGCGAGGAAGACGCTCGGGCATTTTTCGCTGATGAGCGCGATTGGGCCGTGCTTCATTTCGGCGGCAGGATAGCCCTCGGCGTGAATGTAGGAAATTTCCTTCAGCTTGAGCGCGCCCTCGAGCGCGATCGGGAAGAGCGAGAGGCGGCCGAGGAAAAGCATGTCCTTCGCATGCGCGTAGCGCCTGGCGATTTCGCGGATGCGCGGCGCCTGATCGAGGGCCCGGCGAACGAGGTCCGGAGCGGCCTTGAGGGCGTTCACGAACTCGACCCCGTCGGTGAAGCTCATGTCGCGCATCCGCGCGAGATAGAGCGCGATCATCGCGCCGATCAGAACCTGCGACGTAAACGCCTTGGTCGAGGCGACGCCGATCTCGGGGCCGGCGTGCTGATAGATGCCGCCGTCGGCTTCGCGGGCGATGCTGGAGCCGACGACATTGCTGATCGCGAGCGCGCGGTGGCCCTTGCGCTGGGCCTCGCGCAGCGCGGCGAGCGTGTCGATCGTTTCGCCCGACTGGCTCAGGACGAAGAAAAGCGTGTTCCGGTCGAGCGGCGTGTTGCGGTAGCGGAACTCCGAGGCGTAATCGACCTCCACGGGCAGCCGCGCGAACCGCTCGATCAAATGCTCGATCACGAGACAGGCGTGCCACGCGGTGCCGCAGCCGCAAAACAGGAACCGGTCGATCTGGCGGAAATCGCCCGGCGAAACATTCAGTCCGCCGAACTGCGCCGTGCTGCCATCGGCGGAGAAGCGGCCGCGCATGGCGTTTTCGAGCGCGGCGGGCTGCTCGAAAATTTCCTTCTCCATGAAGTGGGTGTAGGAACCCTTGTCCGCATCGCTGACCGACCAGGTGATCTTGTCGACGACCGGCGAGACATCGGATTGGTCGAGGGTCGAAATCGTGAACGAGCCGGCGAGCAGGTGGACGAGCTCGCCGTCCTTGAGGTAAACGACGTTTTGCGTGCGGCTGATGAGCGCGGAGGCGTCGGACGCCACGATATGTTCGCCGTCGCCGATGCCGAGGATGAGCGGCGACGCCTTGCGCGCCGCGACGATTTCGCCGGGAAAATCCACGCCGAGGACGGCAATGCCGTAGGTCCCTTCGACGTGATGCAGGGCCTTGCGCACGCTCTCGAGAAACCGGCTATGGCCGTTCTGGTCGCGGGGTTCCTTCGCGTAGTGATAGGCGATGAGGTTGCTGAGCACCTCGGTGTCGGTCTCGGACGAAAACGTGTAGCCGCGACTGGCGAGGAAGGATTTGATCTGGGCGTAATTCTCGATGACGCCGTTATGGATCAGCGCGAATTTGCCGTCGCTGCTGACGTGCGGATGCGCGTTGCCGTCGGTGACGCCGCCGTGCGTGGCCCAGCGGGTGTGGCCGATCGCGGTGGTGCCATCGAAGTGGTGGCGCGACGTTTCGCGCAGGAGCTGTTCGACGCGCCCGGCCTTCTTGGCGACGTCGAGCCGGCCGCCCTGCAGCACGCAGATGCCAGCGGAATCATAGCCGCGATATTCGAGCCGCTTGAGTCCCTCGAGGATGATGCCGGAGGCTTTTTGCCTACCGACGTAGCCGACAATGCCGCACATTTTCCGTTTTTTGTTTGGCGAATTTAAACGAGGCGAACAATCGTGGGGCAAGGTTTTAACCGCCAACCCCGAATCATCCCGCCATGTCCGCCCAAAAACGCGTGCTCGCCGTGATTATGGGGGGAGGTCGCGGCACGCGCCTCCACCCCCTGACCCAGGAGCGGTGCAAGCCGGCCGTTCCGCTCGCCGGCAAATACCGGCTGGTGGACATCCCGATCAGCAATTGCATCAACTCGGACATCAACCGGATCTTCATCCTGACGCAGTTCAACACCGCTTCGCTGCACCGGCACATCCAGAACACCTATCACTTCGATCCGTTCGGCGGCGGATTCGTGGACATCCTCTCGGCGGAGCAAACGGAGAAGAGCGTCGATTGGTATCAAGGCACGGCGGATGCGGTGCGGCGGAATCTGCTGCACTTCCGGGCGTTTCCACACGACCTGATCCTGATCCTGTCGGGCGACCAGCTTTACCGGATGGATTTTCGCCAGATCATCGAGCAGCACCTTGCCACGAACGCGGATGTGACGATCGCGGCGATGCCGATCCCGGTTTCGAAAGTGGAGGGACTCGGCCTGATGGGTGTGCAGGACGACCTGGCGATCACGGCGTTCGCGGAGAAACCGAAGGACCCGAAGGTCATCGCGGGACTCACCTTGAGCGACGCGCTCGAGGGCCGGCTGAAGACGCACGCGGAGGAGAAACATTGCCTCGCGTCGATGGGCATCTACGTGTTCACGCGTGGCGTCCTGGCCGAGGCGCTCGACAACACCATGGCGGATTTCGGCAAGGAAGTGATCCCCGGCTTGCTCGGGAAAAAGCGACTCTACGCGCACGTGTTCGAAGGCTATTGGGAGGACATCGGGACCGTGCACGCGTTCTTCGAGGCGAATCTCGCGCTCGCGCAGCCGCTGCCGCCCTTCAATTTCTTCGAGGCCAAGGCGCCCATTTACACGCAGGACCGCTATCTGCCCGCGTCGAAGCTCAACCGGTGCGACATCGACCACGTCGTGATCGGTGACGGCTCGATCCTGACCGATTCCCGGATCAAGCACAGCGTGATCGGAATCCGGTCCTACGTCGGCGAAGGTTGCGACCTCGAAGATGTCGTGATGATGGGCGCGGACTACTACGAAACGGAGGAGCAACTGGCGGAAAACGTCACGAAGTCGCGACCCCGGATCGGCGTCGGCAAGCATTGCCGCGTGCGCCACGCGATCGTCGACAAAAACGCGCGCATCGGCGACGACTGCGCGTTGAACCCCGAAGGGAAAACCGATGGCGCCTACGTCGGTGGCGCGGTGATCATACGAGACGGCGTGCTCGTCGTGACCAAAGGCGCCATCCTGCCGGCGGGAACGGTGGTGTAGCCGGCGTGCGTCGCGCCGGACGTTGGGCGCGAGCCTGCAACCCATCGATTGGATTGCGGGCCTGAAAGCGAGGTTATGCTTTGCGCTCGGCGTGGACGATCAGCGCGATGCCGCCGATCACGAGGAAGATCGAATAAAAAGTTCCCCGGCTGAGGCCGAGGATCAACGACGCGTCGGGTTCGCGGAAGAGTTCGCCGATGGCCCGGGCGACGGCGTAGGCGAGGAGAAACTCACCGCTGAGCCGGCCGGGCTTGGCGCGGACGACGCCGCTCCGCCAGAACCGCCATTGCATGAATGCCAGCAGCAACACGCCCTCGAGGCCGGCCTCGTAAAGCTGCGACGGATGCCGCGGCACGAGCGGCGTCGGGCTCATCGGAAAGATGACGGCCCACGGCACGGTCGCGGGTTTGCCCCAGAGTTCGCCGTTGATGAAGTTGGCGATCCGCCCGAAGAGCAGGCCGGCGGGCGCGACGGAGGTCACCAGATCGGCGAGATGGAGAAACGGAATCCGGTTGGCCCGCGCAAACCACACGAGCGCGATGGCCACGCCGGCCATGCCGCCATGGCTCGCCATCCCGCCTTCCCAGACGCGGAAGAAACTCAGCGGATCGTGCCAGAGCTGGTCCGGATGGTAGAGAAGGAAGGAGCCGAGCCGTCCGCCGATCATCACGCCCAGCACCAGCGCGACGATCAGGTCGGAAACCTTTTGCGCCGGAAGCAGGGACCGGCCGGCTTTTGCGTAGCGGACGAGCAGCCACCAGCCGGCGACGAAGCCGAGCAGGTAACTGAGGCCGTAGTAGCGAATGCCGAAGTTGCCCCAATGCGGCCCGAGGAACGGGCTCAGGTGGTGCGTCCAATACGCGAAGAGGATCACGGTCGCATCGTTGCGCCGGGGCGCGCGGTGAACAATTCAAATTCCATGCGCGATCGCGAGCGGACGAAATCCCCTTGCAGCGCGGCGGCCCGCGGCGCGTAGTTTCGCGCATGAGCGAATTGAAACGCACGCCGCTGCGCGACTTTCACCTGGCGCACGGCGCCCGGCTGGTGGATTTCGCCGGCTGGGAGATGCCTGTCCAATACCGCAGCATCCTCGAGGAGCACAAGGCCGTGCGGCGGGCGGCGGGCTTGTTCGACGTGAGCCACATGGGCGAAGTCGACGTGCGCGGCCCCCAGGCGGCGGCGTTTCTGAATCGGCTCGTGACCAATGACGTCGCGAAGCTGTTTCCCGGCCGCGTGCTCTACACGCCAATGTGCCACCCGAACGGCGGCGTCGTGGACGACCTGCTCGTCTACATGAGGGCGCCCGGCGATTATTTTCTCTGCATCAACGCCGGCAATATCGACAAGGACCTCGCTTGGATCCGGGAGCAGGCGGCGGGTTTTGACGTGACGATCACGGATCGCTCGGCGGACTACGGTTTGCTCGCGGTGCAGGGTCCGCGCGCGGCGGCCATCGTGCAGTCGCTCACCGGCGCGAAACTGGGGCTGGTGAAATACTATCACTTCGCCGAGGGCACTGTCGCCGGTGCGCTCTGCCTGATCAGCCGCACGGGCTACACCGGCGAAGACGGTTTCGAACTCTACGTGAGTTCGGGCGAAGCGGCGGCGCTCGCCGAGGCGCTGCTCGCGGCGGGAGCGGCCCACGGACTCGAGCTCGCCGGACTTGGAGCGCGTGACAGCTTGCGGCTCGAGGCCGGCTATCCGCTCTACGGGCACGAGATCACGGCGGAAATCTCGCCGCTCACCGCCGGTCTCGGCTGGACGGTGAAACTGGACAAGGGCGTCGACTGCGTCGGTTCTGCGGCGTTGCGCGCGGAGAAGCAGAATGGCTCGCGCGACCAGGTCGTGTTCTTCAAGACCGGCGACCGGCGAATCGTGCGCGCCGAGACGCCGGTCCTGGCGGCCGACGGCGCGCCGATCGGGCGGGTGCTTTCGGGGACGCTTTCGCCGATTTTGAACGAGGCGATCGGCTCGGCGCTGGTCGCGAAAGCGGCGGCGGAACAGCCGCTCATGGTGGACGTTCGCGGCGCGAAATTGAATTTGCACCTCGTCAAACCGCCGTTCGTTCCTTTGAAAAAGGTATCATGAGCAACATTCCCGCCGAATTGCGCTACGCGAAATCGCACGAGTGGCTGAAGCTGGAGGCCGACGGCACGGCGACGGTGGGGATCACCGATTACGCGCAGAATTCGCTCGGCGACATCACCTATGTGCAGTTGCCGAAGGTCGGAGCAGCGTTGAAGAAGAGCGAGGTTTTCGGCGTGGTGGAATCGGTGAAGGCGGCGAGCGATGTTTATGCGCCGGTGGCTGGGGTGGTGACCGCGGTCAACGAGACTCTCAGCCAGACGCCGGAGACGGTGAACACGTCGCCTTACGAAGGCGGTTGGCTGATGAAATTGAAGCTGGCTGACGGCGGAGAGGCATCGACGTTGCTCGATGCGTCCGGCTATGAGCAGTTGCTCGGCTGATTGACAAGGACCGCGGCGATAACGCCGGCGAAATTGGGTTGCCAACGACGATTAGGGTGTTTACCCCAGTCGCCGGATGAGTCCACGAATTGCCGCAATTCTTTCGGTTGCTGTCCTTTTGGGAGCGAGCCCCGCATCCGCGCGCGTCGAATCGGTGGCTCACGAGCTCGACCGGACGCAGTCGCAGCTCACGATACTCCAGAAACGTTATTTGGAGCACTATCCCGCAGTCGTCGTGTTGGCGGCGAAAATCCGCGAGTTGCGCCGCCAGCTCGAATTGCCGCAACCCGAGCCCAAGCCCCTTCGCGACGCGCGCATCGCCTTGGCGGAACTGGGCACGCGTTACCTCGGGAAAAATCCGAAGATCATCACCCAGCAGGCTCGCATCGCCTCGCTCGAAAAGAGTTATCGCGACGATCCTGCAACCCCGGATGTGCTCGCGATCGAGCGGGAGGATCTCGCGGCGATGGAATTGCGCTACGGCGACAACCATCCGCTGCTGCGATATCAGAAGGCGCGGGTGGCGGCGCTGGAGCGAAATCTCGCGGCGCCCGGTGCGGCCACATTGGAGGAGCGGCTCGCGCGGGCGGAACTGGAGGCGCTGCTCGTGCGCTACGGCGAACAAAATCCGAAGGTGATTGCGGCGCGCGAGCGGCTCGACCGGTTTGCGTCGGACAAGAGCTGAGAGCGGCGCCGCGGCTCGAACCCGCTCAACCGTTGCGTCCGGCGCGCTCGGCTTTGCGGCGATCGGTCTGGCCGAGAATGCGCTTGCGCAGCCGCAGGTTCTTCGGCGTGACCTCGACGAACTCGTCTGCGGCGATGTATTCGATCGCGCGTTCGAGCGAGAGCTTGGTCGGCGGCGTAAGGCCGGCGGCGACGCCTTCGCCCTGCGAACGGAAATTCGTGAGCTTCTTTTCGCGAACGGCGTTGACGGGGATGTCTTCGTTGCGCGGGTTTTCGCCGACGATCATGCCTTCGTAAACGCGTTCGCCGGGACCGACGAAGAGCTTGCCCCGCTCCTGGACCTGCACGAGCGCGTAGGTCGTCGTCTCGCCGGCCTCGGTTGCCACGAGCGTGCCGGAAAGGCGGGTGAGAACTTCGCCGGCGTAGGGGCCGTATTCCTTGAACAAATGGCTCATCACGCCGCGGCCGCTGGTCGCGTTGACGATGTCGATCTCGAGGCCGATCAGACCGCGCGTGGTGATCGCGGCCTCGATCATCGTGGAGTGCGGATGCTTCTCCATGTTCGTGATCTGACCCTTGCGGTTGGCGAGATTCTGCATGATCGCACCGACGCATTCGTCGGGCACCTCGACCCAGACGGTCTCGTAGGGCTCGAGGCGCTCGCCATTCGGGCCGGTTTTCTCGATCACGGTCGGGCGGGACACGAGGAGCTCGAAGCCTTCGCGCCGCATCGTCTCGACGAGCACGGCGATCTGCATCGCACCGCGCGCCTTGACGTTGAACACGCCGGCCTTGTCAGAGTCCTCGACGTGGATCGACACGTTGGTTTTCAACTCGCGGAAGAGCCGTTCGCGCACCTGGCGCGACGTGACGAGCTTGCCCTCGGTGCCGACCAGCGGGCCGTCGTTCACGCAAATCTGCATCTCGAGCGTCGGCGGATCGATCTGGGTGAAGGGGAGGCCGGGCTGGTCCTCGTTGGCGGCAATGGTGTCGCCGATGTCGATGTCCTCGAAACCGGACAGGCCGACGATGTTGCCGGCGACGGCGAGATTGGCCTCGTGCGTGCCCAAGCCGGAGAATTCGATGACCTTGGTGATTTTTCCGCGCACGCGGCCGCCGGTGGCGTGCCGCACCGCGAAGACCGGATCGCCCACCGAGATTTTTCCGCCGAGGATCTTGCCGATGGCGATGCGGCCGACGTAGTCGCTCCAGTCGATGTTGGAGACGAGCATGTGGAACGGCTGGTTCGGCCGGGCGAACGGCGGCGGCACATGGTCGAGGATCGCCTGGAAAAGCGGCGTCATGTTCTCGCGCGGATCGTCGAGTTTCTTCATCATGTAGCCGTCACGGCCGGAGCCGTAGAGGACCGGCGCGTCGAACTGCTCCTCGGTGGCGTTGAGCTCGAGGAGGAGCTCGAGGACTTTGTCGTACATTTTGCGCGGCTCGGCGTTCTCGCGATCGATCTTGTTGATCACGATCACGACCTTGAGCCCGTGCGCGAGGGCCTTGCGGAGCACGAAACGCGTCTGTGCCTGCGGGCCGTCGTAGGCGTCGACGACGAGCAACACGCCGTCGACCATGCGGAGCGCCCGCTCGACCTCGCCGCCGAAATCGGCGTGGCCGGGGGTGTCCACGATGTTGATGATCTTGTCGTGCCAGTGGACGGAGGTGTTCTTGGCCTTGATGGTGATGCCCTTTTCGCGCTCGAGGTCCATCGAGTCCATGGCGCGCTCCTCCACCTGCTGATTGGCGCGGAAAACGCCGCCTTCCTTGAGGAGTTTGTCGACGAGGGTGGTCTTCCCGTGGTCGACGTGGGCGATGATGGCAATGTTGCGGATGTTCTCGTTCATGAGCGCGGGCACGTTCGGAGTCTGAAAAAGAGGAAGAACGTGCGGACCGCCGTGACTGAACGCAAGGGTTAAGCCGCGCCGGCTCAAGTGCGAGGGCGCAAAAACGTGCCCGCGCCTGCCGCGACCGCGCCTCGGTCCGCTCAAGTCGTTCGTAACCGGCCGCGATCGAGCCGGTAGAGCGGGGCCTCCTGGAACAGCATCGTCGTCGGGAGGTGCCCGAGAAATTCGAAGGCGACGCCGGAAATTCCCCCGGCGCCGCACAGCGCGGCGAACTCCTGCGTCACGTAAACCTGGCCGGCGGGCGTGACAGGCGCGATGCGCGCGGTCCGCGCGACGTGCGCGCCGAGGCAGTTCCGGCGCCCGCCGAGAACCGGATCGTCGAACGCGAACACCGGCCCGGCATGCAGCACCACGCGCAGCGCCAGCTCCGCCGGCAGGCCGCGGTCAGCCCATTTCGTCTGCATCACGCGGTCGCGGAGTTCGAGGGCGAACAGGCCGGCTTCCTCGAGATCTTCGAAGGCAAAATAGTGCGCGCCGCCGATCGACTCGTTCATCTCGGGCGCCCGCGGCAATTCCGCCAGCACGCCGGCCATCACCGCCCGGAATTCGCGCACGTAGGCCGGAATCTGCTGCTCGTTGATCTGTTTGAATTGCGTAACCTCGGCGTAGACGATGGCCATGATGGTTTGGGAAACCACCGACGCTGAACTCGGGGCCGGCGCCGCCGGAGGCTCGGGAGGAGTTGCGGGAAGCGCGACGTCGGCGCCCAGCGGAATGAGCAGCGGCGTGATGTTGCGCCGCTGCCACTCGGCGATGACGCTGCTCGTGCCACCGGCACCGTCGCCGGGTTTGCCGTCCCAGAGCGCGACGGCGTTCAACTCCACGTCGAGCGCCTGCGCCTGGAGCACCGCGAGACCGGTGATCACGCGATTCGCGTAGATCAGGGCGGTGGCGGACGCCGGATCGGCGGGCGAGGCGGCGTGGCCGGAGGCGTTGGCGATCAGCAGCGTCGAGGCATTGCCGAGCACGCGGTGAAAACGGCGCTCCCAATCGGCCCCGGCGAAGCTGACGCTCTGCAGCTTGAACGCATCCACGGGGCAGGGCAGCACGAGGTTCACGCTGGCGCCCATTTCGAGCAGGCATTCGCAGAACAGGATGTCGCCGCCGCAGGCCGCGGACGAATAGCCGAAGCCCGCGCGCAGCTCGTGCAGCTTTTGTTTGATCGCCTCGCGAACCTCCGCCTCGCGCCCGGGCGGAAACCGCGGCGAAGCCCGGCCGGGTGCGTCGATCATGTGGCCGCAAAACGTGACGACCGACGGAAAATCGAACCAGCGGTCGAGCCAGTCGTGGGTCTTTTCGGTCGGCCGGAAAATCTCGCGCGCCTTGCGCCGGAGCGCGGCGAGGTCGTTCCAACGAACTTTTTCGACGGGGGCGTCCTCGTGGAATTTCAACACTTCGCGGGCCTGCTTGCGCATCGAGGCGAGATCCCGCCAGCGTCCGCGAAATTTCTCCGCCGCCTGTCCGTAATACTTGCCCGCCTCCTCGGTGTAGCCCTGGTGGATCAACGCCTCGCCCAGTGTCGCCAACAGCCAGCCGTCGGCGTCGGCGCCCGCGTTGGCGATGGCGGTCCGGCATTGTTTGGCGACCTTGCGGGCGGTGGCTTCAGCCCGGTCGCGTTCGCCGAGCGCCGCCAATGAAAACGCGAGGTTGATGCCGGGATAGTAACTTTCGTGGATCGCGAAAGCCCGGCCGTAATAATCGCATGCCCGTTTCAGCGCCGCCGAGGCCTCGGCGGGCGTGTTGGCCCGGCGCCAGAGTTCCTTGTAAACCCGGCCGAGCAGCGAAAGCGTTTCCTCGTCGCCGGCGCGATCGAGGAGCTGGCCGAGGACTTCCTGCGCGGCGTCGAGCGCGCCGGTCTGTGCGAGCGCGAGGGCGAGCTGCTGGCGCAAAATGAGGCTCCCGCCGAAGCGGGCGAGCCCGTCGCGGGCCACCTCGATGGCCGTCATGAGCTGGCCCGTCGACACGAACTCGCGGACGGACTTCTCGTATTCGCGGATATCGTGCGAGAAAGCGGACTGCAGGCGCGGGGTTTCGTCCGGGCTGAGGTCGGAGCTCATGAGGTGACGCTGAGGGAAATCGCCGTCGCTTCAAGTGTCGGCCGTTCGGCGAGGCGACGGCAAATCAGGACACCACCCACGCAAACGCGCGCTTGACGCTGTTCCCGAAATCCGAACCGTCTTCCCTTCCGGGGACGCCCTCATCGTCTATCGGTTAGGACAGGAGATTCTCAATCTTCAAAGCGGGGTTCGATTCCCCGTGGGGGCGCCAATTCACCGGATCGGCAACCGCCCGTTCCGGAAGCGGGGAGCGGCGGAAAAGCGACGCAGCGGAGGCCGGCCCGCGCTACTTCCAAGCGTGGCCGAAATGCTGGCGATAGGCGGCGCGGAGGTTTTCGAACTGGTCGCGCGGAATTCGCGGCTGGCGCGAGACGAGGTTCATCCAGTGGTTCGCGTCGGCTGCGTTGTTGGAGGTGATCGCGTGATAGGCCATCACGCTGAGCGCGACCGGGTCGCCGGGATCCTGATCCAGCGCCTTGCGGATTTGCTCGACGCCTTCATCGACGCGATTCAATGCGATCAGGACCCGGCCTAGCTGCACGTAGGCGTCGGGTTCATTTGGACGCAGGCGGATGGAAGTCATGAACTCGGCCACGGCGGCCTCATCGCGGCCGGCGGCGTGCAGGTTTTGCGCCCACATGAGATGAAGACCGGGGGAGTTGGGGCAGTGTTGAAGTCCCTCGGCCAGCGCGCGGTCGGCGGCGGTCTTGTTGCCGCGCTGGGCTTCGAGTGAGCTGAGTTGAACCCAACCGTCGGAAAACTCGGGCGCGAGCTCGGTGCAGCGCTGAAATTCCTCGTGAGCGCGGTCGAGCTGGCCCTGGCTCAGGTAAAGGCCGCCGAGTTGAAAATGCACGCCGACGTCGGCGGGGGCGAGCGTGACGGCGCGCTCGAGCAGGCTCAGCGCGCGGGCCGGATCGCCGTCGCGCGCGATGCCCGCGGCGATCAGCAGCCGGTAGGGATCGAAGCAATCGTCGAGCAGTTGATCGACCCACGGGTCCGCCGGATCGCGATAGGAACCGAAGGCCTTGGACTGGCCGCGAATCGCCTCGGCGCGGTCGCGCTGCCCCGTGCGCTCGTAGAGGCTGACGATCAGGTCGTAGCCGAGGCGGTAGTTGGTCTGCGCGACAACGCTTTCGAGTTTTTTCTGCGCGTCGGCATCGCGACCGGTTTCCAGGTCCACGCGGGCGAGCCCGAGCTGGGCGTAGGGTTCGGCGGGCTTCTGCTCGAGCACGGCGCGGTAGGCGGCGGTGGCGGCGTCGAGGTGATTCGATTTCAACTCGCAGTCGCCGAGGCGGAGCCGCGCAGGGATGTAGTCGGGCGCCAGCGCAACCACGCGCCGCCACAATTCGATCGCAGGATCGATTTCGCCATAGCCGGCGAGGATGGTGGCGTGACGATGCAGCCAGCGCGGTTCGGCCGGTTCGAGTTTTTCCAGGCCGCGGTAACACTGGATCGCCTCGTCCGGAAATCCGTTCGCCTGGTAGAGTCGGCTGAGTTCGGCGAGACCGTCGCGGGCGTGAAACAGCGAATGCGCGCGTTGATCCGCGGCCGTGACGTGCTCGCGCAGCGCGGCGGAGGCCGAGGTCAGGTCGGGAATCGCGGGAAGGGACGCGACGACGACGGCACGGCGATGGGCGGCCGAGTTCCACCACCAGCCGGTGGCGACTGCCACGACGACGACCAAAATGGCGGCGATGGAAAAAGATCGCTTGTTCATCGATGGATCACCGGCGCCAGAGGGTGATGCGGCCCATGTCCGCGTAGGGCGGATAAATGTAGAAACCGCCGGTCACGAGAACCGGGCGGCCGTTGCCATCGAAATCGCCGACGCCGAGCGTGAGCTGGTCCTTTGGCGTGCGCGCGAGGATGTGGGGCTCGAAGTTCATGTGGCCGTCGTTTTTGAACCAGAGCAGCGAGATCACGTTTCGATTGGTGTTGCTCCAATCGGCGTAGGCGGCGACGGCGACGACATCGATTGCGCCGTCCTGGTCGAGGTCGACGCCGACGGGGCTGTAGGCGCCGGGAAGGTTGCCGATGCGGTGATAGCGGAAGCTGCCGTCGCCCTTGTTCTCGAGCCATTGCACGCCGTGCCACGGCCGCGGGCCGGGTGTGGCGGCGGGGCCAAAACCGTCGCCGTTGGTGTAGAGGATGTCCGGCCGGCCGTCGCGATTCAGGTCGCACGCGCTGATGCCGCTGCTGCAGAAATCCTCGTTGGTCGAACCCCAGATGCGAGAGGTCGTGAAGTTGCCGCGGCCGTCGTTGCGGAAGAGATAGATTTCCTCCCACTGCTGCGAAACGAGGGCGACGATGTCGGGGTGGTGTTCGCCGGCGAAGTCGGCGACGCAGACGTTGATGGCGCCGGAGAGCTCGAGCAGGACGTGGCGCTTGAACTCCCACGGGCCGGTGCGTTCGAGCCAGCTGACCTCGCCCTGATCGTAGCCGAACTGCGCGAGCGCGAGGTCGAGCTTGCCGTCGCCGTTGAGGTCGGCGGCGCGCGCGTCGGTCACGCGCGAGGTGTGTTCGAGGACGGCGTGCGGCGTGAAGTTTTCGTGGCCATCGTTCTCGAGGATGAAGACCGTGCCGATGCGGTCGTTGTCGGGAAAGACGACGCCCATGCTCGAGACGATGAGGTCGAGATCACCGTCGCCGTCCATGTCGGCGGCCTCGACGTGCACCGGCGCGCTCATATTGTTGGCGAGAACCTTTTCCTCGAAAACGCCGCGCGCGGTCTGCCGCAGCCAGATCACCTGATTGAGGCGTGATTCGCAAAAGACGACGTCGAGCAGGCCGTCGCGGTCGAGATCCACCGGCAGGACGTCGCCGATCCAGGGCGGTTGGTCGGGCGCGGTGCCGATCGGCTGCGGGTGCAGGTAGGCGAGATCGGTGACGGGCTGGATCTGCCCGGGGCGCGCGGACGGTTTCACCGGCACCGCATCGGGTCGGCCGCAGCCGGCGGTAAAGCCCAGCAGGACAAGCAGGGCGCAGAGCAGCGGTCGCGGGCAGCAGGGGACGGAGTTGAGAAAACCGGAAGCGACGCGCGGCGGCGGTTTCATTTTTGGAGCAGCGTCGGCGATCGCAGCGACGATTGCACCAACAAAGCGACGTTGCGGAGAAGGCGAGCCGCCGGCACGCCAAGCGAATGGACGGTGAGTGCGGCGCCTGCATCCTTGACGGCCTGCGTGCGTCGAGCTTGGGAGTTCACACCCCTTCCCACCATGAAACGACTGCTCCTTTCGCTTGCGTTGATAGTCACCGCTGCCCGTGCGAGCGCCCAGGAATGGGCCGAGGCGCGCATCGAAAAATCCCCGCGACATCTCGAATGGGTCACGGTCAAGCACGATGGCCGCGAAGTCGGCTGCTACGTCGGCTACCCGGAGGTGAAGACCAAGGCACCGGCGGTGCTGGTGATCCACGAAATCTTCGGGCTGTCCGACTGGGCACGGCTGTTGGTGGACGAGCTCGCGGCGGCCGGCTACGTTGCGATCGCGCCCGACCTGTTGTGGGGCCAGGGGAAAAACGGCGGCGGCACCTCGGAGATCCCGGCGCGCGAGATCGGACAGCGCATTTTCAAACTGCCGCCGGAGCAGATCACGGCCGATCTGAATGCGGCGCTGGGCTACATCCGAAAAGACGTGGCGTGCAACGGCAACGTGATCGTGATGGGCTTTTGCTGGGGCGGCGGGCAGTCGTTCCGGTTTGCGACGAACAACGACGCGATCAAGGCGGCGCTCGTTTTCTACGGCACGGCGCCCGACGCGACGGACATGGCGCGGATCGCGGCGCCGGTGTATGGGTTCTATGCGGGCAACGATGCGCGGGTGAGCGCCGGCGTGCCGGCGGCGACCGAGGCGATGAAGGCAGCGGGGAAGTTTTACGAGCCGGTGATCTACGATGGCGCCGGCCATGGGTTCATGCGCGCCGGCGATGCGCCCTCGCCGGAAAAAGTGGCGGAGCCGGCGGCCGATGCCGGGGCGGACGCCCGAAAGGCCTTTGCCGATTACCAGAAGCGTCTCACCGCCTACGAGGCGAACGCGAAGGCGCACGCCGCCGCATGGGAACGCGTGAAGGCGATCATGGCGAAGTTCTGACGATCGGCGCCCGGCCTTTCACGGGGCGGAAAACGGATCATTCGTTTTGGGTCGGATCCCCGAAGCCCGCTTCGGTTTTGCAAGTGTACCGGCGGGCTTCAGCGAAGCGAGGTTCGTCGGCGCGCTGCGCCCGCGGCTACGAAGAGCAAATCCGCTTCGATCGACGTGAAGCGCGTTGGGCCCAAATCCCCCCGCGGCCCGCCTGGGGAATGTTTTACTTCGAGTGGCCGAGATTGGCGATGGCCGGCTTCTCGCTCTCGAGGTATTCGACGACCTTGATGTCGCCCAGCTTGACCTCCGGCTTGAACCGCTCCGTGGCGCGAATCCACACGGGTTTGTCCGTTTCCCGGCCGATGTTCGGGCTCGCGATGACGAGCATCGCCGGCAGTGCCTCGGGCAGCCAGAAGCCGCGGGACGGGGAGCTGATGCGGGTGTTCCACAGAAGCAGGCCGTGCTTCGGGTCGCGCAATTTCGTATCGTAGGCGGCGATCAGGACGACGTAGAGATTGTCCTTGGCGACATCGAGCAACTCGCGGGCCTCGCCGGTGGCAAACATCAGCCCCGGTAGAAGCATCTGCTCGGGAAAGGGCTCGTTGTATTTCGATTCCAGCCCGAGTTTGCGTGCGCCGAGAAAAAGCCTCATCTGCCGTTCGTTGAGCTGCGGCGCGGGCCAGTTGGGATCGATGCTGAACCGCTCGACGTTCATCGTGCCCCAGCTCCACAGGAGCACGATATCCGGTTGCTGATCCGACCGGACGGGCAGGTAGCCTTGTTTCGCGAGGACCGTGAGCATCGTCTTGTTCACCACCTCGCGTGGGATTGGCCGTTCTCCGCCCATGAGTCCGCCGAAGTCCCGGTAGCCGGCGCTGACCGCGGCATAATAAACCGGAGCGCCCGGCGTGGGCTGGCGGTGGAGGCGGCCAGCGGGGGTGTAGTCGGTGACGGTGATGGTCTGGAGCTCCGGGCGGGGAAAAAAGAAGTCGAGAACCGGCCCCGCATAGGCGGCCGGAGCGAACAACGCGCAACACGACGCGACCCACCACCGGCGAAGGGAAGAAGCAGCGATTGTTTTCATGGCGCCAAGGAACTGACTCGTGAATCAAACCTGTTACCCGAAACCTGCGCGGATATATAAGACGGACCGACGATAACTCAAGCGGCGTGCAGGTTCAGTAAAAGACGGTGCGGTCGAGGCTGCGGTATTGAATCGCTTCCAGCAGATGCGGCGCGGCGATGCGATCGGCGCCGGCGAGGTCGGCGATCGTGCGGGCGACCTTCAGGATGCGATCATAGGCGCGGGCGGAGAGGCTGAGCTGCTCCATCGCCTGTTGCAGGAGGTCGCCGAGAGCGTGGTCGATCCCGCAATGCTTGCGGATCTGGGCCTGCGTCATCCGGGCGTTCGCGTTGGTGCGGGTGTGGGTGAAACGCGCGTGCTGGCGGGTGCGGGCTGCATCGACGCGATCGCGAATGGCGGAGGAAGATTCGCCGGTGGCGTCGGAGCGAAGTTCCGTGAGCGAGAGTGCCGGCGCCTCGATATGGATGTCGATCCGGTCGAGCAACGGTCCGCTGATGCGCGAGCGGTAGCGCTGGACTTGCGTGGGCGTGCAACGGCATTCGTGTTTGGCGTCACCGAGGTAGCCGCACGGGCATTCGTTTGTTGCCCTCTTGCCATCTGACTCTCCTCTCTTCGAAACCAAGGAGTTCGGTATATCCAGTTGAACTTAAAACCCTCGGAGACCACATCCGCAAGCGGAGACTCGATCTCGGCCTCCTTCAACGGGAGGTGGGGGAGAGAATAGGGGTGTGCGAGGCGAGCGTTTGGAATTGGGAGGCAGGAGGGAAATCACCTGAGCTGCGGCACCTCCCAGCTGTTTTTGCGTTCCTCGGTTACAACCCCTTCCCCGAGCCCAAGACGCTCGGTGAATGGTTGGTTGTCTTCCGCGTCACGAGAGGGTGGGCGCGTCCACGCCTTGCCAAGGAACTTCGGGTTGATCCATCGACGCTTGCACGGTGGGAGAGAGGGAAGAACGAACCATGTGGTGAGTTTAGGGCGCGCATTGAGAGGTTAAGGTCGCTCGGTGATGGACGAGCAACCCCGACGGCAAGATGAATTCGTGAGGTCCGGGAGGCGTCTTGTCCGTCGAATGCACACCAGTGCGAGCACTGACAGGCCCAAACCCAAGGCAGTAGCGGACGGCTCCGGGACTGCGGTGAGAAGGTAGACATCGCCATTGTCGCCGGCGGCGATAATCTGTCCCCATTCGTTGATGTCCCTGGCGTCGATCAGAGTAACGCCCTCCAAGCTGACGAGCGAATTCAGATCCGTCATCGTCCCATCGGCATAGAGAAACGCATGCTGTGCCCCACCACTGACGAGCGAATAACCCACGATCATACCGCCTTCGTTCAACCCTTCGGCAGAGCTGTCGGTACCGCCTAACGTACCCAGATCGAGCATGCTTCCAGAAGAATAGCTGAACGCGTGGTTGTGTCCGTCGGCGACGCTGCTGTCGCCGACTACGACGCCGGCATTGTTGACGGCGTTGGCGGATGAATGCGTTCCACCGGGAAGCGCTCCAATGCCGGTCATCGTACCGTCGGCGTAAATGAATGCGTTTCGACCTTGATTCGTATTGGGATCCGAGAAGTAGCCGACCACTACCCCGAAATCGTTGATCGCATTGCCGTAGGAGACCCATGCATTATTGATCGTACCCAGCGAAGTGACGGTTCCTCCGCTGTAGATGTAGGCGTTCCAGTAGAAATTGCTGTAATCCAGCGCGTAGCCGCCGACAACCACACCGGAGGCGTTAATGCCTTCCGCGGCAATCGTCCCTCCCGGGGTTGAGATCAGTGTGAAGGAGCCATTGTTGTCGATGTAGGTTTCAAATGGCTGCGAATAGGTATTGGCGTTGACGTACCCACTACCGACGATCGTGCCGGCGTTGTTAATCGCGCGAGCCCCAACGTAGCCATCCAACGGTACGTTCAGATCGGACATATGGCCGTTTTCGTAGATGAAGGCATGGACGTTGTCTGCGGTGTTGCTGCTACCCACAACCGAACCGGCGTCATTCAGCCCGCTCGCGGTGCTTTGTCCGCCAAGGGTGCCGAGATCGGTAACGATGTACTGGGCTGTCGAGGAATGGTCGAGAGAGAAAGCGGCGATCGTAATCGCGAAGAGCCTGAGGTTTTTCATCCTGCTTGGAAAAACTGTTTTCATAGCTTGCCTTCGTTGGTTGGCCCGCGGTCATGGTGCGCGGCGCAGTTGGTGGATTGGGGTTAGATTGCCGTTTGGCTAGTTGGATGTACGGATGTACGAGATCCGACCGTGACCCATGCTCCGATAGCTGATTTGGGATTTTGCAGGGGCCTGATCGATTCTTGGCTTCAAGACCTTGATGGTCGTGCGGCACCGCGCAGGGATGGAGAACCAGGCCGGCCTTGAGGTTCGGATCAGCGGCTCAAGAAGGTCCGCGAAACGTCGCTAAGCCGATTGCTGCTGATGGTCTGGTACATCTCGGCCATTTCGGCGACCGTGCCATCGAAGTTTCCGTTGAGGGAGGCGACGCTGGCCCGTTGCGCCAACATCTGTTGCCGGTAATTCGGGATGGTCGTGATCTCGAGGAGGAAGGCGTGGGCATGCTGACACTTCACGTTTTGAATCTGGCCCGTTGTCTCCAGATATTGCCGAAAGCGGCGACGGATGTCCCGATCACCCTCGACATGATCGAGAACCAAAGTGGCGCGGTTGTTGAAAATTCCGGCGAGTGCTCTCGCATATTTGGATGCACCAGAGAGCGAACTCGCCACCGCAACCAAGGCGTTGGCAGGAGGAGTCTGGCCAAGGAACTGGCCCCACTGTAACGCAGACTGGCCGAGATGTTCGGCCATGGGGACGAGGTGAAAGCCCGCTTCGGAGCCGTCGGCGGCAGAGCCGGATGGGGAACCGGAATCGGGCTGCGTGGAAGATTGGTTAGCGGCAGGAATATTCATTGGGGGAGTTGAGCCTGAACTTGCTGTTCTTTCTTGGGGGACCGACGAGCGGGACCATGGCGAATTGTTGGGGCTGGTCAAGTAATAAAGTATTGATAATCAATCAAAAGCAATTCCGACGTGGATTCGACGGACGATTTGATCCGCGAATTCGCATTGAGTTACGGGCGCCTGGTCCAAACGGATTTCCTAACGGGTTGTATAACCGATTTAAGAACATATTTGACATACAATTGCTCAAAGAATATCAGCAGCGAGCAAGTCATGGCCTCTCCCTCCGCGCTGACTGACGAGCGAAAGACGAATCACAAGGACTTCCCGTTCTATTTGATGCCCTGGAAGTCGGGATCGCCTTCAGCGAAGGCCTTGGCGCAACGGCAAGGCACATACCACGCCTATCTAGCACGACGCTTGTCGGGGTCGAACAAAAGCAGGGCTGAAATCGCGAAAAGAGCCGGGGTGGAAAAAACAGACCTTGCCGCGATCGAGAACGGCGATTTCCGTTTTCCCCTTGGCCGATTCTACGAGATTACTCGGGCCTACGGATTCGAGTTACCGGCATTGCTGTCCGGCCTCTATAAAAGCGACCCCGAGCTTAGGCAAAGCGGTACCTTTGACCGTGATGCCTCATATGGTATCACGTGGAACCCTCATCAAGATCAGCCACTGACGCCGCTGCTCATCGGCGGAGATATGTCTTCGTTTGCGTGGGGCACGCCGCTTCGCCGCCTGAAATCCCAGCACATGTCCGTTGACCTCCTCGAACTGGCGTGCCGATGCTCGTTTCCGGCGCATTTTCACAGCGGTTCCGAGGTGATTTACGTGATCAACGGAAGCGTGGAGGTTTCAATTGGCGGCGACAATCCAAGGGTGCTGAATAAGTCTGACGCGATCCATCTGGCTTCGACGCGGCTGCACGCGATCGCGAACAAGGACCCGAATCTCACGGCTCTTCTCTTGGTCGTTCGCTCGGATTCACCCGCGCGTGCGAAGGGCAGGCAATCGCTGAAATCCACGACGTGAATATCCTTGGCTCCCTCCGCGCTTCTGGCTGAAGCTTCCGGCGTGTTCGGTGGTCGGCCACTTGTTATCCTAGCCGGATGGGCGCTGATCGTGATGGTAGGCATGTCGGCCTTTCTCCGCTTTCACGGCTTACCCGAGGAAAATCGGATTAACGCCGAGGTGGATGACCTCTTTGCCGCTAATGGGCTTAGGAGTGTGTTGGCGAGACATCGCGGCGATTACCACGGCTCCGTTGTTCGATTCGCGGAGGACATGCACGTGGCAGGATCACTCGACGACTGGACGGCAGCCTATGTGTCGGCACATCCCGAACGATTCCGTGAACTTCCCGCACCGGACTACTTCGATGCTGTGTCCATTATCGATGCCTTGGCGGGAAGGAAGGAATGGCCGTGAACAATCGAGCGATTGGCCTGCTCTTCGTTGGCCTCGTCTTCGTCAGCTGTGGAAAGCTTGCGGACACCCGGCCCGACAAGTCCTACCTCGACGCGCTTCAACAACGCCGAGTCATGAACGATGTTGACCGTCAGGTGCTCGTAGCGAAGTGCGGGGATGTGATTGGACTCTGGCAGGAAGCGATCGCGAGGGAGGCTGCCGCGGGCCAACAGGTGTCAGAATTCGCCAGCCATCTTCAGGCATCGGACAAGTGGAAGGAATTTCATGCCCGGAGGGAGCTGGAAGACGACGCGATGCGGTCGCTGATGAACCCGCCGCCACAGTATCAGGTACAGTACGAGAAAGTGCTGCGGCAATACGGCTACATCACCCGACTCCTCGCCCTTCTCGAAAAACCAACCGGCTCGCTCGTGAGCTACACTGCGGAGGTTCGTGCGCTCGCTTCGGATTACGATCAACTCAAAGCGGAACTGGACGTGAGTTTGCCGAAGGTCTCGGCGGCGCAATAGAAGCTGGCGGCGCGAGTCAGCCGCCTGCGAAGAGCGAAATCTTGCGCCGCAATTCGTGACTGGTCGTCGTCGGGCAATCATGGGCCACGCAGCCGGCGTCGGGGTTAACCGGCACCATTTGGGTGCCGAATAGTAAGCCCTGCGATGCCGTTCGATTTCAGGACGGCGAGTGGCGCTGTCACGACAGCACTAGGATTGCATTGTGTTTGACGCTGGCACTGATTGGCCTAATCACGTTTGCATGAGTCCAGCAGTTGCCAGCCTGCTCCGGAGGCTCGCCTCAGTTGTTGCCGGTGCTACGGCCACAAGCGAAGGTCAGGCGTTAGTGGTTGCGAGCGGCGCTCCGCAGGTCACGGGAGCGACACCGGACACATCGCTACAAAAACACGCAACACATGTAAGGAAGCTTGTGTACGGGCGAGCGCGCCGTGGCGTGCCGCTCCTCGCTTCGCACAGCTCCCATTCGTCGCACTCTTCGCACGCGTCGCATTCCTCGCACTACTCTGGTACGTCCGCGAGTCCACCGCCGCCAAGTTCAGATTTTGCTTCGTCGGCAGCGCCACAGTCCGAATCAAGCGTTGTCAGCCCGCCGCGGAGGATCTCCGCGCCCGTTCTCGCAAAGATACCGAAAATAAGGAGTCACTGGCCGAAGGAGGTTACGCTCAAATCCCGGGTCTATTTTAAGATCTACGAGAACGGAAGACCGACGGGGATCAAGGTTGCACTGGAGGGCACGAAAGTTCCCATCATCGAAATTCAACCAGAGCACATCGTTATCCTATTTGAAGGATCGCCACAACCATTGCCGTTTGACCAAAGCGATATAGTTGAGCGTTTGGGCGGCGAAGAGACGATCCTTTCGATTGCCGACGATCCGCCCCAACCAGTAGCGACAGCACCAAGCACTGCTACGCCGGATGATTTGCCAAACCAACTCACGGCCGAAGAGGAGAAGACGCTGTTGACAAAGATGGCGAAAATGCGGTCACGGTGGCCGATGACTGTTAGATTACTCGAGAGGTGCGATTTTATCACGCTTAAGGCGGGTCGGATCGCCGGAATGAAAAACGTCGATCCCGAAGCAATAGTCCGGGTTTTGGCGGTCGAGGTGGACGGTATTGTCGTCGAGTTTGACCAAGCGGTCTCGAAAGTTCGATTGAGGCAGGTCGATCTGGTTGCGCGTATGGGCGGCGCAACTGGCATCAAAGCAGCCCCAATCGATAACGCCCCGCCGAACCCTACGCATCCCTAATTCACAGGCGATGAATGACCGGACACATGCGAAAACAACAATAGACCTCACGGTTTATACGGCCGATGCTGTGCTCAAATCATCATACCGCTTCACAAATCGGTGCTATGTTGAGATTCGGAATCAAATAGAACGATTTTTAGAGGTGAATATTCGGCCGAAACAGCCCGAAGACAACGCGGAGGACCTGCTCGGCGAGTTCTTGAACGATCTCATCGACCAACGACTCCGGACTCTCATCGCCGAGGAGACCAGAGGAACGCGGGACTTGATCATGGCGCATGCGCTTTCCCAAACAGGATTCATTCGGCCTGATCTAGAGTCCTCGGAGCGCTCGGACGATCCTCCACGGATCAGCTCACCTGACAAAGCTCGGATTGCTTGATCAATTTTACGTCCGTGCCTCAGCTTGCTGCAAGTTTTCGCGCAAAAGACGCGTACAGCTGCAGCGACCCGTATTCGATGCTCCCATTTCGCTTCATGCGGCTTGATGCCGGTCGAAGTGTCATGACAAACCTGGCTGGTGAGCACCTTGTCGTTCCGGATAAAGTGGTTCGTGATTTCGTCGAACGGAGATTCTCCCGGGACGACCCGTATGTCGATGAATTGGAGTCACGCCACTTCATGGCTCGGGAGGGAGCAGATGCTCATCTTGAGCTTCTTGCTGCCCAAATCAGAACTAGGCAATCACTTTTACCGTCGCTTGCGTCGCTTCACATCTTCGTCGTTACGCTCCGATGCAACCACACCTGTTCATATTGCCAAGTATCGCGAGTATCGGAGGATCGGTCCTCCTTCGACATGTCTGAAGAGGCGGCAGATCACGCAGTCGACATCATGCTTGAAGGACCGTCGAACAATCTTAAGATCGAATTTCAGGGAGGGGAGTCGCTGCTGAATTTTCCCCTTATCGAGCGCATCGTCAGGCGGACGAAGGAGAGGGCGGGTGCCGCTGATGTCTCAGGGAAGCGTGACGCGAAGGCGCATGAACTTTTTTGCGGTGACCTGGGAGAGCGGCGTCTTGAGTCGAACGGTAGCTTGCTCGGTGAGTCCGTCGCCGGTCGGCGTGGCTGTGCCGACCTCCTCGACCTGGGCGCCGCTCGTGTCCCATGGCCCGGAGAGATCGTCGGCGACCTCGATTGTGTAGGTGAGTCCGCCGCTGCCGATCAGCCGCCGATAACGAAGAGCGAGATAACTCTCGCCGGCTTCAGTGTCGTTTGTCAGCTGGCTGACGGTTGCCGGCAACATCGTTCGCGGGCCTACCCCGAACGCATAATGGAGGAGATTCTTTTTTCCAACGCTGGCTGAGGATACATTGCACGCGGTCGAAAATTACCTTTGAGACGATCGCCTCGTGCTTCCCCGCGTGCACGTCACCTGCCCACATGAAATGTCCATAGTAGATTGGATTCTTGAGCATTTTTGTAATTCTGTCGCGCGTTAGGAGCTTCCCCGTCTTTGTCGTTACGCCGTTGGTGGCCAAAAAGACTCTGAGCGTATCGAGCGTTTCACTCCCGGCGGCGTATCGTTCAAAAACTTGTCTGATAACCGGTGCTCGATCCGGATCAGGGATGATTCGCTTGATGCGTCGGTCATTGAGGTAGCCAAGCGGAGCGATCCCCGGATACTCGCCGATTCTAATCTTTTCGCGGAAGCCGCGTTTGGTGTTCTCTGACATCGAATCGACGTAGTATTTGCCTTGGCCGAATGCCATTGTGAGCATGAACTTCCCCTGCGGTGTTGGTTCGAACCAGAAGGCAGGGAAGCGGAGCGAACGGATCTTACCGGTGTCGACCAGGTCGATGATGCGACCGCCATCGGTCATGTTACGCGCCAGTCGATCAGGATGTCCTCCGAGGATCTGAAGACGTGCTTCACGTACTGACGCCGAGCGGCCCCTGCGGGCCGCTTTTCTTAGGACGCCTTCCGTGTCTGGACCAGCACCGACTCGGGCTGCCGTTCGCGTTCAGCGGGGCCCGGGAGGAGCGGTCGGCCGGACCGGTGGGGATTGCGATAGTCGATCGGTCGAAGCCAGATCGCGCCGAATGGATCATTCGATGCCTCCTCGAAAGTGGTGAGCCAGACGAGCGAGAGGATAGGGGGATTGGCAGTACGCAGACGCTCGGCGAGGATGTCGCGGCGTTCACGGGAGCGAAGCACGTAGAGAACGCGGAACGGGTGCTGATGACGGCCAGTATGTGAGACGCCGCGTTCCATCTGCCCGCAAATCTTCTTGGCGTGAGCCGCGTACCGCCTCGATCGGTCACACAGGGTGCCGAGCGGTTCGGTCGATTGGTCAAGCTCGATGAATAGGTGATGCTCTTCGGTGGTGTTGTCGTCCGAGGCCGAACGAAATCGGACGAACGCGTCCGGCTTAACGACGCCGCCGGGCGCGGTGAACTGGTTGAGCAGCGGCCACGTGGTGCATTCGAGAATCGAAAGTCCGTGGGCGGCAGCGGCCGACTGGAAGGCGACTTTCAAGTCGAGCACGGCCAATTCGTGCTGGATCGTGAGGTCGCTTACCCGAGCACGTCGTTCAAGAGAGGGGACATCGAAAGTCGGGTACAGATCGAGGATTCCCTGTTCCCTCAGAACCTGGAGGCCGCCGCGCGTCAGGAAAATGATCGATGGCTGAAACTGTGCCCTTGGGCGCTCGCCGACTAGACCCGTGCGTTTCAATTTTTGCAGGCGTTTCTTGGCCGCTTCCTGCCGGCGGTCGAAGTAGAGGAGAGCGACATGCCGAATCGTCATCACGCGGCACTCGAGCAGGCCGCGGAGAAAGGCGATATCACGAGACTGTAGAACGAGCAAATTCCGCGTACTTCCGGACCGCATTCTCCAATTTTATCCAGATAAAGGCTGCTCGGCAACCGTGCGGATGCGTTAAGCGGCCGTATCGGTACCGGCCATAGCGGCTGCGACTAGCGAGATCATGCTGCCTCCGGCGCGGGCCGGGCCCGAGGGGCAACTTAATCGGCCCTGAAAACAGCATTCCCCAAAAAAAGGCACTAACTGCAATAATTATGTGAAAAGTGTTGACATGGGTGCAAACTGAAAGCAAAAGAACTTTGCATCTTAGGTCCTCACTGAAATCTCTGAAGTCTTCGCCGGTGGACGTGGAAACCGCACACCGTTCGAAGTTGCTAGGAGTTAGCCTTAATTCGCACCGTGCTCAGCTATTACCCCCCAGGTGTCCAATGCTTAGGTTTCAAAAAATAGTTGGATACATTATCGCAGGCTTATTGGCATTTACGGCTGCGCTGAAGTTAGCTGCAGCTTTTCAATCTGATCCTATACTGCTAAAACCCGATTCCATATTGCTAGTCGAAAACCGCGCGTTATTGATCGCGGTTAGCGCGGTCGAGATTTTGGTCGCCATCAGCATTTTTCGTGAGAAAAACATCGCCGCTAAACAAGCCACAATACTGTGGCTTGTGGCTTGTTTTGGAGTCTATCGAATTGCGCTTTGGATTGGCAATTATAGCAAGCCCTGTGCTTGCCTCGGCACCGGACTCTCATGGTGGCCATGGTTGAGCGCCCACGAAGCCGGCGCATCCCTCACCGCCTTTTGGTTCCTTGCAACCTGCGCTATGCTTTACAAGTACTCAGGTTCACTCGCCAACTTGCTATTTCAGCGCACAACGGGGTGCTAATATAATGAGCTTTGTTTCAGTACTTGTACGCTGCGGTTTCGCGATAGTAATAATATTCACGGCGCACGCAATCGCGCTTCGCGCTCGCACCGATACTTGGATATTTGCTGGGAATCCTCCGCCATGGAAAGCGAGCAGTGACATACGGGGCGAGGATGACCTGACTCTTCGACTATGGCAGCAGCACACATTTGTCGGAATTGAGAGATGTCGAGAACTTGTCCGACACGAAATATCTAAGTCACAGCTGCCAATTTCCGAACTGAAGCGGAAAGCGCTATTTGACCTGATCGTTGGATTTCTTGAATCTTACTCGAAGGACGATTTCGACCGATTTTGGAGATTCCGTGTACCCACTGGGCGATATACTTCGACCGACGGGGCGAAAAGGGCACTTGCAGCTTACGTCGAGAATGTGCGCCGTAGCTATAACCTGAGCCAATCGGAACTTAACGCTACCGACATAAAGTCAATTATGGCTGCTGCCTGGCAAACCAATATGCTCGCCCGCCCCAAGGCCACTCAGAGAGCTGAACCAAAGCCCCAGGCAATTTGCACAGGATGCTTATCAGCCGTTGCAATCAGCACGTTATCTATTCGTATAAGCTCACGTTATGGAATCGACCCGGAGGCGTTGCTCGAACAAATGAAACGCTTCCCCAATTGGGGCGCATCGATATTGCCCAGATTCGTGGACACACGTCCTACTTCCGATTCGACGCGCGTGCAAGAGTATGTTGACATTGAGATGTTTATTAAACTGAAGTCCGGAAAGGCGCAGCCGGTGCATATCATCGCTGGTTGGGATGACTCAGATCATTGTTATCTACCGCTGAAAATAGGAATGCCGCGGGCCAGTTTTGACAGGCCAATCTTTCTACTGTGAAAAGGCGCCCCTCGCCCAAGTCTTAATTCGCAAAGTGAAAAGAATGGTATCTATCGTTAGTGCAGCCGCTGTCATCAGCGCGCTAGTTGGTGTTTTCTTGCGCTATTCGGGCAGCCGCAAGCTAGATCGAGACTATCTGGTTTCGCCCATTGGGACGCCGATACGCGCGAAGAAGCCGCGGGCGGATTTCGGCGTTCCCATAAAACAGGTCGAGACGGCGGTTTCGAATCACGGTTCTGATGAGAGGCTTTCAAATGCGAAGCGCCAAACAAAAGACAAGCGAGCTGAACTAAAGGAGTTACTCGCTCGATTACCGGACGAGTCCATCCCTGAAATGCGCTTTCTTACGGAAGATGACTGGTATGCGGCTTCCGCTGGACCACTGGACACCGAGGACGATATTAGAGCGGCCTTCTCAAAACTTCGTGCCGCCGCTATAACGCGATTTGCTAAAGCGTTAATTCCCGGCGTGGCCGCTTACGAACGGGCGAATCCTGGGAAGATACCGGCCGGCGGCATTCAAGATTTGCTGCCGTACGCAAATGGCATTTTGGATCAGTCGCTGATGCAACGCTACCGTATTGCAAACCAATCAGACTATCCGAACATGGGTGTCGGGAATCGGTGGGTGATCGTGCAGGTAAGTGCAGTCGATTCAAAATTTGATATACCTATCGTCATAGGGCCGCACGGATGGGTTAGATATATCCCTGGCCCCATGAGTGCAGTTAAGTGAACACGTGTAATTGTAGTTGATCGCATAAGTAACTAGTAAAAATATGAAAAAACAAGTAATGCCAAAAATAGTACTAATCGGAGGCATCATCGTATTAGGCGCCTCCCCCTTGCTGGGAGATTGCCTGGAATTTCAATGCGGTACCTCAGATCCGACTTATATATGTTGCCCAGATCCCATACAAAATCCCAACGGCACAACGACTAAATGTACTCCTAACGGCGCGTGCGTAGGCGATTTGGTAGCCGGCGCCTGCAACTGCAAGACAAGTTAATTGCGCGAGTTCCGTCGCTTTCCTCACCGGTCTTCTGCCTTTCCGAGGCAGAAGACCGTGTTTCAGATGGCGTCGATAAAGGTGTTGTTTGCTGTAAAGATATGCCTGTAAGTAGGACGTCTACACCGGCAGAAACTCGGGAAGGAAAATCTGGCGCTTTTCACAGCAGTCTTACCCTTGTTTGAGGCACTTGGTACGTGTCGGATCAATGCGAATGAATGAAAAAAGCACCTCTCTTTCAGGAGGTGCGCGCCTCAGTATTCGTGAGGCAGAAGGACGGTGGTGGCCGACCGGTCGCATTCCGTGATGACGTAGAACCTGACGTGTGAAGCCGATGAGTAGGCGGAGAAGAGTCGGCCTTCGGTGAGAAGTGACCGCTCGTTCGCTGCCAAGTCGGGCTCGTCGAGGTCTCCCCAATCGCCAGAAACATGGCGCGTGAGGGCGTCGATGATGTCGCCGCGCGTCAGGTTTTGAAGTGCTCCCGGCGTTGCCACCGTCCGGCCAAGCGAGAATCTCCCCGCCGGGACGTAGTTCGGTGCCATAAAAGTTCGGGACCGTGGTAAAGGATACCACACACCGAACGGGGGAACGAAACGCCTGTAAGCGTCGCCTCGGGTGCCTCGTAGATACGAGACCTACGAAGTGATAGTTTGCTGGAATGGCGATAACTACGACGGGAGCAGCCGAGACCGAAGTGATCGAGACCGGGGAGCAGCGCGATGCGCTGGGCCGGCGGCGGACGCCGGCGGAGCGACGGGCGGAGTTGCTGGCGGAGTATCGGGCGAGCGGGATGACGCAGCAGGCGTTCGCACGGCGAGAGGGGATCAACTACACCACGTTTTGCAGTTGGGCGCAACGCGAGCGAGCGGCGGGCCGGCTGGGGCCGGCCAGGCGGGGGCGGCCCAAGGCGGAGGCCGTCACCGCGATGCGCTCACCGGAAAGAATCAACTTCGTGGAGGCGGCGCTGCCCGCCGTGGCCGCCCGGTCGATCGGATTGAGCGTGCGGCTGCCCGACGGCACGGAACTGCGCGGCACCAGCGCCGCCGAGTTGGCGAAGCTGGTGCGAGCGCTGCGGGCTTGAGCGATGCTGGCGTTCCCGGCGGCGATTCGGATCTACGTGGCGGTCGAACCCGTGGACATGCGCAAGCAATACGACGGGCTGTGGGCCGCGGCGCAGCAGCGGTTGGGCGCGGATCCGAAACAGGGGGCGGTCTTTTGCTTCACGAACAAGGAGCGCACGCGATTGAAGCTGCTGTATTGGGACGGCACGGGCGTGTGGGTCTTGGCGAAACGACTCGAGCAGGGCCGCTTCTCCTGGCCGGCGCCGGGCGAGGCGAAGGCCAAGCTGGCGCTCGCGCCGGAGGCCCTCGCGCTGCTGGTCGGCGGGGTGGAGCTCAGGCGCGGGTCCTTGAAGCCGTGGTATGAGCGGTGAAGTCCGGCACGTCACGTGCTTCATGATACGGCGTGAGCGCGCAGCCCACCGCCCCCGACGAAGTGACCCTGCTCCGCGAGGAGAACCGGTGTTGCGCGCGCAGATCGCGTGGTTGAAACAGCAGCTCTTCGGGCCGGGCAGGGGCGAGACGCTGGACCGGGCGCAACTGCTGCTTAAACTCGGCGAGCTAGAAAAACTCGCCGCCGCCACGCCGCGCCCAACCGCGACCGTCACCTACGAACGCGCCGCCGGGCCGGCGCCCAAGCGCACGCTACCGGCCGACTCCTTCGCGCATCTGCCGGTGAAGGAAACGATCGAGATCCTCCCCGACCCGGTGCGCGCCGATCCCAGCCTCTACGAAAGAATCGGCGAGGAGCGGACCTTCGAGGTGGACATCGTTCCGCCGCAGCTCTTCAAGCGCGAGATCGTGCGGCCGAAGTTCCGGCACTGCCTGGATCGCAACCGGGCGCCACTGGTGGCGCCGGCGCCCAAGCGAATCGCGGCCGGCGGCTTCGCCTCGGCGGGGCTGATCGCGTGGGCGTTGACCGCGAAGTATGCCGATCATCTGCCGCTGTATCGGCAGGAAAGGATGCTGGCCCGCTGGGGTGCCCCGATCTCGCGCCAGAACTTAAGCGATTGGACGGGTTTGGCGACCGCGCTGCTCGAGCCGCTGGTCAAGCGGATGAAGCAGGACCTGCTGGCCGGCGGCTACGTGGTCGTCGATGAGACCCCGCTGCGCTGCCACGATCCCGATCTGCGGGACGGCAAGACCACGCAAGGCTGGCTGTGGGCGCTGTCGCATCCCGGCGGCGACGTCATCTTTGAGTGGCGACTGTCCCGCCGCCATGAAGAGGCCGAGCGGCTGCTCGGCGATTATCGCGGCCTGCTCCAGTCCGACGGTTACGAAGCCTACGCGGCCTACGCCAACGCGCACCCCGGCGTGGTGTGGCTCGGCTGCTGGGCGCACGCCCGGCGCAAGTTCCACGAGGCGCTCGCCGAGGCGCCAGCTCGCGCCGGCTTCGTGCTGCGGCTGATCGGGCACTTTTATCGTTA